>NZ_CP017560.1:1874497-2186913 GCF_001753205.1 Sporosarcina ureilytica | reverse complement strand
GCACAGAGAGAAATTATCACCACTTAGTATTAGAGAAGGTAGTAAGTATATATCAATTTAAAATGAAGGAAATTCTGTCTATCAAACATGAGAGACAGGATTTTTTAATATATAGTGTTTTTTTCGTTTGATGAAGTAGCTTTCTTCTGTTAATAATTCGGGAACCTTTGCAACAAGCTATTCAGTCAATTTGCTACAATTGCATAAGGAAAGTTGAGAGTCCAATCATTATAAAGTTTGATTGGACTCCGTATGTAGTATTAATCATATACTTGAATTGTTATAGTTGCATTTTACACAGGCAATAAAAAAGACACCTTTCACTATCACCGTTTTGGCGCTCTAAATCCAGCGTTCTGTGCTTCCTCAATCGAACAGAACATCCTATCAGGGTTTGTTGTTCGTTCATAATAAGTGCTCCCGGGAACATGGTAAATGCCGCTACTACTTCCTTTGATGTTACATTCACCTGTTTTTTCTGGTTCAGGTTTTTGTACTTGTTGCGTTTCTACTTTTGGTTTACTTGTCGTTGCAAAGGATTGATTTTGTTGGTGATCGTTAAATCCTTTAGCTGAAACATAATTTTCAATCGACCAAATCCCGATTGCTTTTTTCTTCGCAGTATCTTGTGTGGCATTCAACTCATCCAAATACTTTGTGTTCGGTGGGTAGACCGCAACTCGTGCAAGGCCTTTTTCTAGTAACGTTTGGTTAAAAAGTTTGTCGCCCAGCCACACATAGGCGAGCACTCTCCCATATCTATCGCGTTCTTGGACTCCGATTTCTAATGTGATAACTTTACCTTCAAGTTGTTCGGTCGTGAATGCAGATGCCTCTGGTCCGTAAGGTTGGACCCCCATTTGAGGGTGCTTTGTTTCTGGGGTATCCACTAAAATAAGTCTTACCCTTTCTTCTTTACCATCCATATTTACAATGATTGTATCCCCGTCGATAACTCTCGTAACTTTCGTTTTGATACCTTGTACATCACTCGGCGGAGCGCGTTCGCTTGGTACATCAATCTTGGCAGTAGTCGTTAATGGTTTGTTTAGTTCAACATAATCACTGATTAATAAATCACGAGAATCCCCGATAATCGCTACGACTGCATCTGGTTGATCATCAGCCAACGATACCTTGATCGATTGCTTGCCTGATTTTAACTCTTCAATTGGTATTGCATCCGCAGAAAACTCACCGTTTTTCACTGTGAGTGCTTTTTCTATTTCTACAGATTTATGATTTAAAAGTGTTACGAATAAAATTGTTCCATCAGGAAGGTTCGTTTTTCCTGTAATTTGTAATGCATTGTGTTCAATCGTATTACTCATTGTTAATTCGGGTGAGAATTCTTCTTTGGGTGGTTGTACTTCTTTTTGTGACAGCGTTTCATTCTCCGTCGCAAGCTCATTGTTGGTGCTGTCGTTTATCTCACCAGCACATCCTGTTAATAGTAAACTTGCAAATAAAAATAGCATTAGAAAAGGACGAATGAAAGGGGAGTCCTTTGTAGTTGTATTCATGATTGTCTTACCTACTCCTTTTAAATAATTTTACTCATATATCAATTTCACACGTAAACGGAGCAGGGCCTATACTACAATTCCGTAATTTGATACGTCTAAAAAAACATGTTATTTCACTATACTATATTTGGGTGTAAATATCATTTGATGCAAGTTATCTGCGGTATTTTAACTTCCACTGGTGCATCGTAATCCATAAAAGCCTCCGCAAATAAAGCTTTGTCGGTTAATTCACGGAAGATGCCGTCGTAATAGCCGATAAGGTTGCGGATGTTTTTTCTTTTTGTTGCTTGAAACAAGACACGAATTGCTTGGATTGCAATTGTTTTTAAAAGTTCTCCTTTGTCCGCGTGAATCTCGAATTTCATAAGTTTTGTGGTATGTACGCGATAAATGCCGTAAAGTTTGCTGGCAAGGCTTTCGTTATTTTCTCCCGAGTAAGACTTAATTAGATTTTTGAAACGTGTGTAAAGTGTGATTGGAATGGTTGGTTCTTCAATGTCTGGTTGATTTGGTGCATGAATTTGTTCTGTTTTCGTCACTTGCTCTACCTTCGTTTCAGTAAGTTCTGTTTGTTTGTAAGGTAAAAAAATATAAAGATTGGCCCCTTGTCCACCTGTTTTCTCTCGTAAAAATACTTGTCTTTTAATGATTTGTAGTTGCTCCAGTTTCTCGATTGAGCGGCGAACAGTGCGGTCCGATTTATGTAAAGCTTTCGCAATCGTCCCTATTTTCAAGTGCGCAACGCCTGGGTATTTCACTGCATATCGGCTTAACATCGTCAGTACGTTGTGATCTGTATCGTTCAATTGGTGTCTATGATCATTTAAATGCGAAGCAATTGCCTCATTGAGTTCATATTTATTTGCGAAAGATTGGTATTTGCTTAAGTAATTCATTGTTGATCGGCCCCTTTGATCTCTTGTTACTCTTTATATAGATTGGAAATACAAAAAGGGATACATTTTTCGAAAATTAATTTAAAAACTTTTAATAGATGCTAAATACGTATTATAAATACAAAGATATTAGTTTAATAAAAAGATAGGTTCGGTTGCGAAATTGGTGCCTTTAACCCTTGGGGGAGTAGGGGAGATTGAGAGGTGGCGGGTGGACATGTCCGGGCGGTCATTGTGGGGAGTTGGCTGTTGAATCTCGTGCCACTCACTCAACTTGGACACTATTCAGATGAATCTCGTGCCAGTCACTCACTCACTCAACTTGGACACTATTTAGAAGGTTAATAGCCAGTTATCTTTAAGGTAGTTGTCGAAAGAGAATAGAATTTGGCATGTTATTCGTTTCTCAATAAGTAGCTGATTTTTAATATTTGTATCCTTTTTGATTATTAAACTCTACATATCTATCTAAGAAAGGATTTCTAATCAGGGGCGTAAAAGAATGAGGAAATAGGAGGGAGTACATTTGGGTATTGACAGGTTCGAGCGCAAATCAGAATTGTTTTAGAACCTTTAGATTAATAAGATTGTGTTGCAATGCATAGTAAAAACACCGCGTGGCAAACTATGGGCCATGGAGGTGTGTATAGTGAGCAACGGTCCAAAGAATAATGCAAGCAGTAACGTCAACGATGAACAAGCGGTACGCAAAAATTTGTCACGGGAATTTGATCATGAACTTGCGAATGAACCGTTAACAGCAGCTGAAAGGCTTAATAATAAGAAAACAAAGAAGCGGCAATAGCCAAAAATTGATTCCTCATTAACGCTGTTAATGAGGAATTATTTTTTGGCGGATATAGAATAGTGTCGCAAGCAGATATCCGACACTATTACTGACAATACAAGATATCAATCGAAAGTCATTTTCTTTTCATACCAGGATTCCTAAAGTTTGTGTTGCTTTTTTTCACTTTCTTTTCAAACTCGACAAACACAAAGTATTTAGTTTCTGTCATCTGTTCAACACTAATCACCTTTCCGTTTCGCCCTTTTATCCTTACGCTATCATCCACGGCTGGTATTATTCGTGATGCTATATTCAGTACTTCAATTTTGTTTTCAAAATAATGAATGGCATACATTTTCTAATCCCCTTTTTTAAAATGAGTGTTGTGATACATTCATTTTATGAAGGAGATTGTAATATAGAACGTAGGCAAGTGATTTTGCGTACCTATGTATCAAAAAGTTATCTTGACAACTCGCTACTAATATATATAGATATTCATCGAAATTAGTTATTGATTCTTATGATAGGGGCTAGACACGTATCCCTATCCGGGGGATATCGTCAAGTCGAATAAAAGGCTATGCCCTTGTTAAAACAGTTTAGAATGTGCATCTTTTCATCATGAAAAGATGCACATTTTTTTATCCCCCTTAGAGGCTTGTAAGAAAAAATCGTTGATACTATGATTACTGTTATCATACAAAAAGACTGGGAGTGTTATGGATGATAAGGAAGTTTTGGGGATTTCTGGTTATATCCATTTTCGCTATTTCTGTTTTAGTAGCAGGTTGTTCGGTATCAGATTCTAATAATAGTGTGAAAAGTAAAGAAAGAGAAGGAAAGCAAGTGGATGAACTTATAGTTGCGATTGGATCTGAACCTGCAACAGGATTTGATCCTACAACTGGTTGGGGCCGTGCCGGTTCGCCGCTTTTCCATAGCACACTATTGACAAGGGATGATCAACTTAATATCGTAAATGACCTGGCATCTAGTTATACGTTAAGTGAAGATGGAAAGGTATGGACAGTCAGTTTGCGTGATGACGTGAAATTTTCAGATGGTACACCATTAACAGCTGAAGATGTAAAATTTACGTTTGGCACAGCTATGAATAGCGGATCCGTTGTAGACTTAAATATAGTAGAAAAAGTTGAAGTAGTTGACGATACCACGGTAAAATTTATTTTAAAAGAAATGCAATCAACATTTGTAAATACGCTAGTTGAAACAGGAATTGTGCCCAAACATGCATATGGAAGTGATTATGCTGAAAACCCAGTTGGTTCAGGTCCTTACCAATTCGTTCAATGGGACAAAGAACAACAACTCATTGTTAAGGTTAATCCAGAATACTATGGAACAAAGCCGTATTTCCAAAAAATCACTTTCCTCTATTTGAATGAAGACGCTGCATTTGCAGCTGCTCAAGTCGGAACTGTAGATCTTGTTTCTATTCCAGCCGAATTTAGCAATAAGAAAATCCCAGGTATGAAACTTGAGGCTATACAAACTGTAGATAATCGAGGAATTGTCTTCCCGTATGTAAAGTCAGGTGATCGGACACAAGATGGTTTGCCTATTGGTAATGATGTCACAGCTGATCCAGCCATCCGTCAAGCCATCAATATAGCCGTTGATCGAAAAGCGTTAATTGATGGTGTATTGGCGGGATATGGTTCGCCGGCATATACACTAGTTGATGGATTACCCTGGTGGAATCCGGATACGGTGATTCAAGATACGGATGTAGAAGGTGCCCGCAAAGTATTAGAAGACGCAGACTGGAAAGACACGGACGGAGATGGAATTCTTGAGAAGGGAGCACTTAAAGCCGAATTTACACTCCTATATCCTTCAGATGATACGCTAAGACAATCTCTTTCCATTGCAGTTGCAGATATGATGAAACCACTAGGTATTCATATTAAGGTAGAAGGTGCAACCTGGGATGTAATTAGTCAAAAGATGCACTCAGAAGCTGTACTAATGGGGAAGGGAAGTCACGATCCGTCAGAAATGTACCATATATATGGAAGTGACAATGCTGGGATTGAATACAATAACCCAGGATATTATAAAAATGCCATGGTAGATAACTATTTTAAAAAAGCCCTACAAGCAAAGACGGAAGATGAAGCAATTGAATTTTGGAAACAGGCGCAATGGGATGGAGAAGCTGGATTCAGCTGGATTGAAGATGCGCCATGGGCTTGGCTAGTCAATATTGATCATTTATATATACGAAGTGATCGTCTCGATTTAGGTGAACAGAGAATCCATGTACATGGACATGGGTGGCCTGTTACAGACAACATTGTTGACTGGAAATGGAGTCAGTGATGTGAGGAAGATTGTTCATTATTGTAATTGAAAAACTTAGAAAAATGGAATGGACATAACTAGCACTTACCTGTTGTCCAACTTGGTAAGTGCTTTTTGACTCTCTTTATTACCGGATTTTTGATTAGATATGATGAAAATTATTTTTCAAAAAAGTTCTTGGGTCTCATTTTACTATAAATTGATACTACTCTATTTTTAATGATGTTAAGAAAGAATTGGATAAAAAATGTAAGTGGTTCTCAAACAAAGAGATAGGAAATGACATTTTTCAAAGTTTCCTACATAAAATAGAGAGAATTTTAGTCAATATGAAATTCGATTGGATAGGGGGAGTCTGTTATTAATAGTAAAAGTATTAGTGAGGAACAAATCCATAGTCATCATAAACATAGCGAAGAACATATAAAAAAGGTCGTCAATCGGTTAGCCCGTGCAAGTGGACATCTAGAATCGGTAAAACGAATGGTAGAAGACGGAAGAGATTGCAGTGAGGTACTCATTCAACTGTCTGCGGTAATCTCCGCGCTGAATAACACGGGTAAGGTTATATTAAAAGATCATATAGATCATTGTATTGTTGAAGCAGTAGAAGTAGGGGATAAAGCTGCTATTGATGATCTAACTAGGGCGATTGATTGTTTTATAAAATAGTTTAGAGTGTGCATCTACTCACAAGGAGGAGATGCTTTTTTTCGTGCGCCCGACACGGGTATCGTTGAATATTCCGATAAAACAGAACTTATTATGATAGGATATAGTTTAGATATTTATATAACACTGCGGACCAGAGCATTTTTTTTCACGAAACAACAAGGAGGAATGTTATTGTTTAACAAAATGCTAAGAATGATTTTATTGTGTTTCTTATTTATTTTATTGATTTCATTCATGGTACCTTGGCTTAGATTTGCAGCATTTATAATAGGTTCTGATGGCTCATTTGCAAAACAAGATATTATGATTTCCCCATTGTATTTGGGTTATTTAATTACCCTTGTAAGCGCGACTATCACTTATTTGCTTAGTATGGGTAAGTCAAAGAAGCGTAAATACACGATTTGGGGAATTGCTGTTATGTTGCCAATTTCATTACCCTTGGCTTATTCGATTGGTATAACTTATTCTTTTATTGTGGAAGATCCTTGGGCAACGATACTACTGTTATATGTGTTTCCAGTGATATTCATTGTAGGTCTTATTCTATTATTGGTTGGTATTTTCAAGAAAAATGAAGTATTGCAATATTAAATCATACCACACGAATAAGCTTTAAACGTGATGTAATGAGAACTTTCACCTCTTATAACCATTCTTAGCACTAACTAATATAAACTCTTCGAATCTGATGTACAATATTATCCTGGTCTTCCTTTATAGGATTCCAGGGTTTTTCTTGTGAACACCAGAACACTCTCTTCTTTCCTCTCTCATATTACTTTTCAAATTAGAATTAAAAACCGCTGAAATCAAGTGTTAATAATCTTGCTTTTAAGTGTGTTTTTATGAAAGAACAGTTTGTTCCTTTGAATTGCTAGTTTGAAAATGTTGAGTAGTTCAGCGTCCGTTTTCTTGCTGAATTTTAGCTAAATCTAAAACATTTATGTTTGAAATATCCAGCCTCCTTAATTGAGAATGATTATCATTTTCTGTATAGTAGATATGATCATACAGATAAGTGAGGGAGAAAAGATTATGCAAATATACTGGACTAAAATAAATAAAGTTATTCAAGAAGCGCCTGAGATTAGAACGTACTTGCTAGACTGTCCGGAAGGTTTTACATGGGAAGAAGGGGCATATACCCACTTAGCATTGGAAGGTTTTAATACCGGGGATAAACCAAACCGCAGCTTGATTCGCCATATGTCAATCTCTACCTTACCGCACGAGAATTCGATTGGTATTACCACCCGTATTAGGAAGCAGTGTTCTGAATTTAAATCGATTTTAAGAGACTTAGAAGTGGGCGATGAAATGGCGTTTTTTAAAACCCGCTCCAATGTGCCGCTTAAAAGAGAAGGTAAGAATATTTATATGCTCTCATCAGGTGTAGGATTGGCAACTTTTAGACCACTTGTACTTGATTATTTCGAACGGGCTGATGATATTAAACATATTCATTCACTAAACATCGATTCAAAAAGAGACTATTTATTTACTAATATTTTTGAATCAGCACCCGAAAAGAGGTTCACATCACAGTTTATCGATAACCGTAATGACTATTACGAAGAAGTGAAAAATCTTGCTGCAGACAAAGATGGACTTTTCTATGTTGTCGGCAGTGACGAATTCCTCGTGCAAAATATTGAAGTACTGCGTGATCAGGGCATCGGGTTGGAGCAGATTATGCTCGATAAGCCTGAGCGGAAATTGGCAGAGTTTTTATCTGTACAATTGTTAGTTTAAGCGTGGGAAAATATTTTCTAAGTAAATATTCGAAACGTATTTAATAAATACTGCATTTAGAAGTTGTAGGGAAAAATAGTGTCTAACTAAAGTAAAATACTCCTAACTAATTTGAGGAAATAAGAACAGTAATAGACCATGTTAGTTACTTTAATTACTGCTTGAAAAATGTATTGCGAACTAGTATAATAATCTTTTGTAAATAATAAAATAAATTTTATCGTATAACCTCTAGAATATGGCTGGAGGGTCTCTACCAGGAACCGGAAAATCCTGATTACAAAAAGATGTCATTTTTGTAATCAGGATTTTTTATTTTCAAAAATTATAATAATTTCATTGGTTTTTAGAAAGGAATTGGGTTTTATATGAATTTTAAAGTCATCATATTAGCAATTTCAGCCGTTGCGGTTGGACTTGTGGAGCTGGTTGTTGGCGGTATTTTACCAACAATCGCGAAAGATTTAAATATATCAATTGGTACTGCTGGACAGCTCATAACGGTGTATGCGCTTGTATATGCCGTTGCTGGGCCGGTATTATTAGTGTTAACTAGTAAAATGGAGCGCAAGAAGGTCTTTCTCGTTTCATTACTTGTCTTTATTGCGGGTAACATCATGACCTATTTTAGTTCGAACATTACCTCTTTTATGATTGCAAGAGTCGTAATAGCGATGAGTACTGCATTAATTGTAGTTTTGTCATTGACCATCGCTACAAAAGTTGTGAAACCTTCACAGCAAGCTAGAGCAGTTGGCCTTGTGTATATGGGAATCAGCTCGTCGCTTGTATTGGGTGTTCCGTTAGGGATTTTAATTTCTGATGCATTTGGCTGGAGAGTCATATTTCTCATTATCGCTGTTTTAGCTGCAGGTTCGTTTATACTGATATCAATATTTTTGGGAAAAATGCCAGGTGGAGACGCGATTCCTTTAAAGGTGCAATTAAAGGCGGTTGCCAGCTTAAAACTTGGCAGTGCACAACTAGCGACAATGTTTTTGCTCGCAGGTCATTATACGCTTTATGCTTATTTCACGCCTTATTTGGAGAGCGAGTTACAGTTGAATTCAACTTGGGTCAGTGCCGCTTATCTTGTATTTGGAATAGCGGCAATTAGCGGCGGCGCAGTTGGCGGAATACTATCAGATAAGATTGGTGCGAAAAAAAGTGTACTGTTAGTGATTGTTTCATTTGCAATCTCATTGTTTGTACTTCCTTTTACGACTTTTTCAATTGTACTATTTACACCGATTATGATCATTTGGGCGCTGTTAAGCTGGGCAATTACACCGCCGCAGCAAAGTTACTTGATTCAATCAGATCCAAGTACGGCTGATATTCAGCAAAGCTTCAATAACTCAGCGATACAAGTGGGGATTTCGATTGGTTCGGCAATTGGAGGCATCGTAATGGCACAGGGCGGCTCTGTATCCAATTTGCCATGGGTCGGAAGTGCCGTCACTATTTTAGCATTGCTTTGTGCCGTGCTTTCTTTTTCCAGACCAATTGTTTCCAAAGAAGCAATGGAGAATAAGGTAACTGATTAATCAAAGTGAAAATAGAAGAAGCTGGGATAAAACCCGGCTAAATTTAGGAGAGAGTATCGTAGAGGGTTATATTAACCTTCTATAATACTCTCTTCTTTGTTTTTTACATTTTCAAATAAAATTAAACGCCTTTGCCACGGACGTTGAACACCAGACTTTTAAGAATTTATTAGACGTATAAACCTTTCCAAGATAGACAAATTAATAATGAATTGTTCCGGAGAAATACGATTACTGATTAATAACCTGTTAAAAATTATACAAATTGGCGTAATTCATTTAGCCGCATTCCGAAAATGGATTTTCGAGAAGAGGTAAAGTTGATGACTAAAAGAAAAGCTAATGGTGTCAAAAGGGGTATAGGTTTAGGTGCAACATCTGCTATTGCATGGGGTGTTGATACAGTAATTATTGGTGTGATTATTGCAAGTTCGCCATTTAAGGAAGCTACGCTGTTGGCACCGATTATTGCTGCATTTATGCATGACTTTTTCTCTTCGATTTGGATTTCTTTGCTTATGATTATTAGAGGGCAATTTATCAACGTTTTAAAGTTATTGAAAACGAAAAGCGGTGCCATCTTAATGTTAGCTGCATTATCAGGCGGCCCTTTAGCCATGAGCTTTTATTTTCTCGGCATTCAATACGCAGGCGTTACGTATGCCGCAAGTATTGCATCTATATTCCCTGGTATTGGTGCCGTACTGGCATTCTTTTTTCTAAAAGAGAAAATGAATAAGAGAACTTGGTCCGGCGTTGTTTTAAGCATCATCGGAGTCATTATATTGGCCTATGTGCCAACAAATATGGATGCAGAAAGCAATTTCTTTATAGGTATACTATTCTCATTGGGCGCTGCAATATTCTGGGGACTTGAAGGTGTCATTAGCGCCTGGGGGATGAGGGGAAAAGATGTCGAACCTTTATATGCCATTAATATTCGTCAAATCACTTCAGCGTTCAGTTATGGCATAGTAATTGTACCATTTCTTCATGGCTACCCTTTAGTTTTTGAAGCAGCTACCACTAGCATCGTTTGGGTAATCGCCATTGCTGGTTTTTTAGGAACCGCAAATTACTCATTATACTATTCGTCCATTAATTTAATCGGAGCAGCAAGGGGACAATCTTTGAATAATACGTATGTATTTTGGGCGATTGTGACTGAAATTTTATTTATCGGTACGCCGATTAATTTACAATTTATCATCGGTGCCATCATCGTATTATTCGGTTCAATCCTTGTTTCGGGGAATATTAAAAAATAAACCGTCGTTTGGGAAATAAACATCACTGCATAGCTTTTCTAAGCAGTGATGTTTTTACGTTTTGCCTAGCGCTACTAGTTACTAAAGTTTTAAATCCGCAATTACCGCAGGGTTTTTATAAACTATTTCAGTTGCTGATTAATTAGTGGGCAAATTTCAGTGCTACATATGGGATAGTTGTATTGTTTGATTAAATGGAAGGATATTCAGCGATGGCTTTTATTGATTAAAAATTGCCTTCCTATACAAATGTCGCTGTTTACTTTAGACTAGAATTGAATTAGCTTAAAATCGAGGTATTTTAAGGAGTGGGCTTAATAAATGGAGATTGGTATTACAACGTTTGTGGAAACAACTCCGGATGTTGAAACAGGTCAAGTGATCAGTCATGCGGAGCGGATACGTGAAGTTGTCGAGGAGATTGTTTTAGCGGATCAAGTCGGGTTAGATGTTTTTGGTGTTGGAGAACATCATCGGGAGGATTTTGCTTGTTCATCACCGACCGTCTTACTTGCGGCTGCAGCAGCACGAACGGAGCGAATTAAACTGTCGAGTGCCGTAACCGTCTTATCGTCTGATGATCCAGTGAGAGTCTATCAACAATTTTCGACTGTGGATGCGATTTCAAATGGACGTGCAGAGATTATGGCGGGAAGAGGTTCGTTTATCGAGTCATTCCCTTTGTTCGGTTATGACTTACAAGATTACAATGAATTATTTGATGAGAAATTAGATTTATTATTAAAAATTAATGAATCTGAAAAAGTGACATGGCAAGGGAAACATCGTCCTTCTATTAATAATTTAGGAGTTTATCCAAGAACGGAACAAGAGAAGCTGCCAATTTTGATTGCGAGTGGAGGAACACCGCAATCTGCTATCAGAGCTGGCGTTCTTGGTTTGCCATTGGCGCTTGCGATAATAGGTGGAAGTCCTTTACAATTTGCACCTATCGTAAGGTTGTACAAGCAAGCGGCGGAACAAGCGGGGCATGATGTATCAAAATTGAAGGTTGCTTCCCATTCACATGGTTTTATCGCAGACACGACAGCTGAGGCAAAAGATAAGTTCTATCCTTCAACTGCACAAGTAATGAACGTTTTAGGGAAAGAGCGCGGCTGGGCGCCGTATACGCGTGAATCCTTCGATGCAGCTAGTACGTTGGAGGGCGCTTTATACGTTGGGGATGCAAAGTCAGTGGCAGAAAAAATCATTTTCCTTCGTAAAAATGTCGGCATTGATCGTTTCATGCTTCACGTACCGGTAGGCTCGATGCCGCATGAGGAAGTTTTACGTGCGATTGAATTATTAGGTACAAAAGTTGCACCTATCGTAAAAGAAGAGATCGCGCGATGGGAAGAAAAAGGGAATAGTCAATAAAATTATCATATTAATGGAACGAATCATGTATATAATGTTTAGTCATTCATGAGAGTTTAGAATTCAATGTAAAGAATGTTAATCATGAATTCATCCGAATCATGACTATTTTAGAAGTAGTACTATTTATTTTGCACGTTATAATTAAGAAGAGGTTTGTATACGTGTACAACTCTTGCTCAATCGTTTATTAAATTTTATCAGAAATAGGAGTTGGTAAACATGAAGAATGTTATGCCTTTTTTAATGTTCCAAGACGGTAAGGCGGAAGAGGCGATGAATTATTACACATCGCTCATCGAGGAGTCAGAAATTACAAGTATTGTAAGATACGGTGCAAATGAACCTGGAGACGAAGGAACGGTTATGCAAGCGACATTTTCCTTGAAAGGACAAGCATTCATGTGCATTGATAGTAATATTAAGCACGAATTTGATTTTACACCTTCATTTTCAATCTATATCACATGCGAAACCGAAGAGGAAATTGACGAGCTTTACAATAAACTTGCTGATGGTGGACAAGCACTTATGCCTTTAGGCGATTATGGATTCAGCAAGAAGTTTGGTTGGATAAATGATAAATTTGGTGTTTCTTGGCAGCTTAATCTACCATTGTGATGAGCATTAGCTGAACAAAAAATCTAGCGGGAAATTCATGTGAGAATAGTAAGACTCCTATGAATTATGGTACGATATTACGTGAATAGGGGAGGCGAACCAATTTGACAACAGTTGAGAAATTTGAAGGTTTATTACAAAAAATGAGCGCCTATGAAGAAGCGGTTTCCATTATGTATTGGGATATGCGTACAGGGGCACCGAAAAAAGGAATTCCTGCTCGCTCTCAAGCGGTTGGGGTATTATCCACTGAATTATTTAAAATGAGTACTTCAGATGAGATGAAAAACTATTTGACAGAACTTCAAAAAGAAAATGATGGTTTAAATCCAATTTTATTAAAAACTGTAGAAGAAGTGCAAAAAGAGTACGACCTTAGCAAGAAAATCCCAACCGACGAATACCAAGAATATGTCGTTCTTTGTTCAGAATCGGAAGCGATTTGGGAAGAGGCAAAGGAAAAATCTGATTTTGATATGTTTTTACCGTACCTGGAAAAAGTTGTTGCGATGACGAAGAAGTTTATCGGATATTGGGGCGAAAAAGACGGGAATGCCTATAATCGTTTACTTGATCAATATGAGCCTGGACTTACAACCGAAATTATCGACGAAGTGTTTGACCAATTGAAAGAAACGATTGTTCCACTTGTCAAAAAGATTGGTGCGCAAAATAATCAACCGAATACGTCATTTATATTCGAAAAGTTTCCAAAAGAACAGCAAAAAGCATTCAACTATAAAATCTTAGAACAACTAGGCTATGACTTTGACGCGGGCCGGTTGGACGAGACAGTGCATCCTTTTGCGATGGGCATTAATACTGGTGATGTACGCATTACGACGCGTTATGACGAACATGATTTTCGTTCAGGGATCTTCGGTACAATTCACGAATGCGGTCATGCACTGTATGAGCAAAACTTCGATAAAAAATTAGAAGGTTATCCGGTAGCTGATGGGACTTCCATGGGGATTCATGAATCACAATCCTTGTTTTATGAACATTTTATTGGGCATCATGAAGGGTTTTGGAAATATAATTTTGAGAGCTTACAAGCATACTCACCAGAACAGTTTGGAAACGTGTCGCTTGAAGAATTTTTAAGTGCGATTAACGTTGCGCAACCTTCATTAATTCGCATCGAAGCAGACGAATTAACGTATCCACTTCATGTCATGATTCGTTATGAAATTGAAAAAGAATTATTTAATGGAGATTTAGAAGTAAAGGATTTACCACAAGTGTGGAATGATAAGTACGAAGAATATCTTGGCATCCGACCTGAAAATGACGCGGAAGGTGTTTTACAGGACGTTCATTGGTCTGGCGGGATGTTCGGCTACTTCCCATCCTATGCACTTGGCTATATGTACGCTGCCCAACTAAAAAATGCGATGGTAAAAGATCTTCCACAGTTTGATGAACTTTGCGAAAGAGGAGAGTTTGAACCGATTTTAGCATGGTTGACGGAACATGTTCATCAATACGGAAAAATGAAAAAACCACTTGAAATTATTCAAGATACAACTGGTGAAGGACTAAACGCCAAGCATCTGGCGGATTATTTAGAAGAGAAATATTCAGCGTTATACAAGTTGTCATAAAAATAAAAAAGCCTCGCTACCTAACCATTATAGGTATCCGAGGCTTATTTATCTTTATCAATCGTAAGTAGGATATGCATGATAGCGCCATCTTCCATTTGGACAGGCAATTTAAATGCTTGTCGAAATCCAGAAATCTTCGCTGTTCCGGTCATGACAGTTGGCGGAGAAATATCAAGATGCAAGTCTTCCTTTTCAAGTGTCGTACATAAATTTCCGACAACCATATTCCCTAATTCGCCGGTAAAAGATTCAATCATTTCGCCTTCAATCGTCATGCCGAACATCGCTTGACCAATTGTATTGACGATATCGGGGGTGGTATCGAGGATAACTCTTCCCTTTATATCGCCGACTAGGCCGATTAGAACACTTAACTCCTTTTGTTCATAAGGTTGGACTGTTAGTGAAGGAGCCAGGATTTTTGTTTGTAATGGAATTACAGTCGTTAATGAAGAAATCGTTGCATTTAAGATTTGTTGTACATTTTTAGATAAACTCATAAAAATCCTACTTTCGTATTTACTCTAGTTCGATTATACCATGTAATACAATTAAAAGGTAAAAGTATTGTAATGGCATGTGCTGACGACTAGTGATTAAAAAATGAAAATTATTAAAATCTAATCTAAGAAAGATGGTATGATAGAGAAAGTATGATAGGGAAGGGATAGAATAGTCATGTCGAATTTTGACGATAAACTTCAAGAGCTTATAGAGCAAGCAGCCACTTGTGGGAAATTATTCGAAATGAATAATGATGAAACTCGTTTTGAAAAGTTAATGTATTTCGGGGAAAAATTATGTAAAAAAGAATATATGATTGGTTTCGCGGGGCATTTTTCGGCTGGAAAATCCTCTATGATAAACGCTTTAACGGGTGGTGATTTATTACCATCTAGTCCGATTCCGACGAGCGCCAATATCGTAAAGGTTCGAAAAGCCGAGGAAGATTATGCAATCCTACACTTACTAGATGGTAAGGCAGCCAAGTATGCGGGGCATCGTTTTTCTGAAGCTGTAAAATCATTTAGTAAAAACGGGGATGCTGTATCTCTCATTGAAATTGGCCATCAACAGTCGACGCTACCAGACGACATCACCGTCATGGATACACCAGGTGTTGATTCGACTGATGACCGTCACCGACTTGCAACGGAATCAGCACTCCATCTAGCAGACCTTGTCTTTTATACGATGGATTACAACCACGTGCAATCGGAGTTAAACTTTACTTTTACGAAAGAATTAATGCGTTATAATCCGAATGTTTATTTAATCATTAACCAAATCGATAAACATCGTGAAAGTGAATTGCCTTTTGAACAGTTTAAGCAATCTGTTCAGGAATCATTTAACATGTGGGGCGTAGAACCGAAAGGCATTTTTTATACATCTTTAATGGAACACGACCATCCGCATAACGACTTTTTAAAAGTGAAAGCGATTGTGGATGGTGCTATGAGAAATTGGCAGCCGCATTTTATTGAAAATGCTACGCAAACTTTAGGGAAATTAAAAGATGAGCATCGAACTTATTTACAAGAAAAAATAGAAGAAACAAAAGAACAGTTTTCCGAAGTTGTTTTGGAAGATGAATGGGATAAACGTGCGGAGCTCATCGACGAGGCCGATGCAATGGAAAAGACGATGTCAGTCGTTCAAAACCAGTCATTTGCGCAAAATTTTGATCGAGCGAGAAATGAATTAATTCAAAATGCGGCGATTACACCGTATGAAACGAGAGAGTTGCTTAAAAGTTATTTAGAGTCATTGTCTAGTCGATTTAAAGTCGGCTTCTTATTTGGTGCAAAGAAAACGGAAGAAGCACGAATAGAACGTAAAAAAGCATTTGAAGAAAATATTAAAAACTTGCTACATACACAAGTAGAAGTTCATTTAAGATTGTTAATGAAGAAAGTGTTAAAAGAAGCAAATATCTTAACAGACGAGCGTTCATTGGCCATCGATGGGATGGATTTATCCATTTCACTAACAGCTATTGAAAAACAATTCCAACCGGCTGATGTCATAACAGGAGACACGATTTTAAATTATGCGAGCCAGATGAAGAATAATATCCAATTAGAATACCGTCGCTTAACAGATGATTGGAAAACAGAAATGGCGAATGTTGTGGAAAGTACAGGAAGTCATACATCTGAAAAGTTTACACATCAACTTCAAGTATTAAAGGATAAAATAGAAGCAATTACCGTCGTTGACCAATACTTAACGAAGTTGGATAAAATGGACGGTACGATAAACAACCCTCCATTTGCCATTGTAGAAGCGCGTGAATCATTCATTCGCAAATGGAAAGAAGAACAGGAACTTCATCTTACTGAAGAAATTGAAGAAGAAGTTGAAGAGCGTATGGTGCCTGTTGAGGAAGCCGCTTCAACAAGCGTTCCTACAGAAGAAAATATGTACATTCCCACCGACAATGCGATTGAACAGGCGTTTCATGTTGCAGATGTTTTGCAAGGCGAGGATAGCTTTTCGTCAGTGGCCAATTATTTACATGACAAAGCAAGCCGGTTACAAGATCAATCGTTTACAGTCGCGTTGTTCGGTGCGTTCAGTGCTGGAAAGTCTTCGTTTTCAAACGCATTAATTGGTGAACGAATTTTGCCTGTATCGCCAAATCCAACAACAGCGACAATCAATCGAATTCGACCTATTATGGAAGGTAAAGCGCATGGAATGGCTGACGTTATTCTAAAAACGACCGAGCGAATGACGGAAGATATTATTCGTTCATTTGAGGCATTAAACATTCATGTCACGACGCTCGAAGAAGCCTTTGACAAAGTTGAGTTAGCAATGAATGCACAGTTGACCGATGAAAAACAACAAATTCATAAAGCATTTATTACTGCGTTTAGTAAAGGGTATGAAACGTTTTATCCACAACTAGGTGAAATTCTACATGTAAGCCGACAAGAATTTGTTCGTTTTGTTGCGGAAGAAGAGCGCAGTTGTTTTGTAGAATCCATCGATTTTTACTATGATTGTCCGCTCACAAGAAAAGGTATTACACTTGTCGATACACCGGGTGCTGACTCCATTAACGCAAGGCATACAGACGTTGCGTTTGACTATATTCGAAATGCAGATGCGATTCTTTTCGTCACGTATTATAATCATGCATTTGCACGGGCGGACCAAGAGTTCTTAATACAACTTGGCCGTGTGAAAGATGCATTTGAGTTAGATAAAATGTTTTTTATTGTCAATGCAATAGATTTAGCGAAAGACGAAGAAGAAGCAAACGCAGTGAAATCATATGTTGCACAAGAACTGCAACAGTTTGGCATACGTCACCCGCGTGTCCATGGTTTATCTAGTCTTGATGCGCTGGAAGCTAAAGTAGAAAATCGTCCAGAACCACTTATGGAAGGGTTTGAAGAGGAGTTTCACGATTTTCTTGAGCATGATTTAAAAGGAATGGCCGTACAAGGGTTACAAGAGGAGACTGAGAAAACAATTGAACGTCTCGCTTTGTTAATTAAACAAACAGAAGTCAACCGATCACGAAAAGCCGAGCGTCTTCAAGAGTTGGCAGTCATTGAAAAGGATATACAAACGAGATACGAGAGTGGCTTTGGAAATGTCCTCATCCAAAATGCGCTCAATGAATCGAGCGAGTTACTCCACTATGTATTACAACGTGTATTTCTACGGTTTAATGATTTCTTTAGAGAAGCCTACAATCCGTCAATTTTTATGCAGAAATCGGCTGAACAAGCGTTGACAGCTGCATTAAATGACCTTGTTGGAATGGTAGGATTTGATGTAACACAAGAAATGAAAGTAACCAATTTAAGGTTATTACAGTTTATGACAAAACAATTAGCGGAACGTCAAAGAGTAGAAGCGAAAGCGCTTAAAGAATTGGACGAGACACTTTCTCCAATTGTCTATGAACCAGTGGAAGGTGAATTGCTTTCATTTGAAATACCTTTTCCAGATGCAACGGTTTATAGAAGTGCAAATAAGTTCTATAAAAATGAACGTTCTTTCTTTGAAAAAGGAGACCGTGAAAAGTTAAAAGTGCATCTCGAAGAATTACTGAAAAATGATACGGCGATTTATTTAGATAAAATGAAAGAGCAGTTTGAACACTGGCAACGCGAATGGATACAAAGAGAAGCCGAAAGCTTGCAACGTCATTTACTCACAGAATGTATGAATCAAATGCATTCGGAAAAAGAATTGCTAGAAGAAGATGAAAAACTTGAAGCGTGGCGTGCGCTCTATGAAAAAATTCAAGTGAAGGAGCTGGTGTAATATGTCATATGTATTTATTTCCATAAAAGATATCGAATCTGCTAACTATAAATGGATAGATGCACGGTTCTCATTAAAAGATCCGGGAGAAGGTAAGAGGAAATATGAGGAAGCACATGTGAAAAACGCAGTGCACTGGGATTTAAATGACGATTTATCAAATCTACATGAACCAGGCGGACGCCAACCGCTACCAAGAAAAGACGAGCTTGTAGAACTATTCGAAAGCAGTGGTTTGGAGCTGGATGACAAGATTATTGTGTACGACGATGGCGGCAGTCCATTTGCGACACGTGCTTGGTGGATACTCCAATATGCAGGGTTCAAACATGCCTATATTTTATTGGAAGGTTTTGAAGAAGTAAAAGCGGCAGGCATTCCGATTGATAGCGATAAGCCACAAGTAGAACGGACTACGGTTACGCCGAACTGGAATGAGTCCATTTACGCATCTAGGCAATATGTCGAAGAAACAGTTGAGGGGGAACGAGATAATACCCTTATCGATGCGCGGGCGGCGATTCGGTATCGCGGTGAAACGGAGCCGCTTGACCGAATTGCGGGACATATTCCGGGAGCATTGAACTTTGATTGGGAACAATTAAAAGAAAACAATGTATATCGTCTAGACAAACAATTGCAAGAGCAACTTGGAGAAATAGTCGACGATAAAAAAGAAGTAACCGTTTATTGTGGAAGTGGCGTGACGGCAACGCCACTATATGCTATGCTAGCGCATCATGGGTATGATAATATACGCCTATATGTCGGTAGTTATAGTGATTGGGTATCAAAAGAAGATGCACCTGTTGGCGTAATAAACCCGCAATAATAGGTATAGGAAGTGAAGAGTTGAAATACGCTATATTTGGGGATATTCATTCTTCAATTGAAGATTTAGATCAAGTGCTTGAACATATAGAGCACATCTCACCAGAGGCAAAGTTAATCGGTACAGGTGATCTGTTTGAATGTACAATTAGTAAAAAAGATATTACGGATAAAAAATTTACCCAATTAAATCATGTCATGTTGAACCCGGACGGATTTGAAGATAGATTAACTTTTCCATCGGTTAAAGGAAATCAAGAAGAACGGATTATCCAAATTACAGAAACAAACAATCCATTACGTGACAAGTTAGTTGAACTGCCTGAAACGATCATGATTGAAAATGCTCAAGTAATTCATGGACATCAGTGGAAGTGGGGCGGGGAACCGTGGGCGCTCATTGCTGCGGAAGTGAATGATTCACTTGTGTTTTATGGTCATAGCCATACTTCGATCTTGACAATCGATGATATCCAGCAAAAAATAGTGTGGGGTCATCCATACGATGTGAGTGGTGAACAGGTTCTGGTCAATGTTGGCGCAGTGATTGGGGAACGAGAATGGGTACTTTATGAAGCGGACAGGGAAAAAGTTACTTTTTATAAAGCATAATGGAAGTTGCAGTAGAATATAAAAACTGAAGAGGGGATAATGCTTCCTCTTCAGTTTATCGTTTCCAGTTTCAATTACGGCATATGTAAAGCTCTTTTCGCCAATGCATCAGCTGCCCGATTTTCTGCAGTGGGAATCCATTTAATAAAAAAGTAGTCAAACTGCTCTGCAATTTTTAAAATGTCGGCTAAATACTTTTTATATGTAGCGTTTTTTACGTATTCATTGTCAACTGCTGATACAACAATTTGTGAGTCAGAACGAACGGAGACAATTCCCGTCGTAAGCTTTGCTGTTTCTTCTAAACCGCGAATGAGTGCTTGAAATTCAGCGGAATGATTATCAGTTGGGGCAATTTTTTCGGAAAGTTGAATATGATGTCCTTCTCCTTTAATAAAAATGCCAATCCCACTTTTTCCGGGATTTCCTGCACTGGCACCATCAACATACAGTTCAATCAAATTGATCACCTCAAAACAAGTTTACATTTTAATATATCGAGCATTCTACTACTGTAGATGGTTGTTCAGTGTAAATCAAACAAGATGTCAGCAAGGGGGCCATGTTCTTGAAACGATTAAATGTCATGAGTGAAATCGATACCATTATGGATACATACTGTATGGATTGTTTCCTGAAAAAAACATTGGCAAAAGACAAAGGTAAAACAGCTGCTCACAGATTTTGCATAAAAGAATGTACTATAGGTGAGCAACTTCGGTTTTTAGGTGAAGAAATGAATAAGCGCTCAAATTAAAATCCCGCGGACGATTAATATGTCAGCGGGATTGAAGTTTAAATTTCTAGATTTAGTTTTGTGACATTGGCCGCCTGAGGTCCACGGTTTCCATCAGTGATTTCAAATGATACTGATTCGCCTTCATCTAGCGTTTTAAAACCTTCCCCAACTATGCCAGTAAAATGGACAAATACATCTTCTCCGTCTTCTGCTTCAATGAAGCCATAGCCTTTTTCGTTACTGAACCATTTCACTTTACCTTGGTGCATATACGCTCCTCCTCAGTCTTTCAATGTCTTTCCAATATGTTCCGTAGATGGTTTAACTATACACGAATCGACAAAGTGCGTCAATGATATGAGAAACTTCAGATTTATGGGTGAGCAATGAAAATCATGAATATTTGCTAGAAGCGTTTATTATTACTAAGTAAAACCGAAAAGAGTGATAGCATGGAAAGTATTATACAGTCATGTCGAGAAATGGCTTATCAAGTATACAGTAAATTTGACGCAAGTCATGATATGCAACATATTGATAGAGTTTTAGGTAATGCTAAAAAAATTAGTGCGGCGGAGCCACAGGCCGATGAGTTTATTGTTGAATTAGGGGTATTATTGCACGACATCGATGATCCGAAGTACTTATCGAAGGGGAACCCCACGGCGAAGGACATTTTAGAAGTCCATGAACTCGATGCAGCCGTCATAAGTGAGATATTAACTTGTATAGCAGCTGTATCTTTTAGTGGTGGCAATGAACAAGAACTTCCGTCAATAGAGGCCGCGATTATGAGAGATGCGGATCGTTTAGATGCAATTGGGGCAATTGGTATTGCAAGAGCTTTTGCATTTGGCGGTGCCAAGGGGAGAAAGTTATATGATTTATCCGAAGTGCCACGAGACGAAATGACAGAAAATGAATACCGGAAAAAAGAAGTTGCAACAGTGACGCATTTTTATGAAAAGTTGTTAAAGATAAAAGGGTTAATGGTAACTGCGGAAGGGAAGCGACTGGCGCAAGAAAGACATGATTTTATGGAAAGTTTTTTAAGACAACTTTATCACGAAGTCGACTGAATAACGCCTTCTATTGAAATCAAAACCCGAGACTCGTTGTTCTCGGGTTTTTTGCTTACTGATTTACCGTTTGAAGCGAGGCTAATGTACGTTCTCGCTCGTCGTAAAATGAAGATAAATACGCTTGTTCATAAGCATAGCCTGTTTTTAGTAAAACTCTTTCATTGTAAGCTGCCGCCGCGAATTGAAGTCCTAAAGGAAGTCCGTTCGGGGCAATCCCGCAAGGAATCGATAATGCTGGCTGGCCTGTAAAGTTAAAGACTGCAGGCAAACGAACCATTGCGTGGAACGTACTATCCATCACACCGTTAATCTCAAACTTTCGCACACCAATTTTTTGTGCCGTGTCGGGGATCGTTGGGGTGGCGATAATATCGATATCTTTAAAGAGCTTTTCAAATTTCAAAGCCAGCTCTTCTTTTCGCTTTAAAGCCTTTATATAATCAATGGCAAGTAATTGATGACTATTTTCTAAGGACATTTTTACATCTGGTCCGAGTAAATGAAGCGATTCTTTAATTGTTTTTTCATGAACAAGACTTGATTCAGTAATGCCGATGCGCATTGAGCAAGATAAATCAGATTCAGAAAAGGGTACATCAATTTCAATTAAAACAGCTCCAAGCTTTTCTAAACGGTGAAGTGCTTCGGTATAAGATTTTGTCATATGATCCGCAATTTGCTCATTAAAATAGTTTTTAGGTACACCGATTCGAACCCCTCGTATATCTTCCGAAAATGCGTCTGAATACTGCTTGCCACTCATCGCATCTAACATAGTTCCTAAGTCAGTCATATGATTTGTAATCGGTCCGATATGGTCAAGTGTCCAAGAAATCTGTCTCACATGATGGTTATCAAGTAAGCCGAATGTAGGTTTAAGCCCGACTGTTCCCGTAGATGCAGCCGGAATCCGAATAGAACCTGCCGTATCAGTTCCGATGGATGCCATACAAAGCGAAGCAGCTACCGCAGCTGCAGAACCACCGCTTGATCCACCGGCCGTATATTCCTGGTTCCAAGGATTTCGGACAGTTCCATAAAAAGGATTTTCAGAAGTGATGCCAAAAGCATATTCATGTAAATTCACTTTACCTAAATTGATAGCCCCTTCTTTTTGTAAACGGGTGACAATAGGTGCATTTTCAGTGGGAATAAACGCTTCCTCGACTTTCGAACCGCTAGTTGTTCGAATGTTTTTCGTATAAATATTATCTTTATACGTAATTGGAATGCCTTCAAGTACCCCGAATGCTTCGCCCGCTAAATACTTCTGTTCAGCAATTCTCGCTTGTTTGAGTGCTTGTTCTGCGGTCACAGTGATAAAAGCATTTAACTCTTTTGTTGCTTCAATGCGCTCTAAAAAAACTTTCGTAATTTCTACTGGTGAAAACTCTTTTTTGATAAAACCTTGTTTCAGTTGTTCAATTGATTTTATTTTCATTAGAAATCCCCCATTCATCGTGATTTTTGGTAGACTCTATTTCAGAGTAGCATATTGATAACGAAGTGGGGAGAAATTGATTGAGAAATCTAATGATTGAAACAGAAAGACTTGTCATTCGTCCTTATGAAATAAAGGATTATAAAGAATGGGCGAGAGGATATAGAGAACGATTGCCTTCCACGTATAAATATGACGAAGGAAATGACGGAGAATTTTATTCGGAAAAATGGTTTGCTGATTGGGTGAAAGGCTTTCAAAAAGATGCTGAAAAAGATGATACATATTTGTTTGGCGTTTTTCGGAAAGAGGACGGTGCCCATATAGGAGAAATTGAACTCGTCACCATTTTACGTTTGGATTACGAATGGGGGATGATGGGGTACGCCATCCATAATCAATTCCATCGGCAAGGATATGGAAAAGAAAGTGTAATCGCCGCCACTGAACTGTTTTTTGAGGATTTAAAGTTTTACCGAATCGAACTTCAAATCCATGTTGACAACGAACCTTCAAAAAAATTAGCTGAAAGTACCGGATTTGAATTTGAGTGCCTACGTAAAAAACATTATTACGAAGGCGGAAAATGGACAGATCAACTTATTTACGTGAAAACTCGTCCAAGTTTAATGGGTTGACTTTCAAAAAAAGAAATAAAACAGGCATCCATCATTCAATAAGGATGCCTGCTTCTCTTAATGCCTGCTCAGCATTTTCAATTTCTTGCTCAGTGTCGGCGATAATCGTATGTAAATGAATACCTTCTGTTAATTCCAATAAAAGGGAGGCGTTCGTCTCTTGAATATTTTGAATGAAGTTTTGAACTTCCCTACGATTCGACACCATGACAGATGCAGTTAAATCACCGTATACTTGATGTTCAATCTTAACATCTTTCACCGTGATCCCATGGTCTACAAGAATATTTAATTCTTCCTCAGTTTGTTCGGCGGTATGGGAGCAAACAATAATTTTTTCGATTCTCTTCGGTTCTGATTGAGGATGCATATAAATATACCCACGATTTGTCGCCATAATGGGTTCACCCGTTGCTTTTAATAAAGTAACATCCCCAACAATTACCTGCCGACTGACATTCATCATTTCGCCTAGTTGTCGACCCGAAATGGGTGCGCTTGCTTTTTTTAACGTACTGACAAGAAGTTCACGCCGTCGGTCACCTAATACTTTTTCTGTGGATGTCATATCGTTCACTCCTTATTTTAATCATCAATAATAGTGTAGCATACCCTATCCACAACGTCTTATCTATCTAGATGTATTGCATTGGAAATTAAAAAATCTTTAAATTCAGTATACAGTAATGATATTATGTAAACTCGTGAAATTGATAAAACCGCCGCTAGCCGACACAAACGCATTAAAAATGCATATTCTTATAGAGACAAGGAACTGACTAAAATTAGTTCTTAAGAATCTTCAGAAAATCAATTTATTATAAAAGCAATCTTGAAAGAATGAACAGCCTTGAAAGATGTCATTAGTTAATTGATGTGGATAGATTTCTTAACACTGGAGAGTGAGTAATAACATGAATGCAATCGTATTTATTGAGACCACTAAATCTGGTTCCAGTAGGGAGGCGATAAAAGCTGCTGAAAGTTTAGGGTATCTTACGGTATTGATGACTGGGAGAACAAATTTTATGAAACAGAGAAAAGAGTTTTCGGACGTTTCCCAAATGATTTATCTAGAAGAAATATCCGAAGAGGTTATTAGGGGAGAGATTGAGCAACTACAACGGCAGGGTAAAATTATCAAGGCTATTCTTAGTTTTGTGGATCCATTCGTCTCAATGGCTGCCAAGCTTATGAATGAAACTTGTAATTCTGCCATTTCTGTAGAAGCTTTAGAAAAAATGGAAGATAAAGCAACCACGAGAAGAGTATTAGATAAAAATACGGCTACTCCCAAATATAATGTATTCAAGACCACCGACAATTTGAACGAGTATATGAAAAAATCATTCAACTTCCCGAAAATTGTTAAGTCCGCTGTTTCGAAAGCGTCAAAGAATGTCTATTTAGTCGAAAGTAAATTTGAAATGGAAAAGGCAATGAAGAGAGTATTAAAAAACTATCCATTGCAAAAAATAATACTAGAAGAATATTTGGATGGTCCACAATATTTGGTTGAGGTACTCGTTTGTAATGGGAAAATAAATATTGTTGCTATTTTCAAACAAGAAATAACAAAAGAAATAACATTTATTGTAACCGGTTACGAACTCCAACTAAATTTAACGGAAGAGAGGTTTAAAAAGCTATATCAAGCAGTTGAATCGATTTTAAAAGATTTAAAGGTGATGAATGCGGCTTGTCATCTTGAAATCAGATATGTTAACGAGAATTGGAAGCTAATTGAAATCAATCCAAGAATATCAGGCGGTGCTATGAATCGTATGATAAAAGAAGCATATGGAATCAATTTAGTGGAGGAAACGATAAAGCTTTATCTCGGTTATGAACCTGATTTAAAAAGAAAATATGAAAATCATATTTATACTCACTATATTACGATCGGTTCTTATGGGTATGTGTTGAAGATTACAGGTAGAAATAAGGCTACTCATCTACCTGGTGTAAGAGAGGTTTATATTAAGCCGCGTAAAGGCGCCATTGTAACGCCTCCAAGATCAATGGGACATCGTTACGGTTATGTGATTGCGTCTGGCGCAAGTCGGGCTGAAGCAAAGAAGAATGCAGTGAATGCCGCGCGAAATATAAAATTCTATTTAGATCCGATTTAGGAGTGGAGGGAATGGTTACTGTAGCAATGCTACATTCTAGAAAGCATCCTCATAAGGTTAGAAAGGCTTATAGTTGTGCCGCTGTTGCTAAAATGGAAGGCATTAAATTTTATTTCTTTTCACCACATAGTGTCAATTTTGAAGAAAAGACAATCGTTGGCTATATATTTGAAAATGGTAGTTGGCATCAAAAGAAAATGGATTTTCCAGACGTGATTTATAATGCCTCCGGTATGAAAACATTGACTCAGAAAAAAATCTATCGGCGCCTTAAAAGAATGATTCCTTTTACAAGCCACCCAATCGGAACCAAAATGAAAGTTTACAAGAAAATTGAAGAAATGCCTGAGTTTGCTCATTATTTAATCCCCTCTGAAATGATAAATGCGTCACAGACAGTAATAAATGCATTGCAAAAATTTAATGAAGTCATAGTAAAACCATTATCGGGAAGTCAGGGAAGAGGGGTTACTTATATTGCACAGAACGGCGAGCAATTCGATGTTGTGGAAGGTTCCAAAGGCAGACTCGTTGACGAAACTGAACTTCGCTCAATCATTGACGTCCTTATAAGTGAGAAGAATTTTCTTGTTCAGCCTTATATATCAAGTATCACAAAAGAGGGGCTTCCTTTTGATCTTCGAATACACGTCCAAAAAAACGGTTCAGGAGAATGGGGAATTACGTTAATTTATCCACGTATCGGTTCGACTGATGGTATTATCAGCAACGTTAGTGCAGGTGGCTATATTGGAAAGTTGGAAAGTTTTTTTGAAAGGGAATACGGTTTTGAAGGTTACGATATGCAGAGGGTTTTAGAACACTTTGCCATTCGCTTTTCCCAAAAATTCGATGATCTGTATGAAGGTAGACTAGATGAGTTAGGGATTGATATAGGGATCGATGAGCATAGAAAACTTTGGATATATGAAGTGAACTGGAGACCAGGGGCTGTTTATCGCGGGTTGGATGCTGCAATGAATACAATTCCTTATGCTGCCTATTTGGCCAATCAACATAATAAAAATAAATAAATTGCTAATATCTTAATCCCATTTTCGGTTCATGGTTTTCACATATACTAATCCTAGAGATATAAAATAAATTTTGTCATGAAAGGAGGGCAAGTTGCAGTGAATAATAAATGTATTTGTCACGCTATGAAAAGATTGCAGAAAGAACAAAAAATTATAGCTGGCGATGACATAAAGTTTCAGTTTATATGTAAACAGAAAGAAGTGGACACCATACCTTTTATGCTTTTTTCGAAAGAGCTCAAAAAACCATTTAAGGCAGTCGGTAAATGCAATGCCACTCCATTTTTTCGATTGGAAAAAATTGATGAGGAATCATGCTGTGCAGTATTAACGCTACTTGAAGCTGTGGATATGGATGGGAATCCGGCTGAACCTAATGATTTATACGCCCTCCGGAAGACGAAACGCTGTGTCATTGTCAATTTAAATTGTTTCTGTGTCATTCAGCCGTTTGCACCAGATTTGGTAAATCGACCACTCCCTATTATAGAGCCTAAATAGTAACTAATATCTGTCGTTGACAGTCCATATTGCGATAATGAAACTATAGAAAAACCACAAACCAATATTGTGAAAGGTTTGTGGTTTTGCATTTATGTGGTGTTTGCTTTTTGAATTGCCATTTGGGCTAATAATAATGTTGGATCAATCATCGTCATATTTGTATCAATGTAAGGAAAAAGAAGAGGAATCTCAGTGCAACCGCCTATTATAATTGAAATCCCCATGTTATTCGGAATCCCTCTGTTGATTTTCTATTGGAAATCCTGCTAGATATTTAGCATAAAGCATTCGTGAATTCTTGATTTTATGAATGGTTTTATAAGCCTTAATGTAGGAGAAAATGTTATCGTTTGGTGAACGATTGTTTAATTCAATGATCCAAATATGATGATTGCGGTCAATCCCGATGTCAACGCCGTATTTAAAGATGTTTTCATATTTATCGAGCTCTTCTGCAGATTTAATGGCAATTTCAGTCATTTTTTCGTAGGTACTTAACATTTCGGCTTTGGATAAATTATAAGCTGATAAAAGTGTAGATGTTCCATTTTCTACTTTACCTCCACTTGAACGGTTGCTGACGATGCTTCCTTCTACGCCTTTTCTACCTACCATACCGGCAGTTTCCCATTGGCCATTCTGTCCTTTTATCAGCACAATTCGAAAATCAATGAGCTGATTGTCTACGATTTCCAAATCTATTTCTTGCTGAATAATATATCTCTTCCTTTTGAATGAAGATTGAACATAATGAAGTAACTCATCTTCATTGGCGAAATGGAGTGTTTTATTTTCATTTTTTATTCGGAATTTAACATAATACTGATTGTTTTCCTTAATAAATTTTGCAACCCGAACTCCTTTAAGCCCTGAAACTGGCTTCACATATATTGTTTGAAAGCGATTTAGATAATAGAAAATATCTTCAGGTTTTTTATATAAAAATGTTTTAGGCAGATGAGGCAATAAGTCTTTGTTTGAACGGAGCAACTGATACATTTGCCACTTATTAAAAGAACCGGAATTAAAAAAGCGACGACCGTAAAGGTTTTTAAAATAATTTGTCTTCTCTGTGGATAACCTTGTTCGCCTGACGATTACTGTGGGGAAAGGGAAAGTGCCTTCCTCCCATTTCTCAGAGCTTGGATTATAGTAGAAACCATTTATCTTGCGGTTTTCTTGGTCCATATCATCCCAAGAAAATACAATGACCACCCCTCGAATTGACGCCGATTGTTTAACAAGTCGATTGCGCAATCTTCTTCTATCATTAAGAATATTTGTGGAATCCTTTATTAATACACCAATAAAAGGTCCAATCACAACAATCCCATCTTTTTGAAATGATACCTCGTAATCTATTCCTATAGGAAGTTGCATCTCTTCTATAATGTTGCGGGATAATCCTATCTCATTTTCACTTAATGAATTTGAATATTTACAAAATACTTCCATTTCCTGAAGACCAAAATGAAGAGTAGTTGTTCGTGCAAATTCATCTGGAAATTTCTTTTGCCTAGGATTGAGCATGAGACACTGATGTTTGTAATTTACGGGAACTAACTTGAAAACATTACTCAATATATTCCCCCCCCCGACATAATTTGTTCATCACTTATCATTATATGTTTCAACAAAAGAATTGTTGATTTTGGAATAACTGTCCAAGTGTTTAGATTACGGATGAATACGCTATAAGAAGCCCGAGGAATTTTATGAAACAATAAGGAAGGGGAAACATGGATATTAAATGGATGGAATCTCTAAAGGAAAATGAAGTTGTTTTATCCAAATCGTTGATTGAAAAGTTACCGAAATCTGATGTACTAACAATACATTTTGGTTCTTTTAAGACAGAACTTATTGTCATTCAAGATAAGCATTTGAACAAAGAAACGATTGGTTTACCGATCAATCTAGGTAGCTCATATTCAATACCGACTGAATTACAGTACGAATGCTTATTGCTTGGCGGTCAGATATATATTGGACCGATTATCGCCTACATCGTTAGAGGGAGATTAGAAGATTTTCACGATAAAGCTCTTTCAAAATTTATACCAAGATTTAATGCGTATGAAGAAACGAAAGGTTTAATTTTCATTAGCACCAAAGACTCTATTAATATTGAAGAATCGCGGATGACTGGTTTTTATTATTCACCCTATAAGACAAAAGAGGGAAGCAAGTGGGGCTATGGGGAGTTCC
Source organism: Sporosarcina ureilytica (assembly GCF_001753205.1). Taxonomy (GTDB): domain Bacteria; phylum Bacillota; class Bacilli; order Bacillales_A; family Planococcaceae; genus Sporosarcina; species Sporosarcina ureilytica. The sequence continues at coordinate 2,157,000 of NZ_CP017560.1, read as the reverse complement.
CACTGCCTGATGCAATCTATAATCGTTCGTTTTTAAAGAAGAGTAAAATTTCAATGTTACAAGAAAAACTGGGCGATGTCATTTTTAATTCATCTTATTTAAACTTAGATAAATGGCGAATTTGGCGAAACTTATCGAAAAAGCGAAAGTTAAAAACGCATTTACCATATACAGAAAGATACTCCGGTGTAAATCAGGCGAAGAGATTATTGGATAAGTACGGGGCACTTTATATAAAAGCCCGTAGGAATTCACGTGGAAGAGGAATCTTTCACTTGAGTAAGGACTGTAATGGATTTATGGTTCGTGACCATAAGAATCGGCTTACATTGTTGGAAAATGAAAAACAACTAAAAACGTTTTTGGATGACAACATTGTTTATGCTTCAATTGTTCAGCAGCCCGTTCCATATAAATATGGGAAACGAGTGCTTGACTTTAGAGTGTATCTTCAAAAAAATGAACAAAGGGAATGGACGTTCCAAGGGTTTACAACGAGAATCTCCAAGGAAGATAGTGTAGTGACCAATACAGTTGGCAGAGACGATTTATTACGCGGAGAAGAAGCTTTAGCTACTATATACAAATTAGATAAGAAAAAGGTACTCAGAATCGAAAACGAAATGTTTGCGCTTGTAAAATCCGCCGTTCAAGTTTATGAAGAGCGGGGTATGCACCTAGCAGATATAGCTGCCGATATAATTATAGATGAAAATCTCCATTTATGGCTTCTTGAGTTGCAATTGAATTACGCCTCAGAAAAAAAGGAATATGAAATTCCATTCGAAATCTTCCAAAAAATAATGGTTACCCCATTTATATATGCTAAAGCAATTACTAAGTTTCGGAAGGGGTGATTTTGTTTAATCAAAAAAAGAAGGTGTTAGAAAATGGAAGTTTTATGGTTGTCAACGGATACAAATAATCATGTGTACTTTTCAAAAGACATTGCAGCCCGTTATTTAATCAAGAAGAAAATGACGATTCGATTTGGGCAATTTAGTCATGAGGTTTCAGTAGAAATTAATGAAGAACTACCGCAAAATACAATCGCGATATCAGAATTTATTTTCAAACAATATAATATTCCAACAAAATTGACTTATGAAATTGTAATCAGTGACGATACAATCAAAATAGGTCCGGTAATTGGAATTATGATTTCATTTAAGAGGTTTTTTAGAGGAGAACATATTGGCAGAACATTAGATTATCATCATATCAAGGGACTCCTTTTTATTTGTGAACCAGAGGATGTTAATTTAGAAGAAGGAACCATTAAAGGATACTATTTTAACCCAAATGGTAAAACAAAAGTTACACAATGGATAGAAGAAATATTTCCATTTCCGGATGTAATCTATAATCGTCGAACAAGGCTAACTGCAAAGTTGTATAACGAATTCGTTCAGCATAATGTTCTGGTTTTCAATTCCCATTATTTAAATAAGTGGCAGCAGTTTGAAATATTTTCCGAAAAGCCTGAATTGGCATCGTTCCTACCTGAAACAATGAAACTTACAAAATCCGCTTTAATAAAAATGTTGAAAAATTACGATGAAATCTATGTCAAGCCTACATCCAAAGCAAATGGCACGGGGATTAGTCTAATTAAAAAAAGAGAAAATGGCTTTGATTTGATAGATACCAATTCACGTATTGAATTTTTTCACACAATAGATTCTCTTTATAAAGTAATCAAACGAAAAAACTATTTGCTCCAACAATCTGTTGCTTATAAAGCAGAAAATAGAAATGTGGATTTCAGGGTAATGTTACAAAAAGATGAGACCAAAAAATGGTGTTATAATGGTTTCATTTGTAAAGTTTCACATGAAGATAGCATTATTACAAATGATAAATGTAGGCAGAAGCTAGTTAGGGGACTGAAAGCGTTAAAATCCCTGTATAACGTGACTACTGAACGAGCAAAAGAGATAGAGAAAGAAATGGCACAGTTGTGTGAAAGATTAGCGAATTCGATAGAAGAAAAAGGAATCCACCTCGGAGATGTAGCTTTCGATATAATAGTTGATTCAAATTTAAAGCTATGGGTATTAGAAATTCAAATCCGCTACGGGGCAACGGTATACGGAGAAAATGCTTCAAGATCCAAATTTTACCGAAAGTCGATGGTTACGCCTCTTTATTATGCTAAAGCATTAGCTGGATTTTAATGATAGTTCTTCAAAAAAATTTGAAACAGTCTTACGAAAATTTAAAAGGGCTGCTCTTATGAGTCAGGTTTTACTGATTCATAAGAGCAGCCCTAAAAGTTATTTAGAAAAGTCTTTTAGCATCGAAACAAGCGATTTAAGTGAATTGTCCTTCATAGATGTTTTTAATAGAAGCACTGTATCCTTAGTTAATAAGGGTAATAGAATACTTTCTAATTCTTCGTTAGTTGTGCAGGTGTAGATTTCTCCTTTCATTCCCTTTGCTCCTTCAGTAACTTGATTAGCAAAAGTACCGTACGTGATTAATGTGTCTAGCTCGTAGTTAGCAATCATCCCGCCAACGTCCCTATGCAGATTAGATGCTTGAGTGCCTAAAGAAAAAATGCTACCGATGACAGCAATTTTTTTTTTGCTAGCACCAATTTCCTTCAGAACCTCTAAACAAGCCTTAATAGAAGTCGGGTTAGAACTCCATGTATCATCAAGGATCATTGCACCATTATAGCCGTTAGCTACCTCGATGTGTTTCTCCAAATTCTTAAATAACTTTAGACGTTCTGTTGCTTCGTCAATACCAAATCCAATTTGATGAACGGCTGCAATTGCGCCTAACGCATTATATACCTGATGTTCTCCATATCCTGGCACAAAAGCTTTGTATGTTCTATGTTGATGATGAAGGGTGAACTCCATGCCGTCGGGAACGAAATGAATATTGGAAGCCTGGTAATCTGCTGGTGAGTGAATCCCAAATGTAATCACTCTACCTATATACTTTTCTAACGAGAGGTTTTTTGTTTTTTCATCATCAGTATTTAAAAGAAGGGTCCCTTTGTACCCGAGCCCTTTGAGAATTTCCCCTTTTGCTTGAATATAGTTCTCGACCGTTCCGCATAACTGTAAGTGATCCACTCCGATATTGGTTATTATTCCAATTGTCGGCTGGAAATACTTGCAACTGTACTCAAGCAGGCCTGGATAACCGACAGGCGTCTCAAAAACAGCTATATCTGTTTCCTCTGTTATTCCACATAAATAGCGTAGATTTCTTTTAGGCCCATTACGGCTTTTGAAAGTAGCTTCGACATTATGTTTTTCTTTCAAAATTTGGGTAATCATTTCTTTAACAGTCGTTTTTCCGCAAGTGCCGGTAATCGCGAAGACTGGGATCTCATACATCTGCCGATAATAGCGGACAAAACTCCAATATGATTTTTCCATGTCCTTTACCTTGATATAAGTGACATTAGGTAAGTATTCATCAATCAACTCGGCTTTTTCAAAGACAATGGTACATGGAGTATTAGAACGAATCCAATTCCGTCTCTCTTTTTTTCGATTGTTTTTGAGAAATAAAACTGTGTATGGTTTTTTCACGTAGCTGATGCGATTCACGACATGGCATATTTTCATGCTTTGTGGTCCGTTGACAACGGTTCCGTTAATAATTTTACAGAAGGTACTAAAATCTATCTTTTCTTTTAAATCCAAGTGATTCACCCCCAATATAGAGCATGTACTTACTTCTATAGTATGTTGAATCGTCAAGGATTTATGGACGCATGTCTTTCCAAACGCGATTACTTCATCACATCTGCGAATTTAATGCATAAACTAGAAAAGTATGATTAACCGCATAAGCCGATGCTCCGCGGCCGGCGACGACTAGAAATTCTCTCTTGGGCAACATCGCCCGTTTGATAGGCTAAGCTGTGCAACTCCAGACGAACACGCTCCGGGACCTACCGAATTGTTGGTCATGCAATCAGTTGCCGAAGCTAGCAGAAAGCTATCGTTTTAGGATGTTGTGCAATTTGACTGTCTTTCCCTCACGCTTTTCCCGCAGGTTCAGAATACGTAATTTTTATGAAATTGACTCAAATAATATTAGAAAGAGTGAGAAAATGAAAGTTGTATGGCTACCAAAGGATACAAATAATCATGTGTATGTATCACACGATTTTATAAGCAATGGTTCAATAAAGAAGAAAATGGAATTACAGTTTGGAAATTTGTTGCAAAAGGTTACGGTTGAAATTGATGAAGAACTACCTATAAAAACAATTGCTATATCGGAAAATATTCTTAAACCATACACTATCCCTACAAACCTACCGTATGAAGTCATCATTGATAAGGGTAAAATTAAAGTCGGACCGGTTATTGGAATAATGGTTTCATACTCAAGGTTTTTTAATCATTTTGAGTCAATCGGAAGAATAATGGATTATAAACATATAAAAGGGTTACTTTTCATTTTTAGGCCAAGAGGTATTGATCTAGATAAAAATACGATAAGTGGTTATTATTATAATCCAAGTGGTAAAACAAAAAAGACAAGATGGATAGAAGGAACATTTCCGTTTCCAGATGTAATATATAATCGTTGGAAAAGAATATCTGATGAATTAAATAGTTATTTGACCAAGCATGAAATTTCTGTTTTCAATTCCCATTACTTGAATAAGTGGCAGCAGTATGAGATATTTTCCGAAAGCGATAAACTCAAATCTTTTTTACCGGAAACGAGGAAACTAACAAAATCATCATTAAGCGAAATGATAGGTAAGTACGACGAAATTTATGTTAAACCGACGTCAAGAGCAAACGGTGATGGTATTAAGGTAATTGAGAAAAAAGAAAATAGATATGTCTTAATTGAAAATAACTCAAACAGCCAATATTTTAATACAATAAATGCTCTTTATCAAGCTATTAAAAGAAAAAACTATATTATCCAACCGTCTGTCGCATTTAAATCAGAAAATAGAAATCTCGATTTTAGAGTGCTTTTACAAAAGGATGGGTCTAAAAAATGGAGTTATTCAGGCATTCAATGCAGAGTCTCAATAGAAAATAGTATTATTACAAATTTCAAAAATAAAGATTATGTCATGCCTGGATTGGAAGCTTTACGTACTTTTTATCATTTGTCATCCAATCAAGCGAAAGAGATAGAGAAGGATATGGCTCAGTTATGTAAAAGCTTAGCTGAAGCTATTGAAGCGAAAGGAGTCCATCTTGGAGATGTGGCGTTTGATATCATCGTCGATTCGAAACTGAGACTATGGGTTTTGGAAATTCAAATTCGTTACGGGGTTTTTGATAAAGGGGATGTAAGTTCGGAGTTTTTTCATAAGTTCATGGTAACTCCACTTTATTACGCCAAAGCATTGGCTGGATTTTAATAGGGTTGTTCCCATGGGGCAGATTGTTGCTGACCTATGGGAACAACCCTAACTGCTATTTGGAGGAGTTTGACCAGTATTCAGAACCGGTACTTAGCCACGGAAATAAGCGGTCTTTGATAGATGATATCAAAGACTGCTTATTTAATTTAATCAGGAAGTCTTTCTTTTGAGGCGGGCCGCTTTGCGAGCTGAGACCAACGACTGGAAAAGAAATATAGTAACAGTTACCCCGATGAGAATCGTCGATACTGCTGCCATTGTAGGATTGACCTGGATGCGAAGGTTTTCCCACAATGCTATCGGAAGTGTTTTTGTATTAGAACCTGCTAGGAAAATTGAGACAACGACTTCATCAAAGGAAATAATAAAGGCAAATAAAGATCCCGATAACACCGCCGGTCGAATTAAAGGAAGTGTAATTTTGAAGAAAGCACCTAATGGAGTTGATCCTAATCCCATTGCGGCCAATTCAAGATTCCGATCTACTCCCTTCAAACTAGCTGTCACTGTAACAAACACAATGGGTATCGCTATTATTGTATGTGCTAAGACTAGGCCAAGTATACTATTAGAAAGGCTTAGAGGCGCGAAAGAATGGTAAAGGGCAACACCGATAATAATTAAAGGAATTATCATAGGGGCTACCATAAATAACATAAAAGCTTGTTTTCCCCAAAAACTCAACCTTGTTACAGCAAGCGAAGCCATTATTCCGAGTGTTGTTGCGAGAAGAGCGGTAAGAAGGGCAATTGTGAGACTACGGAATGTAGCCTCCACCCATTCGCTATTGGAAAAGAAGCTTGCATACCACTTTGTGGAGTACCCTGGGGGTGGAAATTCAAAGTAACTCACAGATGTAAAAGACATCGGTATAATGACAAGTACTGGTGCGATTAAAGCAAAGAGAATGATTCCTACAAGTATTTTTAGCCACATGTCATTCCACTCCTTCAATATTGGAATACTGCCAGTTAGGGGCAACCCTATCGAAAATAGAAGCTAGGTCACTACAATTAAAATGGAAACGAGCGCCGACGCCAAATGCCATTTCATGATTGTGTAAAATTGCATCTATTAATAGTGCAATCATTTCTGTTATTCAAGAAGCCACTGTTGAAAACGTTCATCGACCTCATCAAAATTGTCAACCCACCATTCACTATTAATAATCACTTGTTGACCTTGTTTATCTGGAGATTGCCCCAAGCGATTGACTGCTTCATCAGACAATAGTGGTAATGCATGACTGTTAGCTGGTGCATTATCATAGACGGCAGACAAAGCAGCCTGCTGCTCTGGTTCAAGTGTAAAGGCGATAAATTTCATGGCCAACTCTTTGTTAGGTGAGCCTTTAGGGACAGCCCAAGAATTTGTGAAAATAATCCCTTGGTTAAAATCTAAATCTACCGGTGCGCCTTCAGCATTTGCTTCTGTGATCCTACCGCTCCAAGCAGATGCTAAGGAAACTTCGTTCGTAGAGAGTAGATCTGGTGGTTGGGCACCTGCTGTCCACCAAACTTTCACATGATCTCTGATTTCATCGAGTTTGACAAAGGCACGATCAACGTCTAAAGGATACAAGTCTTCCGGTTCTACACCATCGGCAAGCAGTGCAGATTCAAGAGTCCACATGGGGGAGCTATATAAAGAGCGGGGGCCAGGAAAATTTTCAGTATCCCAAAAATCTGCCCAAGTTCTTGGATATTTATCTGCGGAGAAATCGTCCGTGTTAAAGGCAATCACTGTTGAAAACAAATTTTCTGGAACAGCATAATCGTTAACGAGTTCTTCCGGAAGACCTTCTGTACTAATGACATCAAAGTCTAATCTTTCAAGAATTCCTTCTCTTCCTGCACGAATCGCGAAGTCGTTACCAACACTGACAACATCCCATTCAACATTACCGCTTTCCACCATAGCTTTTAGTTTACCGGTATCCGGTGGCGTGACAACGGTAACTTTGACGCCATATTCTTTTTCAAAGGGTACAAAAGAAGCCTTCTTATGGACTTCAGTATAAGGTCCACCCCAATCTACAACAACAAGTTCTTCGTTATTACGATTAGATTTCTTAGTGTCGTTCTTACCGCAACCCATAACACTAAGAAACAAAAGCAACAAAACTATGCCTAATCCTATCTTTTTACTACTCATTTTTATCCCCCTTAAGTCTACTTTTTCTCGTCATGTTCGCGAATCTTAAACATGCATCATCCTGGTGAGTCTAACCTCGTTTTCGTTCCATTTCAATTTAATATAGAATGAGTGACTTATTTTGTTTGAGTGCAGAGCATATAGTTGGAATTAGTAATTACTTTGAGAGAAGGCGAAGGAAGATTGATTAATTTAGTCAATAAAAATGTGAAAGCAATTGAAATGTCGGGGATTCGTAAAATTGCCAATGTTATAAACGAATACCCAAATGCTGTAAATTTGACATTTGGTCAACCTAATTTTCCAACACCTGATTATATTAAAGAGGCTGGCATAAAAGCGATTCAGGATAATCAAACAGCCTATACAGAGACAGCAGGAATATATGAATTACGTAAAGCGGCCTGTGATTATGTGCACAAACTTCATGGTTTATCGTATAATCCGGACGATGAAGTCATCGTCACAATTGGAGCTAGTGAAGGACTTGATATCGCATTTCGTACAATTCTTGAAGAAGGGTCCGAGGTGATTTTGCCTGCTCCAGTTTATCCTGGATATGAACCGCTTATTCGTATGTGCAATGCAATACCTGTCTTCGTCGACACGGCGAAAAATAATTTCAAGTTGACTGTTTCGTTACTTGAAGAAGCGATTACCGATAAAACGCGTTGTATCGTTCTTTCTTATCCGAGTAATCCAATTGGTACGATTATGACGAAAAAAGAGTTACAAGTAATTGGGAAGTTTTTGGCGGACAAAAAGATCTTTATTGTAGCGGATGAAATTTACAGTGAACTAATTTACGAAGGTAAACATTATTCAGTTGGAGCGATTCCCGAGCTGAAAGATAGAACAATTGTGTTGAACGGGCTTTCAAAGTCGCATGCAATGACAGGGTGGCGGATTGGGTTTGTTTTTGCGCCGTCTTATTTGACAGAGGAAATGTATAAAGTACATTCATACAATGCCATTTGTGCAAGTACAATAAGCCAATATGCTGCCCTCGAAGCATTGATACAAGGTACTCACCGTGAAGAAATCGTGACAATGAAAAAAGAATACAAGGAAAGAAAAGAATTTGTGTACAATCGATTAAAAGAATTGGATTTGGATGTTGTTGAGCCACAAGGTGCATTTTATATTTTTCCTTCTATCAAAAAAACAGGTTTAACATCAGAGGTATTTGCTGAGAAATTGCTTAATCAAGAACGGGTAGCGGTTATACCGGGCAATGCATTTTCAGACGTAGGGGAGGGGTTTATTAGAATTTCTTATGCGCAGTCTATGAAAGAATTGAAAGATGGAATGGATGGCATAGAAAGATTGCTAGTATCACTTAAGACATAGTCCGTATTAGTCCAACTTCTTCAACATCGGATTGTTGCGCATAAGGAGCAACGTAACCAATAATAAAAGCAATGTCGCCAAAAATAAAACTAAGGCGAGGGCTGCTGCTAAATGCCAATTCAAAGTTGTATTAATATTACTTTCTATTAACATCGCAATCATTGGTGTTTTAGCCCCTCCGAGTAAAGCAGGGGTGACATAGTAACCAAGGCCCATCACAAATACTAATAGAGAACCCGCAAGAACGCCGGGCAATGACAGTGGTAAAAAGATTTGCATAAATGCTTTCGATGGATGGGCGCCCATCCCTTCTGCAGCTTGTAGCAACTCTTGGTCAATGCCGTCCATTACAGAATATAAGCTTAAAACCATGTAAGGAAGAAGAATATGAATCATCCCAATAATCACTCCGGTAGTATTGTAAAGGAGGCTAAGCGGTTCGGATTGAAGTCCAATTTCCATCAGAAGCTTATTGATGGGACCATTTTTTTGAAGCAAAATTGTCCATGCAAACGTACGAACAAGTAAACTTATCCAAAAAGGAATTATAACTGCAGCCAAGATGATCTTTTTCCACAATCGCGACTCAGTTCTAACTAACATATACGCAACAGGATAAGCTAAGAGTAGTGAAAATAATGTCACAAGGAAGGTTATTTTTACTGTCGCCCATAGTACTTTCAAATAGACGGGCGTAGTGAAGATACGACTGAGATATTCCAACGTAAAACCATCATCATTAAAAACACTAAGTTTTAAGAAATCAAACATGGAAAAGAATAATAAAATCATAATATATCCCAACGGAACAAATAAAAGCAACCATTTTAGTCCTGTTACCCGTGTTAACCGCAGGGAGAAGGATACCCGTTTCGCAGGTTTCCTAAATTCATTATTTTTCCCGCCCATTTTATTCATCTCCAAATAAAATTACGCTTAATCCCACTTTTTTTATATTCAATTACTTCCTCCTTGGCTTTTAATACCTTCATTATCATGCTGAAATTTTAACCGTTCTTTACCCTTGTAGCCGCTCCTGTTTTGAAGATGCCGAATTTCAGACATAAATCGTATCAATTTTCCATTTTCAGGATACTCCATCAATGAAAAATTCTATTCCACAACATCCTATGTATACAAATGATTAGAGGTACCAGATTTTTAAGTCTTGCTAAATAAGAAAATCGTTGATATGGCTCCCTTTCCGCGGGCGGTCGCCTTATTCAACGATTTTCAGAGTGTGCTTAATCCAATTAAGCCTCATTCCTATTCAAGTCGGAGTTTCATCAAAAACCAAACTTGCATCTTTACTATTCCAACCTAATCGGATTATCTGGCCATTCGAGATAATTTCATGCATGTATACCGGGATTTTAACCATTATTTCTTCACTTGTGAGGGTTTTCGTATTAACGACAACTGAATCCCCGACATAAATGGTGTTTTGCACCTCGGCGAGTATCGTATTATCGAACTGAGATTGTACTTGCGCAATTTGGACGTTTTCCGGACGAATGGCAATTAACATAGATTCACCTTTCAATACCGTATTTGCGTTTTCAATTTTAACGTCTATCACCAAATCATCTTTAATTTTCACCTTGGCGATTTTATCAATTACATTTATAACATGACCTTTAATGAGGTTAATATCTCCAATAAATTCTGCCACAAATCGGTTTTTAGGTCGATTATATAAATTTTCCGGACTATCTATCTGTTCGATTTTTCCTTTATTCATCACACAAATACGATCAGACATGCTTAAAGCCTCTTCTTGGTCATGAGTTACACTGATGGTTGTGATGCCTAGTATTGCTTGGATTTTCATGATTTCTAACTGCATCTGTTTGCGCAAGTTTTTATCTAATGCGCCGAGAGGTTCGTCTAATAGAAGGAGAGGAGGAGTAAAAACAATCGCTCTAGCTAAGGCGACCCGTTGTTGTTGTCCACCGCTTAACTGCTCGGGATATCTGGACCTATATTCTTCCAAATGGACTAGTTTTAGAATGTTTTGAACTTTATCTCTAACCGCATCCTTTGAAAATTTACGAAGACGAAGGGGATAAGCAATATTGTCAAAGACATTCATATGGGGAAAGAGTGCGTAGTTTTGAAATAACATCCCTATCTCTCTTTCGAAAGGCTTTTTCTTTGTTATGTCCAGATTGTTCAATAATATTGAACCGCCACTCAACTCTTCGAATCCTGCTATTAATTTGAGAAGGGAGGTTTTTCCAGAACCGCTAGGTCCTAAAATAGTAATAAATTCACCTTTATTAACCGTTAAATTAACATTATCAACTGCTTTAAACTTCTTATAATATTTTGTCGCGTTAATGACCGACAAGCTATTGCCTAAAGCCATATAATCCTCCCTATATGATTATTGTTTTTCATTTTTGCGCTATTGGAATATTGCCCCCCTTTTTTTAGTTGTTGGTTTATTTTGACAACCCCTACCATTGTGTATTAATTGTATGCGGGGGGAGCCGGAAAAATTAAAGACAATGGGGAACCTACCTAAAAATTATTTAGGGTAGCCCTTTAACATTGACACAAGCGATTTAATGGATTTGTCCCGCATGCATGTTTTCAAAAGTACGGCTGTGTCTTGGCCTAATAGTGGTAAGAGCAATTTTTCTAAATGATTAGAGGTCAGACAAGTGAAAACTTCGCCTTTCATTCCTTTTGCTCCTGCGGCTATTTGATTGGCAAAAGTACCATAAGCGAATAATGTATCAATTTGATGGTTAGCGATTATCTTACCGATTTCCTTATGAATGTCAGATTCTTCTTCGCCTAACCAAGAACTACTGCCGATGACAGCTATTTTCTTTTTATCTTCCCCAATTGTTTTTAGCACTTTTAAACATGCATCTGTGGATGTGGGATTTGACTTCCACGTATCATCAATAATCAAGGAACCATTATAGCCGGTAACGGTTTCCAATTGACCAGGAAATTTTTTAAATGATTTTAACAGTTCGAGCGCTTCGCTAATACCGAACCCAATTTGATGAACTGCTGCAATCGCGCTCAATGCGTTATAGACTTGATGTTCTCCGTATCCTGGCACAAAGCCCTGGTACTTTAAATGTTGATGAAGCAAGGTGAATTCCATTCCATCAGTACCATAACGGATATCGGAAGCTCGATAATCTGCTGGTGCATTGATGCCAAAATATATCAGCTTACCCTTATATTTAGCCAATGATATTTTCTTCGTTCTTTCATCGTCAGCATTCAAAATAAGCGTCCCTTTGTACCCAAGCCCTTTGAGGATTTCCCCTTTTGCCTGAATATAGTTCTCGACCGTTCCGCATAATTGTAAGTGATCCACTCCGATATTGGTTATCATCCCAATTGTCGGCTGGAAGTACATACAATTTGATTCAAGCAACCCTGGATAGTCGACTGGCGTTTCAAATACAGCCACATCTGTTTCTTCTGTAATGCCACATAAATAACGTAAACTTCTATGCTCTCCATTACGAGTTTTAATGGTAGCTTCAACCTTATACTTACTCCTTAAAATTTGGGTAATCATTTCCTTCACAGTCGTTTTTCCACAAGTGCCGGTAATCGCAAAGACGGGGATATCGTACATGTGCCGATAATGGTGGACAAAATTCCAATACGCATTTTCCATGTCCTTTACCATAATATAAGTGACATTAGGTAAGTACTCATCAATCAACTGGCCTTTTTCAAAGACGATGGCGCACGGAATATTAGAACGAAACCGATCCTGTCTCACTATTTTTCGTTTGTTTTTTAGAAATATAGCTGTGTACGGATTTTTAACATGGTTTATGCGATCGACGATATGGAATATTTTAAGTTTTTTCGGTCCATGAACAACTGTTCCGTTAATAACTTTGCAAAATATCTTTAAATTTATCTTTTCTTTTCTAAATGAATCCAAACTATTCACCTCACAAATAGAATAAGTTGCTATATTAATAGCGTATACCGCATCGACATAATTATATAGACGCTTGTCTTCCACAATTGCAAATAACTTATAGAAAAATTGAAATGAGGAATTTGCTCTTCAGTCGGATCTTGAATGGATTGGTGAATAATCTAGATAGTGGTAGCAAAATAGAAAGTTGCTTCAAAATAATAACGCGCATCCCCAATTCAAAAGGAATACGCGTGTAGTTTGTTACTTTTTTTTTCGAAATTCTTTAATCCGTTCAAAAATCGCAGCCAATTTTACTTCATCACCTGCTTGTACAGGCTTATAAAATTCCGTGCCTTCAACTTTATCAGGTAAATATTGCTGATCAATCCATCCGCCAAATGACCCGATAGGCGTATTATGTGGATACTGATAACCGACATGACCGAATTCCGCCGCACCCGCGTAATGTGTATCCCTTAAATGAAGGGGAATGTCACCTGTATTTCCGCTGTTAATTGCATGAACGGCTGCATCGAATGCTTTGTAAGCCGAATTGGACTTAGATGCGAGACACATTTCAATCACTGCATTTGCAAGCGGTATACGTGCTTCTGGCATGCCTAAACGAACTGCCGCTTCGGTGGCAGCAAGAACATGCGCGCCGATATGAGGTGCTGCAAGTCCAATATCTTCATAGGCAATCACGAGTAGCCTTCGATTCACGGCAACAAGATCGCCGGTTTCTAATAAATGCGCTAAATAATAAATCGCTGCATTGACATCACTTCCACGAATCGATTTTTGAAGTGCGGACAATAAATTGTAAAAATGGGAACCTTTTTTATCGCTAAATAATCCAATTCTACCAATTAGGTTTTCTACTAGCCAATCTTCAACAATCGTTTCACCATCTTCTTCATCACTTGCGATGACAACGGATTCTAAAACGTTTAAGGCTTTTCGTGCATCGCCATTTACGCCTTCTGCTATTTTAAAAAGTTGTTCTTCCGTAATGCGAATGGATTGTTTTCCGAGGCCGCGTTCCTGATCTGTTAATGCTCTATGTAATACGCCGAGTAAGTCAGACGCTTCTAATCTTTTCAGTTGTTTGATTTCCCCGCACCGGGATCGGATAGCAGGGTTAACGTCATGAAACGGATTTTCCGTCGTAGCTCCGATAAGAACGATTGACCCTTTTTCAACATGTGGTAATAAAGTATCTTGTTGTAACTTATTAAATCGATGAATCTCGTCAAGAAACAGTAAAACTTTCCCTGTCACACGGGCTTCAGCAACGACATCTTCAACTTCTTTTTTTCCTGATACCGTTGCGTTTAATGAAATAAATGGTAAATCGCTTGTTCCTGCAATTGCGTGTGCTAGGGAAGTCTTGCCAATCCCAGGTTCCCCATAAAGTAACATAGAGGGAACATGTCCTTTTTTAATCAGGTGATAAAGTGCTGTATTTTTGCCGATAATTTCTTCTTGACCGGCAATCTCGTCAATATTTTGTGGACGCATGCGATATGCTAATGGTTCGTTGTGCAAAGTATCACTCCTCGTACAGCTGTTTCTCCATTATACACATCATTTCCTTCGATATCATTTCGTACAAGCAAATCGTGAGTTATGCTATACTATTTTGAAGCAATATGTAAAGGACGGGGTAACAAAAATATGAAGATTTCAACAAAAGGACGATATGGCCTTACAGTAGTTGTTGTACTAGGCGCTAAGTACGGAGAAGGGCCGGTTCCACTGCGTCAGATTGCAGAGGAACAATCATTATCCGAAGCCTATTTAGAGCAGTTAATTCCACCATTACGCAATCACGGCATTGTGAAAAGCGTGCGCGGGGCTTACGGGGGATATATGCTCGCAAAACCGCCTGAAGAAATTACTTCAGGAGATGTGATTCGTGTATTAGAAGGGCCAATTCAACCAATTGAAGGGCTTGAGGATACGGACATTCCACAATATAAACTATGGAAAAGTATTGCGGATGCTGTTAGAGAAGTACTCGATACAACAACAATAGCGGATCTTGTAAAGTCAAATAAAGAATCCACTATTGACAGTTATATGTTCTATATTTAAAAGGAGTTTTTTTATGAAAACGATCTATCTAGACCATGCGGCAACGACACCTGTTCATCCGCTTGTCACTGAGAAATATACAGAGTTATTGAATGCAGTGTTTGGGAATCCGTCTAGTATTCACCGATACGGTAGGGAAGCGAGAAAATGGTTAGCCGATGCAAGGAAAATCATGGCACAATCTATTCATGCAAAACCAGCCGAAATCATTTTCACTTCAGGTGGGACAGAAGCTGATAATATGGCAATACTTGGTGCAGTGAACGCGATGAAAGCAAAGGGCAATCATATTATTACGACAAATATTGAGCATCACGCGGTGTTAAATACGTGTAAACAACTCCAAATAGACGGTTTTGACGTGACTTTTTTAGAGGCGGACGCAAACGGCCAAATTCATGTAGAACAAGTTGCCGAAGCATTGACGGATGAAACGATCCTTGTCACGATTATGTTGGGGAATAATGAGGTTGGTACAATCCAACCGATTCAGGAAATTGGTGACCTGTTAACACATCATCAAGCGATATTTCATACGGACGCGGTACAAGCTTATGGGATTGTGCCAATAAACGTTGATACGCTAGGGGTTGACTTACTTTCCGTCTCTTCACATAAATTAAATGGTCCAAAAGGGGTCGGCTTTTTGTATGAACGAACCGGCACGCCTTCAGCACCCCTCGTTTACGGTGGCGAACAAGAGAGAAAACGCCGGGCAGGTACAGAAAATGTGCCAGCAATCGTTGCTTTTTCAGAAGCGGTAAAAATTGCAGAACAAACAAATAAAGAAAATATATTGAAATATAATGCGTTCGAAAACAGGTTGACGACAATTTTAGCGGAACAAGCGATTCAGTTTTCGGTGAATGCCGTGGAATCAGAGCGTCTACCACATATTACAAATATTAGTTTTCCAGGCACAGATATTGAGTCACTTCTCGTTAACTTAGATATGGCAGGCGTTTGTGTGTCGAGTGGTTCAGCTTGTACAGCAGGTTCTCTTGACCCATCCCACGTGTTAACAGCCATGTATGGCAAAGGTGCGCCGGAACTTCGAAATTCTGTCCGCTTTAGCTATGGATACGGGTTAACGATTGAACAGATCGAAGCGGCTGCCTATAAAACAGCAGAAATTGTAACAAGGTTAGTAAAATGATAGGTAAAGGATTGAATGAGTCATGACAATAAAAAAAGCACCATCTGAAACACGCGTCGTCATTGGCATGTCTGGTGGCGTCGATTCGTCTGTAGCTGCCCTTTTATTAAAAGAGCAAGGCTATGACGTCATCGGAATTTTTATGAAAAACTGGGATGACACAGACGAATTCGGTGTTTGTACAGCAACAGAAGATTATGAGGATGTCATTGCTGTTTGTAATGAAATTGGCATCCCCTATTATGCCGTTAATTTTGAACAACAATATTGGGATAAAGTGTTTACGTACTTTTTAGAAGAATATAAAGCTGGCCGCACACCAAACCCAGATGTTATGTGTAATAAAGAAATTAAGTTTAACGCATTTTTAGACCATGCGATGAGTCTTGGTGCCGATTATTTAGCGACAGGACACTATGCACAAGTCGTCGACACAGAGGACGGCGTAGCGATGTTGCGTGGTAAAGATGAAAGTAAAGATCAAAGCTATTTCTTGAACCAATTGACACAGGAAATGCTTGAAAAAGTAATGTTCCCACTCGGGCATTTAGATAAAAGTGAAGTTCGTGAAATTGCAATTAAAGCAGGCCTTACTACGGCCAAGAAAAAGGATTCTACAGGCATTTGCTTTATTGGAGAAAGAAACTTTAAAGAATTCTTAGGCCAATATTTACCAGCGCAACCAGGAGATATGCAAACGATGACGGGGGAAACAGTAGGTAAGCATGATGGACTGATGTATTATACAATTGGTCAACGTCACGGTCTTGGCATTGGCGGAGCAGGTGAACCTTGGTTTGTATTAGGGAAAGATTTGAAAAACAATGTCCTGCTCGTCGGGCAAGGTTTTCATCATGATGCATTATACTCAGATAGTTTGACAGCAGTCGATATGAATCTCGCAACGCCGAGAAAATTACCGAAACGCTTTACATGTACAGCGAAGTTTAGATATCGCCAACCGGATACGAAAGTAACTGTAGAACTAACTGGAGAACATACAGCGAATGTGATATTTGAAAAACCAGTACGTGCGATTACACCAGGACAAGCGGTTGTTTTCTATGACGGCGAAGAATGTCTAGGTGGCGGAACGATTGATACGGTCATTAAAAATGGCGTCAAATTGGATTATGTAGGGTAAGGGGTAAACAATATGGATCATAACGAAAAAGGCATTATCGCCTTACAAAATGGACAATATGAAAAAGCAATCGAAGCTTTTTTAAAAGCAATTGAAGAAAAGCCAGAAGAAGCAGTCGGGTATATAAATGTTGGTAACGTATTTGCTTCAATAGGCGATACCGAAAAAGCAGAGCCTTTTTTCCAAAAAGCCATTACATTAGACGAAGAGGCGGGTACGGCCATTTACGGTCTTGCCAATCTATATTATAACGAGGAACGTTATGAAGAAGCCTCAAAGCTATATGAACAAGCGATTCGTAAAGGTGTAGAAGAGGCGGATGCGTATTTTATGCTCGGGAAAAGTCTAGAGCGTGCCGATGAAGCAAAGTTAGCGTTGCCTTATTTACAAAGAGCTGCAGAACTTGCGCCAACTGACCTAGAAGTGCGGCTATCTTACGGAATTTCACTTGCCAATTTAGAGTTATTTGATCAAGCAGGAGAGGAATTCCGTTACGTTGTAGAACATGATGAGGAAAATGCAGATGCGCATTATAATTTAGGCTTTTTATACGCTGTATCGACTGACCGTAAAGAAGATGCACTCAAACATTTAAAGCAAGCATTTACACTCAACCCAGAGTATGAACAAGCGCGTTATATTTACGATATGATTCAACTTGACGAAAGTTAAGGAGGGAACTTATGTGGAAAGTCAAACCGAAGAACTGTATGTAATTGGAAGACCGTTCGTTACAATATTTCATAATGCGGATAATCTCTTTACAATTTGTAAATGTGCAATTACAAAAACGAACTGCGATTATGATGAAAAAGAAATTGTTGTAAAAGGGAACTTTCCACAACTTGCTCCTGAAGAAGATTATAAGTTTATTGGTAGGCTCGTCAATCATCCAACGTACGGCGCCCAATTCGATGTACATACCTTCTCAAAGGAAATGCCCGGAACGGAAACCGGACTCGTTCAATATTTGTCTGGTGATTTATTTCCAGGGATTGGGGCGAAGACAGCCGCTACAATCGTTGAAGCATTAGGGACAGATGCGATTAACAAAATACTAAATGACGCTTCTGTTTTGGATAAAGTTCCCCGTTTAACGGAAGAACGAAAGGCCACACTTGTCTCTGTATTGGAACAAAATATGGGGCTTGAACGAACAATTATTCAGTTAAATGAATGGGGCTTCGGACCGAAAGTAGCCATGCGAATCTATCAAGCCTACCGTGAGGAAACGATAGAACTTTTAACTGAAAATCCGTACCGATTGACAGAGGAAATCGAGGGTGTCGGCTTTCAAAGAGCTGATGAGCTAGGGCGACACTTGGGGATAACAGGGAATCACCCATCTAGAATTAAAGCGGCTATTTTATACACAATAAATGAATTCGTACAATCGGAAGGGCATGTATATGTAGAAGGGGAAGTTGCTTTACCTGATGTGAAGCGTCTGCTTGAAATGAGTCAATCTATGGAAATTCCCTATAATAGTATTTCACAAGCGATCATTGAACTTGTAGAAGAAGGGAAATTATCCGCTGAAAAACAAAGGCTGTATGCCCCGTCCTTATACTTTTCGGAAATTGGCTTTGCGTCTAAAATACAAGAGATTATGAGTAATGGGTCTGAAGATCAGTTTCCTGTTTCAGAAATTCGTTCGGCAATTGGGGAAGTGGAAGAGCGTCTTGGTGTCAATTATGCGGAAACACAAGTCGCAGCGATTGAAAAAGCGCTACATTCACCGGCAATGATTTTAACGGGCGGTCCTGGTACAGGGAAGACGACGGTAATTCGAGGGTTTGTGGAAGTCTTTGCAGAACTTCACGGATTGTCTTTGGATCCGGCGGAGTATGCAAAAAAGAAAGAAGCATTCCCAATTATTTTAGCTGCACCAACCGGGAGAGCGGCGAAACGGATGTCGGAATCGACAGAACTGCCTGCGATGACAATCCATCGTCTACTCGGTTTTACAGGCCAACAAAAAGAAGAAGAGACTGAACGAGAAATCGAAGGAAAACTCGTCATTATCGATGAAATGTCCATGGTCGATACATGGCTAGCCCATCAGCTATTAAAAGCGCTTCCGAAAGACGTACAAATTTTATTTGTCGGGGACCAAGATCAATTGCCATCCGTCGGACCTGGTCAAGTGTTAAAGGATATGTTGGAATCTAACGTGATTCCTGTAGTTGAATTAACAGAGATTTATCGTCAAAGTGCAGGATCCACGATTATTGAAATGGCCCACATGATTAAACGTTCGGAGTGGTCTACTAACATCGTCGGTAAAACATCTGACCGTTCTTTTATAGCGGCAAGTGCCGACCGAATTTTGGATGCCGTGCATCAAATAATTGACAATGCAATTTCCAAAGGACATAGCATAAAAGATATACAAGTGTTGGCGCCGATGTATAAAGGACCTGCAGGCATTGACGGCTTAAATAAAATGATTCAGGCAATGGTGAATCCACCGGGCCCTCAGCGGAAGGAAGTAACATTTGGTGACGTTGTTTACCGGATTGGCGATAAAGTACTTCAGCTTGTTAATCAACCGGAAAGTAACGTGTTTAACGGCGATATGGGCGAAGTCATTAGCATTATTAAAGCGAATGAAACGGTCGATAAAAAAGAATTACTTGTCGTTTCTTATGATGGTATCGAAGTGACCTATGAGAGAAAAGATTTAAATCAAATTACGCTATCGTATTGTTGCTCCATTCATAAGTCACAAGGTAGTGAATTTCCAATTGTCATTATGCCAATCGTGCGTGGTCATCGGAAAATGTTGAAACGAAATCTTCTTTATACGGGCATTACACGCGCTCAAAAGTTTTTAATTCTTTGTGGTGAACCAGAAGAGTTTAAAGCAGGTATTTTAAGGGCGGATGAACTCGCACGCCAAACGACCTTACAAGAGCGCTTAAATGCATACGGCGAAACCCTTACAGAAGCTTCAGCGGAAGTAAGTGTAGAAACGGATGACATTGAGCAAGAAGAAGTAGAACAAAATTACGAACTAACGACCGATACTTTTCTTGCGATTGACCCGATGATAGGGATGGCCGGTATTACGCCATATACTTACTTACAGGATGTGGATTGACAGTAGAGCGGAAGTTTTCTATACTAAAAACAATATAAGGAATACGATGACAGAGACAGTAGGTATTTTCATTCGTACAGAAAGGAACCTCTTAGGCTGAAAAGGTTGCCGAGTTGAAAGTATTGAACGCTACTCTTGAGTGCAGCTTATCCCTGCCGTCCGCCGCGTTAAGGCAACCAAAGATACTAATTGTTCATTCGACAAGTTTAGTAATTAGGGTGGTACCGCGAGATGATATCTTCGTCCCTTTCTAGGGGCGGAGTTTTTTTGTTTTTAAAAACAAAAAAATCATTACTTAACACATTCCTTATGCAGTTCTTTTACTATTTGAGTCAATTTCATAATTACTTAAAACCGCTAATCGCAGCGAAAAGATTGGATTATGAAATTGACTAATTTACTCAAGGAGGATTATTATGAAAAAATTAACAGCATCAGAAATTCGTTCTATGTTTTTAAACTATTTTAAAGAACACGGCCATAGTATCGAGCCATCTGCACCGCTTGTGCCTATCGATGACGCTTCATTGTTATGGATTAACAGTGGGGTAGCAACATTAAAGAAATACTTTGATGGACGTATCGTTCCTGACAATCCAAGAATTGTGAATGCGCAAAAATCGATTCGAACAAATGATATCGAAAACGTGGGGAAAACTGCACGCCATCATACGTTCTTTGAAATGCTTGGGAACTTCTCTATCGGGGACTATTTCAAAGAAGAAGCAATTGTACGTGCTTGGGAGTTTTTAACGTCTAAAGATTGGATTGGTTTTGACCCATCATTACTTTATGTGACCGTTCATCCTGAAGATGATGAGGCATATAACATTTGGCGTGAGCATATTGGTTTAGCCGAAGAACGCATTATCCGATTGGAAGGGAATTTCTGGGATATCGGAGAAGGTCCAAGTGGTCCGAACACTGAAATTTTCTATGACCGTGGTCCAAAATACGGCGATGATTTTTCTGATCCTGAATTGTATCCGGGTGGAGAAAACGAACGTTATTTAGAAATTTGGAACCTTGTATTCTCGGAGTTTAACCATAATCCAGATCATACGTATACACCACTTCCAAACAAAAATATTGATACAGGGCTTGGTTTAGAGCGTATGGCATCTGTCCTCCAAGATGTGCCAACGAACTACGATACGGATTTATTTATCCCGATTATTCAAGAAGTCGAAAAAATTTCCGGCGAAAAATATGGGGAAGATGAAGCAAAAGATGTTGCGTTTAAAGTCATCGCTGACCACATCCGTACAGTTGCCTTTGCCATTGGTGATGGCGCATTACCGTCCAATGAAGGGCGTGGCTATGTATTAAGAAGATTATTAAGAAGAGCGGTTCGTTTTGCTATGCAACTAGGTATCAACCGACCATTTATGTATGAACTTGTACCAGTTACCGGTTCAATTATGAAAGATTATTACCCTGAAGTTGATGAGAAAAAAGAATTCATCATGAAAGTAATTCAAAATGAAGAAGAGCGTTTCCATGAGACCCTAAGCGATGGGATGTCTATCTTGTCAACAGTCATTGAAAAAGCAAAACAAGATAAAAAACCGCTTGTAAGTGGCGCTGCGGCGTTTCAATTATATGACACATACGGTTTTCCGTTTGAGTTGACGGAAGAGCTAGCGGAAGAAGCAGGCGTTCAAGTTGATGAAGCTAGCTTTAAAAACGAAATGGAAAAACAACGAGAGCGCGCGCGTGCTGCACGTCAAGATGTAGATTCAATGAAAGTACAATCCGGTGTTTTAGGTGATATTCATGACACAAGTGAATTTATTGGTTATGATAACTTAACTACTGAAGCGACAGTATCCAATTTATTACAAAATGGAACATTTATTGAACAAGCTTCAGAGGGGGATGAAATTCAATTTATCTTGAATGTAACACCGTTTTATGCAGAAAGTGGTGGACAAATTGCGGATAAAGGGACGATTGCAACAGATACGTTTACTGCAGACGTTCATAACGTTCAAAAAGCACCGAACGGTCAAAACTTGCATACAGCAACTGTCCGTAGAGGATCTATCACTTCAGGAACGACAGTCGTTGCAACAGTAGATGCAGAAAAAAGAGAGAAAACGATTAAAAATCATACGGCAACCCATTTGCTTCATAAAGCGTTAAAAGTGGTACTTGGTGAACATGTCGCACAAGCAGGTTCATACGTTGGTCCGGATCGTTTACGTTTTGACTTCTCCCATTTTGGTCAAGTGACAGATGAAGAACTTGAGCAAATTGAAAAGCTAGTCAATGATAAAATTTGGGATGATATCGAAGTCGCGATTGCAGAAAAACCAATTGATGAAGCAAAACGTCAAGGTGCGATGGCCTTATTTGGAGAAAAATATGGCGATATCGTTCGTGTCGTAGCAATTGACGATTATTCAATCGAATTATGCGGAGGATGTCATGTTACATCAACTGCTAAAATTGGTCTCTTTAAACTTGTCTCCGAAAGTGGAATTGGTGCGGGAACAAGGCGTATTGAAGCGTTAACAGGTAAGTCTGCATACGAAGCATTTAAAGAGGAAGAAGAGATTCTTAAAACTGCGGCAATGCTGATAAAAGCGAAACCGGTAGAAATGGTTGCGAAAGTTGAATCTGTCCTTTTAAGTATAAAAGAACTTGAACGTGTGAATAATTCACTTTCAGCACAACTCGCAAATAGTCAATTATCTGGCGTACTAGATGGATCTGAAACGATTGGTGATGTAACGGTTGTATCAGCTCGTGTCGATGTGAAAGATAATCAGGCACTTAGACAAATGATGGACGAATTAAAACAAAAGGTTTCTAAAGGCGTCATTGTTCTAGGCACTGTTGTAAATGAAAAAGTCATGCTCGTTGCAGGTGTAACGAATGACCTAAAAACAAGCAATTATCATGCTGGAAAGCTTGTAAATCATGTAGCTTCTCAATGCGATGGTAAGGGCGGCGGTAGACCCGATATGGCAATGGCTGGTGCAAAAGATGCTTCTAAGCTTGATGATGCGCTTCAATCGGTGTATGATTATGTGAAAACAGTCTGATGTGCTGTTTGCATCGTCTACATTTTAAGATGACACTTGTTGACACAAAAGGAAAATCTGAAAGCGGGGTTGCATAAATGAATTCATACGACAAAACGATGAAGTTCAACTTTCCTGAAGAATCAATGGAAGAAGAAGTAAAGCAAGTCATGCTTCATGTCCATAAAGCATTAGACGAAAAAGGGTACAATCCGATTAATCAAATCGTAGGGTATCTACTATCAGGTGACCCTGCCTATATCCCACGTCACGAAGATGCACGGAATTTGATCCGAAAACTAGAGCGAGACGAAATTATCGAAGAACTTGTGAAGTTTTATATCCGTGAAAACGGGGGACAACTTAAGTGAGGATAATGGGGTTAGACGTCGGCTCAAAAACAATTGGGGTTGCAATTAGCGATGCCTTAGGGTGGACAGCCCAAGGCATTGAAACGATTTCAATTAATGAGACTGAAGGAAAGTTTGGTTTGGAACGAATTCGTGAACTTATCTCAGAGTATAAGGTGAATGAGTTCGTCATTGGCTACCCGAAAAATATGAACAATACGGTTGGTCCAAGAGGGGAAGCATCTGAACATTATGCGGACCTCTTAAAAGAAAATTTCAATCTTCCTGTAACTTTATGGGATGAAAGATTGACGACAATGGCTGCGGAGCGTACACTAATTGAGGCGGATGTTAGTCGGAAAAAACGTAAACAAGTAATAGATAAAATGGCAGCCGTTATGATATTACAAGGTTTTTTAGACAGAAAAAATAGATGAGGTGAAAAGATGGAACACGGACAAGAAACAATGACAATTGTAGATGAAAATGGAAACGAGCATGTATGTGAAGTAATCCTTACATTTGAATCAAAAGACTACGGAAAATCGTATGTGCTTTACCACGTTTTAGGGAAAGAGGAAGATGATACTGAGGAGATCGAAATTCATGCCTCAGCATTCATACCAAATGAAGACGGTGAAGAAGACGGTGAACTTATGCCTATTGAAGACGATGAAGAGTGGGCTATGGTCGAAGAAACATTGAACACATTTTTAGGTGAAGAAGAAGAGGAAGAAGATTAACCTTTATATGCACGTTAGCGGGACGGTGCAATACCGTTCCGTCTTTTTCGTTATGTAATTAAATCTTCTAGATGAGTCAATTTCATAATTACCTAAAACCGCTAATCGCAACGAAAAGATTGGATTATGAGATTGACTAAGATATACAAAAAGTAGATATGTCGTCAACTTCAATACATAACTTATATCTTATTTTAAACTGTATGGTCGGATTGTTTCCGAATGAAAGAGGTGGATGACGCATGGATAAAGGTTCGAAAAAAGAAGTCATGTTCGAACGAATGCGTGAAAAGAAAAAAGAAGTAAAAATCGTTAGGAAAATTGTCTTTGGGATTGCGCTAGGTATTCTAGTCATTGGTTTAATAGGTGGATTATTTACTTATAATTATATTTCAAAAGGATTAAAAGCATACGATCCAAATTCTGAGGAACTCATTGAAGTTAACATCCCGATTGGTTCGGGTTTAAATAATATTTCAAAAATCCTCGAAGAAAAAGGTATTGTTAAAAGCGCGCGCTTATTTAAGTATTACGCCAAATTTAATAACGAATCTAAATTTCAAGCAGGTACGTATGAATTATCAAAATCAATGACACCCGATGAATTAATAAAAAGTTTAAAAACAGGAAAAGTATATCGCGAACCGGTATTTACGTTAACAGTACCTGAGGGCCTGACGCTTAAAGAAGTCGCTAGTATTGTAGAAAATCGAACAAATGTAAGTGCAGAAGACTTTTTAGCTTATGTGAATGATAAAGAGAATATCGAATTTTTAATGGGGAAATATCCGCATTTAATTACAGAAGAAGTTTTTGGTGAACAGATTAAATTTCCTTTAGAAGGATATTTATTCCCGGCAACTTATCCATTTTACGAAGAAAATCCATCTGTTGAAATGATCGTCGATAGCATGTTGGAAGCGACAGAAGCGAATATTTTACCGTTTTTAGATTATCTAGAGAAAAAAGATAAATCCGTTCATTGGCTGTTAACCTTCGCTTCATTGTTAGAAAAGGAAGCAACGGCACAGGCGGATCGGGAGACGATTGCGAGTGTATTCTATAACCGTCTAGCCATCGACATGCCATTACAAACAGACCCAACTGTTGCCTATGCGCATGGCGAACATTTAAGTAGAACGTATTATAAGGACCTTGAAATCGATGACCCATACAATACGTATAAATACGCAGGGATTCCTCCAGGACCGATTGCAGGCGCAGGAAAGTCTTCTATAGAGGCTGTCGTTGATCCATCTCAAACAAAATATTTATACTTTTTAGCAGGGAAAGATGGCATGAACCATTTCGCTGTAACTTATGAAGAACATTTAAGTAATCGTGCGAAATATATAGACTAAAATGGCTAAATGATTGAGGAGTTGGCTACGATTTATAAATATGAAACTTACATAGCTGACCTAGGAAAAGAAAAGGATTCACTTTTGTTAGAAATGGAAAGCTATGCAATAAAAAATCATGTCCCAATTATGGGAAGTCATGCAATTGAAACTTTTATTGGGTTGCTATCGTTACAAAAACCTGAAAATATTCTTGAAATCGGAAGTGCAATTGGCTATTCAGCAATTAGGATGGCCCAGGCCTTCCCAAATGCATCGATTACAACGATTGAGCGTGATTCGGAACGCTATCATAAAGCTAGTGATTATATTGAAGCTTCCGAACTGAATCATCGTATCGAGATTATTGAAGCCGATGCATTAGAATTAGCGATTGATACGCATTTAAAGAAACCATATGATGCTCTTTTTATTGATGCAGCCAAAGGGCAGTACAAGCGTTTCTTTGAAAAATATTCACCTTTAGTGATTCCTGGTGGAGTTATTTATTGCGATAATATGTTCATGCATGGTATGGTTTTGCAGGAAGATAAAGACGTGCCAAGACGAAAGCGTACAATGATCCGTAATTTGAAGGAATTTACTTCATGGGTAATGGCGCATCCTAGTTTTGATACATTCTTACTTCCAGTAGGTGACGGAATATTAATTGCAATAAAAAAAGAAGCATAGTAAAATGGCGTTTCACCAAAAATGAAACACCTTTGCAACTGAAAGGATGCCAAAAATGAAAGTAGATAAACCACTCGTCATCGGAATTGCTGGAGGTTCGGGATCGGGAAAAACGAGCGTTACGAATGCAATTTACGATGTATTTAAAGATAACTCGGTCGCTGTCATAGGCCAAGATTTTTATTATAAAGACCAGTCGCATCTTCGCTTTGAAGAGCGGTTAGAAACGAATTACGACCATCCGCTTGCGTTCGATACGGATTTATTAGTAGAGCATATTCAATTGTTGCTCAACCGACAACCTATTGAAAAACCAACATATGATTATACATTGCATACACGTTCAAATGAAACGGTTATGATAGAACCGAAAGATGTCATAATTGTTGAAGGGATTCTTGTATTAGAAGATGTCGCACTTCGAAATTTAATGGATATTAAATTGTTCGTCGATACAGATGCGGATCTCCGGATTATTAGAAGGATTTTGCGCGACATTCATGAAAGAGGTCGTTCTATCGATTCAGTCGTTGAACAATATCTATCCGTTGTTCGTCCGATGCACAATCAATTTATCGAACCTACAAAGAAATATGCAGATATTATTGTCCCAGAAGGTGGGAAAAATAAAGTCGCAATTGACCTGATGGTGACAAAAATAAAAACAATTCTTGATAAAGGAACAGAATTATACTATGATGATGACATAAAATCATAGGCGTTACTTGCTATGTCGCATACTAAAATACAAAGCGGCATAGTATTTTTATGAATAGTAATTTGAGGAGTGATGGGAATGATTACGGAAAAGAAATTTCCGATGACTGCTGCGGGAAAACTAAAGCTAGAAGAAGAGTTAGAACATCTAATAACGGTTAAACGTAAAGAAGTTGTAGAACGCATTAAAATTGCAAGAGATTTTGGTGACCTTTCGGAAAACTCAGAGTATGACTCTGCGAAAGAAGAACAGGCATTTATCGAAGGAAGAATTTCATCAATTGAAGGAATGATTCGCAATGCAGTGATTATTAATGAATCTGAATTTAATACAGATGAAGTACAACTTGGAAATACAGTAACATTTAAAGAATTACCAGATGGTGATGAAGAAACCTACACAATTGTTGGTTCAGCTGAAGCGAATCCGATTGAAGGATTAATCTCCAATGACTCGCCAATTGCAAAAGGATTAATGGGCCACAAAAAAGGCGATGAAGTAAAAATAAATACGCCTGGTGGAGAAATGTCGGTTACAATCGTTGAAATAAAATAACGTTCTGAAACCGCCTTCATTCGAGGGCGGTTTTATCTATGAAATAAAGCCCTTATGATGAATAAAAGATAGGGAACAAATTTCTACTTGAAACGTCTCATCCAGTAAGCGACTAAACTATACCTGGGAGCTGAATGAAGCATGAACAATCCTAACCATAACTTCTCCAGATTGGATAGAAAGAAGAAACGCAAAGATAAAATATTGAATGTGTTAATTGCAGCTGTCGTTGTTGCAATTGTAATTACGTCATCAATTATTTTCCTAGGCGGCGATAAAGAGCAATCTGATAAAGAAGATGTGAAAAACAATGAGGAAATAGTAGAGCAAAATAAAGATGATGAGGTTTCTAAAGAAGAGGATCCTTCGCTACATGACGAAGAAGTAGAAGAAGAAAATGTAGACATAATTGACGAGGATACTGAATTAGAAGAAGTTGAAGATGTTGAAATAACAGTCGATCCAAATGATCCAATCGTTTCACAATCCATCGTCAATCCTGCTTGGGAGCCAATCGGAACAGAGCAGACCGGTGAGCATGCTTCTGTATACAAGCGTGACTCAATAGACTGGATAGAAAAAGAGCGGGCTCTCACTTATGCGACGGGATTATCGGCTGATAATATGATTATTTGGAAGCTTAAAAACGGGGGAAGTCCTCAAAAATCAATTGGAATTGTTTCTTCTAAAGACAAAACTGAAAAGTACCAAGTTTTCTTAGAATGGGTGGACAATGAAGGTTGGAAACCTGTGAAAATGGATGTACTTACAACTTTAGACTTTAATTATTAACATGAGATCAAAGAAATGGAGGGATATTTGTGAAAGTTGGAGTAATCGGTGCAATGGAGGAAGAAGTCAATCTCCTACGTGAAGAAATCGAATCACCAAAAACAAAAATCATCGCAAATTGTGAGTTTGTTGAAGGTGTAATTGGCCAACATGAAGTAGTTCTTGTGAAAAGTGGCATTGGGAAAGTGAATGCAGCCATCGCCACGACGTTATTACTTGAAACTTATCAGCCAGATGTTGTCATAAACACAGGATCGGCAGGTGGATTTTTAGATACACTGGAAATAGGATCTATCGTCATCTCCGATGAAGTATGTCATCACGATGTGGATGTAACTGCATTCGGTTATGCGCATGGACAAGTTCCAAATTTACCTGAAACATTTAAAGCAGAATCAACGCTTATCCAATCAGCGAAGGAAGCTGTAGATGAAATAGGTCAACATACATCTGCAGTCGGTCTAGTTGCTTCAAGTGACTCGTTTATGAGCGATACAGACCATGTAGAACGAGTCAGACAAATTTTCCCAACGATGATTGCTGCTGAAATGGAAGCTGCAGCAGTTGCGCAAGTTTGTCATCAGTTCGGCACGCCTTTCGTTGTCATCCGTGCGTTGTCAGATATTGCTGGAAAAGAATCTTCAATTAGTTTTGATGAGTTCCTTCCGGTGGCTGCACGTCATTCAACAGATATTGTTTTACGTGTCATCTCGAAACTTTAATGGTTTCATGGTAAGATAAGGATGAAGTAAATCATATTTGTTATCTTGCGATTGGGAGGGGTTTATCGATGGATGGAATTATGTTTGCTATGATGTCTGGCGTTTTTATTTTCGCGATTGCTGTATCGGCTGTTATTTTACGTGAGGTTAACGAAGAGTGAGATGATTGAAGAGGCGCTTCCACTGGGATTGACTCCCAGTTGGAAACGCCTTTTCATTTGGATTTGATAAATGTTTTATCATATATTGTAGCTATAATATTTATAGTTCTAACGGGTGAAAATATAAGTTTAATCATTATATTCATGTTTGAAAAGCTGGTATAATTTTACAATGGCACGTTTCTCGATTCTTGAAACATAACTTCTGGAAATATTGAGTTGTTCTGCAATTGCTTTTTGGGTCATCGGTTTGTCATCTAATAGACCGAAGCGCCTTTGAATAATTTCAAGTTCTCTTCCGTCCAGTTTGCCGAGATGCTTATACAATCTTTCTTTTTCTTCATTTTGTTCTACTGCGACGATAGGGGATTCATCGTCCGTTTGGAGCAAGTCTGCAATTTGCAATGATTGACCGTCGCTCTCACCGCCAATCGGTTCAAACAAGGATACATCTTTTTGTACTTTTTTCTGAGTGCGTAGATACATTAATATTTCATTTTCAATACAGCGTGCCGCATATGTTGCTAGCTTCGTTTTTCGATCGGACGTATACGTGTTTACTGCTTTCATAAGACCGATTGTTCCGATAGAAATATAATCGTCTAGAAACTCATGTTTTGGATGGAATTTTTTTACGATATGTGCAACGAGCCGCATGTTCCGTTCGATTAGTTCATCACGTGCGTCTTCATCTCCGGCCGCGAGTCGCGCAAGACAAGCAGCTTCTTCTTCTTTAGAGAGTGGACGCTTGAATGCCTGCCCTCGTATATAACCGATAACTGCAGGAATCTCGAGCCATAGTTGAATCACCGACATGACAAATCCGCTCATCAGGCCACCTCCTTGTCGTTGTATGACAGCATATGCGGTCGTCATATGCGTAATGAGTAAAATACTTCGATATTTATAGCGGACAAGCGCGAATAGTTGTCCTACAAAAAAAGATAAGACATTGCGAAGAAAAGCTCCTTGTATGTTATAATACTTGGGTATTAAGTTGAAAATCGGAGTGAATGGAATGCTAAAGAAGTTTTTGCCGAATGAGTTTGTGAAGGACGTCTTTCACATCAAAGCTGAACAATTAAAAGAGCGCGGCATAAAAGGAATCATAACAGATTTGGATAATACGCTCGTCGCCTGGGACCGTCCTGATGCGACACCTGAAATTATTGAATGGTTAGAAGGTATGCAACAGGCGGGAATACGGGTGACAATCGTTTCTAATAATAATGAGTTACGTGTAAAAGCATTTTCTGAGCCGATTCAAATGCCATTTATTTCGAAAGCGAATAAACCTTTAGGTACAGCATTTAGGCGTGCAGTAAAGTTAATGGGAACGAAAAAGGAAGAAACAGTCGTGATAGGAGACCAATTATTAACAGATATTTTTGGTGGAAATCGTCAAGGGCTTCACACGATTTTAGTCATTCCTGTTGCGACATCTGATGCGAAAATTACAACTTTTAATCGGAACTTAGAAAGCTTTATTATGGAGCGTTTAAGACGACGCGGCCTTATTTATTGGGAGGAATAACATTGGAAGAATTAAAATGTATTGGATGTGGCATTACGATACAAACGGAGGATCCTAAGATAGAAGGATATGCACCACCCGCATCCTTGACAAATGAGGACCTTGTTTGTCGTCGTTGCTTCCGTCTTCGTAATTATAATGAGTTACAGCCTGTATCGTTAACAGGCGATGATTTTTTAGATATACTGAATGGCATTGGAAGCAAAGAGGGAATGGTCGTTAAAATCGTCGATATTTTTGATTTTAACGGTAGTTGGATTTCTGGGTTGCATCGTTTTGTAGGCAATAAGGATATTTTATTAATCGGTAATAAATCTGACCTACTTCCAAAATCGATTAATCCAAACAAAGTAGTCAATTGGATGAAAAGAGAAGCAAATAAGCTTGGCTTAAAACCGGCAGATGTGTTACTTGTTTCAGCCTTTAAAGGGCATGGCATGGAAGAAGCGTTACAGAAAATTGATAGGCTTCGAAATGGGAAAGATGTCTACGTTGTAGGTTGTACAAATACAGGGAAATCGACTTTTATTAATCATATTATTAAAGGTGCAACTGGTGCAAATGAAGTCATTACAACGTCCCATTTCCCGGGTACAACATTAGATATTGTAGAAATCCCATTGGACGATGGAAAAGCAATTTATGATACGCCAGGCATTATTAACGACCATCAAATTGCCCATTATTTAGACGAAAAAGATTTGAAGTTAATTACACCAAAATCTGAGTTGAAGCCGAAAGTATTCCAATTAAATGCCGAGCAAACTT
The DNA here is from genome assembly GCF_001753205.1 of Sporosarcina ureilytica. Taxonomy (GTDB): domain Bacteria; phylum Bacillota; class Bacilli; order Bacillales_A; family Planococcaceae; genus Sporosarcina; species Sporosarcina ureilytica. The sequence goes on along the minus strand of NZ_CP017560.1, from coordinate 2,125,313 downwards.
TATATGTCGGAGGATTGGCGCGTTTTGACTTTATCTCCGGTGAACGTTCATCGTTTTTAGTGTATGTCTCAAATCGACTAGAAATTCATCGGACAAAATTAGCGAATGCGGATGCATTGTATGAGAAACATAAAGGGGCAATGCTATCGCCGCCGTCTGGGGATTCAGTAGAGAAAATGCCAGAACTTGTTCGTCATGAATTTTCGATTAAAGAGAAAAAGGTAGATATCGTTATTTCAGGATTAGGTTGGATTACTGTTCAGGAACCAAGTGTCGTTGCTGTTCATGCACCCCGGGGTGTGAATGTAATCCTGCGACCATCTTTAATATAAACTCGTTGTAATCAGGGGGGATGGGTAACAAATGAAAAAATGGTATGCTGTTATCGGTGATCCGATAAGTCAATCCATGTCGCCAAATATGCATGATGAATGGTTTAATGAAAATAATATGAATGCATCTTATAGTCCACATCATATATACCCAGAACATCTTGGCCAGGCAGTTGAAAGCTTAAAACTACTTGGATGCAGTGGTTGGAATGTAACGGTTCCGCATAAAAGTGCCATCATTCCTTTTTTAGATGAAATAGATGAATCGGCCGAAGTGATGAATGCAGTCAATACAGTAGAGGTGCTTCCAGATGGTTCGCTTCGCGGCTCGAATACGGACGGTGCGGGATTTGTTCAATCTTTAGAAGAAATGTTCGGCCACCTATGTGTCGAGAAAAAAGTTCTCGTCATTGGGGCTGGTGGGGCGGCGCGAGGAATTTGTTATGGTTTACATGAAAAGGGGTATGGCCCCATGTATGTCACGAATCGAACAATTGAAAAAGCACAACAATTGGCAGAGCATCTACCGAATGCCAAAGCATTGACAATAACAGAGGCAGAAAATATACTTGATGAATTTGGGTTAATTATTCAAACGACTTCGGTTGGGATGAATTATGCAGTTGCAGGAATGCCACTTAACCCATCTAAAGTTGCAGCGGGAACAGTTGTTGCAGATATCATTTATAATCCGTTAGAAACTGAGTTTTTGAAAGTGGCTCGTGAGAACGGAGCACAGACAATGAACGGCGTAGGGATGTTTGTCCATCAAGGTGCACTAGCATTTGAAAAATGGACAGGTATCCAGCCAAATACAGCAAATATGATTGATAAAATAACAGAAAAACTAGGAGGAAATTATGTTAACAGGTAAACAAAAAAGATTTTTACGTAGCGAGGCACATCATCTGCAACCTTTATTTCAAATTGGAAAACAAGGTTTAACAGAATCTGTCATTACGCAAATTGAGGAAGCTTTAGAATCGAAAGAATTGATTAAAGTAAATATTTTACAAAATTGTAGTGAGGATAGAAAAACAATCTCGGAGAAATTATCTGAACGCGTGGGACTTCATGTCGTTCAAGTAATTGGAAATGTGCTCATATTGTATAAAGAATCCGTAGACAATAAGCAAATTCAATTACCATAAGGAGGTCATTCCTTGAAGAGAGTGGGCATACTTGGGGGGACTTATAATCCGCCACATATTGGGCATCTCATTATCGCGAATGAAGTGAAGCATGCCCTTGAACTTGACGAAGTTCGATTTATGCCAAATGCTTTACCTCCACATAAAGCAGCCGATAAACAAGTGACGAAAGAACAGCGTCTCCAAATGGTAAACTTAGCCATACAAGGAATAGATGGCTTTACTGTTTCATCATATGAAGTGGAGCGTGGGGGCGTCTCGTATTCATTCGATACGATGTCCGCACTGATGGCGCAAGATCCGGATGTAGACTACTTTTTAATTATCGGCGGAGATATGATTGATTCGCTACATACTTGGCATCGAATCGATGAACTCGTCGAGCTCGTAAAAATTGTTGGTGTGGGCCGTCCAGGTTGGAAAAGTGATACGGACTATCCAGTAGAAATCATTACGATTCCAGAAATTGATATATCTTCGACGTTACTCCGTAAAAGATTTCAAGAAAATGGGACCGTTACATTTTTAATCCCTCCGGCAGTTGAGTCATTCGTTCGCAAGGAGGGATTGTATGGAACTGGCGCCTATTAAAAGTGAACTGGCAAATCGTTTAACTTCTTCACGATATGAACATGTTTTACGTGTTGCTGAGTTATCAAAAAAGATGGCGAAACAACATGGTGTCTCGGAAACAGCCGCTGAGAAAGCAGCTTTATTTCATGACATCGCCAAGTGTATGAAGAAAGAAGAGTTACTGCGCCGTTTAGAAGAAGCAGGTGAAGATAAACGATTAGTCGATTTTCACCATGAACTTTGGCACGGCCCAGTTGGCGCAATCATTGCACGGGAGACATTTGGGATCAATGACGAGGATGTTTTAAATGCGGTACGCTTTCATACGACAGGCCGAGCCAATATGTCGATGTTAGAAAAAATACTATTTATTGCTGACTTGATTGAGCCTGGGAGACAATTTCCAGGGGTAGATGAACTAAGAGAAAAGTCAAAAGGCTCCATCGATAAAGCGATGTATTATTGTATTGGCCATTCAATCGACTATTTAGTGTCTAAGAGAGCGGCGATTTTTCCAGACTCTTTTGATTGTTATAATGAATATATGTTAAAGGAAGGAATAATTTAAATGACGACTTCAACTTTACTATCAACAGCTTATCAAGCAGTTGACGATAAAAAAGCATCAGATATTGTAGTTTTAAATATGGAGGGTATCTCTGTGATGGCAGACCAATTCATTATTTGTCATGCCAATTCAGAAAGACAAGTACAAGCAATTGCACGTGAAGTCATTGACCAAGCGAGTGAGTTTGGCGTACATGTAAAACGTGTGGAAGGATTAGAATCGGGTCGCTGGGTATTAGCTGACTTGGGCGATGTAGTCGTGCACGTATTCCATAAAGATGAGCGTGGCCATTATAACTTGGAGAAGTTATGGGGAGACGCACCAAGGCTTCAAATGGTAGACGAAGAATGAAAGATAGCTATTCCCGATTTGCGGCGGTTTACGATGAATTAATGGAAGACATTCCATATGATACGTATGTTGAGTTAATTGCCCTTGCTGCCAATGGAATTGCCGGCAAGAAGATATTAGATATCGGGTGTGGGACGGGATTATTAGCTGCGAAGTTAGCAAAGTCAGGGGGAAATGTCACAGGAGTTGACATTTCTCCTGACATGCTTCAAATTGCGACTGAACGGGCGAAGTCATTAAATTTACCGATCTCATTTCTGCTTCAGCCGATGCAAAAACTTGAAGGACATAGCGGATTTGATGTCGCTGTTATTCCGATCGATTCTCTGAATTATGTAACGGACCGAACGGAAGTGCTTCAAACATTCCATCATGTTTACCAAGCATTATCGGTCGGGGGCGTATTGTTATTTGATGTACATTCAACCTTTAAAACGGACGTAATATTTTTAGAGAGTCCTTTTACTTATGATAATGAAAGAATTGCATACATATGGCAAACGGAGCCTGGGGAAGATGTACACTCGGTTTATTCCGAATTAACCTTTTTTGTAAAAAAAGAAAATGATTTGTATGAACGGTTTGATGAAGTGCATTATCAAAGAACGTTTCCGGTCCAAGAGTATGTGGATATGTTACTTGAAGTTGGATTTAAAATTGAGAGAGTTTTTGCCGATTGGGATGATAAAGCGCCCGAAGAAGAAAGTGAAAGAATCTTCTTTCAAGTCCGTAAATAAGCATTGAAATTTATTTGGATTTGTTTATAATAGAGGTACTCCATATGGATACTCATTGAGAGAAAGGGTGAATCACCTGTTTCAATCTTTTGTATCCGATAATTGGCGTAAACTTTTATTCCCACTCGTAGCAATCGCTGTTATTCTTGCATATTTGTTCATTCCCCGTGGACAAGCAGACGATTCTCCAATCGACTTCAGCGAGCAAATTCCATTTTCAGAAGTAAATGAAAAAGAAATTGAAGAGCCAGAAAATAGGATAGAAAGTGTTCCATCCATCCTAGTTGTCGATGTGAAAGGAGCAGTCCTTCGCCCAGGCGTTTACACATTAGAAGAAGGTGATCGTCTAATCGATGCGATTAACGCCGCTGGTGGTTATTTACCGGAAGCAGATGCACGACTAGTGAACCTTGCGTTAAAATTAACGGATGAACTGCTCGTTTATATTCCGACTGAAGGTGAGGAATTGCTAGAGTCAGAAGCGATTGTCAGCTTAATAGATTCCTCAGCGGTGGATGATGACACAATCAATCTTAATACGGCTACTGAAATTGAACTTATGACAATTAGTGGCATTGGACCGGCGAAAGCGCAATCCATCATTCAGTATCGTGAAGAAAACGGTCCATTTCAGTCACCAGAAGAGTTGATGAACATTTCCGGTATCGGACAAAAGACATTCGAAAAACTTCAACATCAAATTAAAGTTAAATAAAAATAGATGAACAATTTTGGACACGATGGAGGCATTCATATGGAGCGAATTACATGGGACCAATTTTTCATGGCGCAATGTCATCTGTTAGCATTGCGAAGTACGTGTACAAGACTTGCGGTTGGAGCGATTATTGTACGTGATAATCGAATGATTGCAGGTGGTTATAACGGCTCGATTTCGGGTGGCGACCATTGCATTGACCACGGTTGTTATGTCGTTGATAACCATTGTGTACGAACGATTCATGCTGAAATGAATGCATTGTTACAATGCGCAAAATATGGAACAACGACAGCGGACTCAACGATTTATGTGACTCATTTTCCTTGCTTACAATGTGCGAAAGCTATTATTCAAGCAGGAGTAAAAAGAATCATATACGCCACAGACTATCGAAATAATGAGTATGCGGCAACTTTATTTGCGCAATCAGGGATTTCTGTTCAACATATTCCTTTCGATGAAAGTAAAGTAGATTTTTTAGGCGATAAAAAATTGAGCCTTGTCAATGACATGTTAGCGTCTATGCGTGAATTAGGTGCAGATGAAGAACAATTGGACCCTCTACTTAGAAGGGTGGAAGAATTATTCGGAATATAATTGTTCAAATTCGCTTTATTTATGTAGCTATACCGGTTGCCGTCTCTGCGTTTGCCGCATACGGCACGGTATACTTATTATTATTAAATCTTTTACTTCTCCCTCTCTTTTTAAAGCAAAAAGATGATTTCCTCACGCCTTTCTTTGCGGTTATAGCCGCTATACTCTCCTTTTTTTATTTCATAACAATCGTCCCTGATCCAATTGAAACTGGTGAAGAAAATAGTACACTTACTTGGACAGATAACGCCAAAATTGACGGTGGAGCGATTAAAGGTTTTGCCAGAACTGAATCTGGCCAGACGGTTTATGCGATATACCAATTTGAAAATGCAGATGAAAAACAAAGATTTAAAGAAATGGATGTAGCAACAATGGAGTTTTACATTTCAGGTTCTTTTCAGTCCATTGAAATACCCTCACATCCGTATGCGTTTAATATGGAACAGTATTTAAGGATGTACGGAGCTTCGGGTATCCTAAAAGTCGATCGTATATTTTCGTATAAAATAAACAAATCCTTTACTACACGCTTATTAACACAGCGAAAAAATGTTCAACAGCATATCCGGGAGACTTTTCCAGAATCACTCATTCCTGAAGCCGAAGCTTTGTTAATTGGGGATCGGAGTGGCATGAGCGAAGAAGATGCTGCAAATTATAGAAAGTTAGGGATTACGCATTTATTTGCGATTTCTGGGCTTCATGTAGGCTTGTTAGTTTTTATCGTTCGAGAATGTTTGCTCCGTTTAAAAATTCGGCGAGAAAACGTAGATGTTTTGCTGATAATCCTATTACCGCTTTATGCAATCATTGCAGGTGGCGCTCCTTCGGTATGGCGTGCCGTCATTGTCACCATTCTAGTCCTGCTCACTATTTACGGTCGCCTGCCAATGAAATTGGATAGCGCTCTTGCGATAAGTGCAATTGGTTTTATGCTCTATAAACCGTATGTTATATTCCAACCTGGTTTTCAATTGTCTTACTTAGCCGCATTATCATTAATTTTATCTTCTAAAATCTTGTCTAGACAATCGTCTAAGTTAAAGTTATCTTTTTTAGTGACGATGATTAGTCAATTGTCGTTGTATCCTATTTTATTACTCCACTTTTATGAACTATCTTTATCTTCATTTTTGGTCAATTTACTGTACGTACCTTTGTATTCTGTTGTCATATTACCGATGAATCTAATTTTGCTTCTGCTCACATCAGTGGCGATGCCAATTGCAAAATTGCTCTTTTTCTTGTATGTTCCGTTTCGCGCTCTCATTGATCAAGGTACAGTTTGGTTATCTGCGATTCCTTATCAATTGTGGAACCCGGGAAGGCCCGCATCTATTGCGCTAGTTTTGGCGGTAGTCGGTGTTGTACGCTTTTTCACATTATATGAAGTAAGGGAGAAGCTAAGTCGCTGCTTGCCTTATGTGCTTATTCCGACGTTCCTTATCCAATTTCTACCTTATACAGAGAGTCAATTACGTGTAACTTATTTGGACGTGGGGCAAGGAGATAGCATTGTCATTGAACTGCCTTATAAACGTGGTGTTTATATGATTGACACAGGCGGCACAGTTTCATTTGGAGAAAAAACATGGCGCTCACCAACAACACCTTTTGAAGTAGGGCGAAAAATTGTAGTGCCTTACTTAAAAGGAAGAGGCATTACGGAAGTTGATAAGCTAATAATTTCACATGCCCATATCGATCATATGGGCGGGGCGCATGAAGTTGTGGAAGATATTCGTGTAAAAGAAATTCACATCCCTAAAAATAGTGGGGATGTAGAGGAAATGGAAAAGCTTGTTCGTGCCGCGAATGATAGGAAGGTGTCTATTATGGAAATGAAAGACGGAAATGGTTGGGAGAATAATGATTTTGGTTTTTATTATGTTGGACCACAAACAGAAGAGTATGTAGGGAATGATAGTTCTCTTGCCTTGTATATGACAACAACGGGTCCGTCGTTTTTATTTACAGGGGATATGGAAGAAGCCGCGGAAAGAAAATTTTTAACGAAATATAAATTTATGGACTTTAAAAATCCAATTTTAAAAGTAGGACATCATGGAAGTAAAACATCGAGTACAGACTCCTTTATTAAAGCGCTACAACCTAAACTAGCTGTTATTTCTGCTGGAAGAAACAATCGGTTCGGACATCCGAGCAAAGAAGTGCTAGAGACATTTCAAAAGTATCAAGTTCCAGTATTTGTTACTGCGGATAACGGATCAATTACCGTACTTGTAGAAGGTGAAGAATTTAGTGTATCCGTGATGCAGTAGTGCAAAAGAAAAAACGGACGAGCGCTCCTTGATGGGAATCTTGTCCGTTTTTAACCCGAAATAACAGTGGGTTATGTAGGTCACCAGTTTAGAAAATGACCGATTCAACGATTTGGTTAGCTTGCAATGAAGTCGATTACTGTAGCAATAATAAATATACTGGAGAAAAATCCAAATGCTACAACAAATCCTACACCAGAATCTACAAAATCATTGCGTTTTGATTGTACATCATGTTCGAACTCGTTCATTGCTACACCTCCTATATATCCAATCTAAGTATAAGCGATTGGATTATAAAAATCTATACAAATCGTCTATATCTCTTGCGTTCGAGAGAAATGACACAAATTGTTCATACAGTCTTTTCATTTTAAGGTATAATAAAAGGGTAAAGAGTTGAGGTGAAAAAATGCCAAATGCTATATGGAAAAAAATCGCATCCGGTAAAGTGGACGCTGTATATTTACTAACGGGTGTTGAACATCACATATTTGATGCTACGATTGAACGGTTAAAAAAGGCATTACCTGAAATCGATGATGCATCTGTCGTGCGGTTTGATTTGGAAGAGACACCAGTAGAAGCTGTCATTGAAGAAGCGGATACATTGCCATTTTTACAAGACCATAAGTTAATTATCGCCAACCATGCGGTGTTTTTAAGTGGGCAAGATAAAAAAAGAGCAGAAGTAGATCATAATTTAACAGTGTTAGAACAATGGTTAGAAAATCCATCTCCAACAGCTACGGTTGTGTTTATTGCGCCTTATGAAAAGTTGGATGGTCGTAAACGAATTACTAAAAAAATGAGAGACCTGTCAACGGTCATCGAAGCGAATCGACTGGAAGGGAAAGATCTTCTAACATGGATTCAACACGAAGCAAAAACAAATGGGTCACATATTTCATCCGCTGCGGCTCAAACGTTAATGAATACAGTTGGAGATAATTTGTTATCTCTCGCAACAGAAATTCGTAAAATGGCAACCTACCTTGGTGAAAATGGTGAAATTACGAATGATTTAATCGAGATGCTTGTACCGCGAACACCGGAAATGGATGTATTTCGACTAACGGACGCTTATGTAGCAAGTAATATTCCGAAGACGGTCTCTATCTACCATGATTTATTAAGAAGCGGAGAAGAACCGATTATGTTAACATCGCTAATTGCGGGACAAATTCGTTTAATGATTCATGTGCAATCATTACGAAAAAAGGGGTATCAACAGCAACAAATTGCAAAAGCGCTACACGTCCATCCGTATCGTGTGAAATTAATGTTGGAAAATAGGCGGATACCGAATGAAAGTCGATTGCTACAAATATTGAAGCAATTGGCAGATATTGATTATAAATTAAAAACAACCAGTGGGAAACGTGAACGTTTGCTAGAATTGTTTTTTATGGATTCGCTCCAGCAACGTCGTTGAATGTTAAATTACAAAAAAGGGTTCTATGTCAAATGTTGGGGTGATGTGTTTTGCACGTCACCCTATTTTTATGATTTATACTTTGACAAGTTGATTTCCGCTCCAGGTGGACGCGTTCGGCGGGGCGTGCGGTGAGCCGCTTCCTTCGCTTCGCTCCGTCCAGGGTCTCACCTAGGAAAAAGTGAACTACCTTTTTCCCTGCTACTCCCGCCCGAGTCGCCACCTTGCGCTCCAATCAACAGATAACATTCTTTTATACTTTGTTCATGACCCTACTAAATGAGTGCCAATTGCTTTATATTTTATTAAACCTTTGCTCTCGCATGATCAAAGCGTCTTAAACCATATGCGTTCCTCTTCATTACTTTTGTTTTATTATTAATTCCTTCTAAAAATTCTCCCCAACTTCCTCGGTTATCTCAATAATTACATCTTTTAATCCAGGGATCTTCATGTTAAAATTCATTTTCACGGGTACCTATCCCTTACTTTTTTCTCGACAATTAAAGTGTAAAAGATTTAGGTGACTTCGTGCATTTTTATGCCAAATTGTTTTGAAACCCCAACATATATAATAGAACCCAAAAGTTTACATATAAAAAGACCGTCACATGAATTTGCATCATCGCTATGTGCGATAGGTGCAATTCAATGGACGGTCTTTTTGATTAGCTACCGGGTCGTCTAAACGACGACGCCTTCAGCATATCTTAGATTATAGCGCTTTTCTCGTAAGACGTGCTTTTTGACGTGATGCATTGTTTTTATGGATAAGGCCTTTTCCAGCGGCAGTATCAATTAATTTCACTGCATGTGACAGAAGTACTGAAGCGTTCTCTTCTTTATTGTCAAGAGCTAGTTCTGCTTTACGAATCGCAGTACGCATAGTTGCTTTTGCATGTGCGTTACGTTCGTTGCGTTCTGCGCCTTGCTTTACGCGTTTAATAGCTGATTTAATGTTTGGCAAATCGTTCACCTCCAATTTCAGGTAGGGAAAATGTTTCATCATACTTAAGAAATCACTTTCATAACATGCATAATTTTAACAAAGGAATCATAGAAATGCAACAAAAAAATATATGTATTATGATGGAGCGTTTGAATTACTCAGCTAGAGAATATTTCATAGTCACAACGCACAGACTGAAGCACGAGGTGATTCTATGGAGAAATTTGATTTTTATCGGACAGACCTCCTTGTCGAAAGTGAAGAAATGGTCCGTCATCAAACTGAGAGTGAAAAAGATAAACTAGAGGAATCGAAAGGAATAATATTTAACGAATCAACGCATGGGAGAGTTAAGTTAACGGAAGTTGTCGTAGATGAATTAGGCGAAAAACGAATCGGGAAGAAAAAAGGAAATTATATTACGTTAACAGTGCCTTCATTAACGCCAAATGATAGTGAGGAAATCACACAGTTATCCCAACTGTTAATAGACAAGCTAGACGGTATTGTGAAAAATAAAGAAGCTATTGCTAATGGAAAGATTTTATTTATTGGATTGGGAAATAGGGAAGTTACGCCAGATGCAGTTGGTCCGTTAGCGATGGATAGGTTAAGGGAAATTGTGGCGGAATATTATACTGAAGACGGCGGAGAAGTGTTTGTCTATGCACCAGGCGTAACGATTCAAACCGGTTTGGAAACTGCTGATTTTATTAAAGCCGTTGTTTCGGAAGTTGAGCCGGATTTACTTATCGTTATTGATGCACTGGCTGCTCGTGATTCATCTAGGTTATGTCGAACGATTCAATTAACAGATACTGGTATCCATCCAGGTTCTGGTGTAGGCAATAGCCGAAAAGAAGTATCGGAGGAAACATTAGGTCTGCCAGTGATTGCAATTGGCATACCGACAGTTGTAGATGGTCCTGTACTTATCGCAGATGCGATCGATACAATGTTTAGTTATATTGCATCGAAGATTGAAGAAGAAAAAAGTCCATCTTCAAGTTTGTCAGTGACCCCTTGGCTACGTTCGGAAAACAAAGAAGTAGATCGTTCCGTTTTAAAACCAATTTTTGGAGACTGGGCAGAATGGCCGCATGAAGAACGCGTTCAGCTTTTTGAAGAAGTGTTAACGAATCATGAGCTGCGAACGTTCGTTTCACCTAAGGAAGTTGATGCTTGGGTTGCACTTTATGCGGAAAATTTATCTACCTCATTATCCCATTGGGTTCGTAGTATTAAAAAGTAATCATGTATCCGTTTCTAGCTGCATATAGTTGAGGAACGGAGGGGTTTAACATGAAGAAAACATTGCAAATATGGAGTGCTTTTATTCTTATTCTATTTCTATTCCCAATAATAATGAATCTCCTTCCAAACAGTACTACTTCAGCAACATCGAAACTAATGAAAGAGCCACTTAAAATTGTCTATGCCTCGAATGTGTTTCAAGAGGAAGTACAGGAAGAGAAGAAGAAAGCACTTCTTTACTTTACGCATAATCACGAAGCGTTTGAACCAGTGACGAAAGAAAAAAGTGGAAAAGTAACCGTTTCGCACCGAACTGAAAATATTACAAAGTTTGGTGAAAAACTACAAGCACAACTTGCGGTAAATGGGATAGAAACGGATATATTACCGGTAAATAACATGCAGGAACTTGAAAAGAAGCGTATGCCTTTTTCAAAAGCTTATCACGCAGTTCGTCCTTTTGTACAACAGCAAATTGAGCAGTCTGACTATGACTTGATACTTGATATGCATCGTGATTCGATTGGTCGGGATAAAACAACCATCAGTTATGAAGGGGAAAACTATGCAAAAGTGGCTTTCGTTATTGGGTTAGAACATCCAAATCATAAGCATAACGAGGAAAAGGCGATGAGGCTAAAGGCAGAAATGGAGAAACGAGTTCCGGGGATTACTCGTGGGCTAATTAGAAAAAGTGGGCCAGGAGTGGACGGGAAATATAATCAAGACTTACATCCTAATTTACTTGTTATTGAATTAGGCGGCATTGAAAACAAAGAAGATGAATTAAATCGGACAATTGCAATCGTAGCTGAAGCGGCAACTTCAATTTTATCGAATGAAAATGACGCAGAAAATTGAACAACGAGGCGTTCACTGGTATACTTCTAGTAGCAGAAATAGGAGTGAACAGAATGAATTCAGAACAGAAATTAGCGCGTCAGAAAAATATTAGAAACTTTTCTATCATTGCCCATATTGACCATGGGAAATCTACACTTGCTGACCGAATCTTGGAACAAACGAATACATTAACAGCGAGAGAAATGACTACGCAAACATTAGACTCAATGGATCTAGAAAAAGAGCGTGGCATTACGATTAAGTTAAATGCGGTTCAGTTGACGTATACGGCAAGAGATGGGGAAGAATATACATTTCACCTCATTGATACGCCAGGACACGTCGACTTTACATACGAAGTGTCAAGGAGTTTAGCGGCTTGTGAAGGTGCCATCCTGGTCGTCGACGCGGCGCAAGGAATTGAAGCACAGACGCTTGCGAACGTCTATTTAGCAATCGACAACGACCTTGAGATTTTACCGGTTATTAACAAAATCGACTTACCTGCTGCAGATCCTGAGCGAGTAAAAGCGGAAGTGGAGGATGTAATCGGTCTAGATGCATCTGAAGCTGTCCATGCCTCTGCAAAAGCAGGGATTGGTATTGAAGACATCTTAGAACAAATTGTAGAGAAAGTGCCTGCACCAACAGGAGATCCTGATGCGCCATTAAAGGCGTTAATTTTTGACTCTCACTACGACCAGTATAGAGGGGTTATTGCTTATATTCGAGTGATTGACGGGTCCGTAAAGCCTGGAGATAAAATTCGAATGATGGCAACAGGAAAAGAGTTTGAAGTGCTTGAAACAGGTGTCTTTACACCACATGAAACGCCGATGAAAGAATTGAATATTGGTGACGTTGGTTATTTATCAGCATCGATTAAAAACGTTGGTGATACACAAGTCGGGGATACAATTACAAAAGCGGACAATCCTGCAGAAGAAGCGCTACCTGGATATAGAAGAATGAATCCAATGGTTTTCTGTGGATTATATCCTATCGATACGTCCAAATATAATGACTTACGTGAAGCCTTAGAAAAGCTAGAGTTAAATGACTCTGCACTTGAATATGAGCCCGAAACATCTCAAGCTCTTGGATTCGGTTATCGTTGCGGTTTCTTAGGATTACTCCATATGGAAATTATTCAAGAACGTATCGAACGTGAGTTTAATATTGAACTTATCACTACTGCACCAAGCGTTATTTACAATGTCGTCACAACAGACGGGGAGCACCATAAAGTGGACAACCCATACATGATGCCAGATGCACCACTCATTGATTATGTAGAAGAACCATATGTAAAAGCATCCATTATGGTACCTGAAGACTTTGTTGGACCAGTTATGGAACTATGTCAAAGAAAGCGCGGAAATTTCATTACGATGGATTACTTAGCATCTTCTAGAGTTAACGTCGTGTATGAATTACCGTTAGCTGAAATCGTATTTGATTTCTTTGATATGTTAAAATCAAATACAAGAGGCTACGCTTCATTAGATTATGAAATGATTGGTTATAAGGCATCGAAGCTTGTCAAAATGGATATCTTATTAAATGGAGAACAAATTGATGCATTAAGCTTTATTGTCCATAGGGACTTCTCATACGAACGTGGAAAAGCGATTGTTGAAAAGTTACGTGAGCTTATCCCAAGACAACAATTTGAAGTACCTGTCCAAGCAGCAATTGGTCAAAAAATTATCGCCCGTTCCACGATTAAATCTATCGGGAAAAACGTACTTGCAAAATGTTACGGTGGAGACATTTCTCGTAAGCGTAAACTACTTGAAAAGCAAAAAGAAGGTAAAAAGCGTATGAAACAAGTAGGATCCGTTGAAGTTCCTCAAGAAGCATTTATGGCCGTATTGAAAATGGACGAAGAGTAATCAATTTAGTAAAGCAATGGGAAGGGGGCGATTATGCCTCCTTTTTCCTGTTACGAAAGGAGAGCAGCGTATGAAAGGGATCTATATCCATATTCCGTTTTGTCATCAAATTTGTCATTACTGTGATTTCAATAAAGTGTTTTTTAAAAATCAACCAGTCGATGAATATATTGAAGCAATCGGAAAAGAGTTCGCGATGATGAAAAAAGAAGAAATTTCATTCGAAGCGGTTGAAACGGTTTTTCTAGGCGGCGGAACCCCTACATCACTATCAGCAGGCCAACTACATCGGTTACTTGAAATTATTGCTAAGTATGTAGATGTTGATTCGCTCCGAGAATTTACGACAGAAGCCAATCCCGATGAATTAACATATGAAAAGTTAGTCGTTTTGAAAAATGGTGGCGTTAAACGGTTAAGTATTGGCGTGCAATCTTTTGATGAGGATTTATTAAAGAAGATTGGAAGAACGCATAGCGCACATGATGCGACGCGTGTGATTCAAGATGCTCGAAAAGCCGGTTTTGATAATATTAGTATTGACCTTATTTATGGTCTACCTGGACAAACCATTGAACAATGGCAAGATACGTTGGACAAAGCAACGAACTTAGGCTTAGAACATTATTCAGGTTATTCATTAATTGTTGAACCGAAAACCGTTTTTTACAATTTAATGAACAAAGGGAAATTGCCTTTACCGGGTGAAGATGCGGAAGCAGAAATGTTGGAAATGCTTATTAAACATATGGAAAAGAATGGTCGTAACCAATATGAAATTAGTAATTTTGCAATGCCAGACTATGAATCCGTTCATAACCTTCTTTACTGGGAAAATGAATCATATGCGGGGATTGGAGCAGGTGCGCATGGATTTATAAATGGGCAGCGCTATTCAAATATAGGCCCGATTAAACAGTATATGGCTTCCCTAGATGAAGAGAAACGCCCAATTTTACACACACATGAAGTGACAGAAGTTGAAGCGATGGAAGAGGAAATGTTCTTAGGGTTAAGAAAAATTGAAGGTGTTTCAGCAAAGCATTTTGAAGAAAAGTTTGGTCGTGCTCTAAAAGATGTTTACGGGGATGCATTGCAGATGCTCATAAATAAAGGATTAATTGAACAAACTAATGACAGGTATAAATTAACAAATACTGGTTTATTTAGAGGGAACGAAGTGTTTCAACAATTTCTTACGTAGGTGGAAGTCTATTAATTGACAGTACCGATTGCATTTGTTAAATTATGATTAGTATTAGCACTCAACCTGAAAGAGTGCTAACAGGAGTGATAGTTATGTTGACAAACAGACAATTGCTCATTTTACAATTAACGGTCGACGATTACATCCAATCAGCGCAACCTGTTGGGTCTCGGCAACTATCTAAAAAACCGGAGGCGCCATTCAGTCCAGCGACGATTCGGAATGAAATGGCTGACCTAGAAGAAATGGGCTTTTTAGAGAAAACACATACATCTTCCGGGAGAATTCCTTCCGAGCAAGGATATCGATTTTATGTCGATCATTTATTGACGGAAAGTAAGCTTAACCGGGAAGATAGTCAGCAACTGAGTTCTATATTTCAGCAAAAGATTATGGAAACAGAAGAGTTGATTCGAAAATCAGCGACGATTATTTCAGATTTAACAAATTATACTTCGATTTTACTTGGTCCAGATTCGTCGATGCATGCGGTGAGACGCTTTTCAATCGTACCGCTAGATCAAAATACTGCAGTAGCCATTATTGTGATGGATAATGGTCAAGTTGAAAATCGATTATTTAATGTTCCGAAAGGATTTTCCGCTTCGGACATTGAGAAAATGGTGAATATCTTAAACGAACGACTAGTCGGAACACCTTTAGTTCATCTTCATAAAAAGCTTATCCAAGAAACGAGAGCTATTTTGGAAAAGCATATCGACCGCGCCGGAGAATTGTATGCTTCTTTTAAAGAAGCGATTGCAATTACGCCAGAGGAACGTTTGTATTTTGGTGGGAAATTAAATATGATTAACCAGCCGGAGTTCCACGATATAGAAAAGATGAAAACCTTTATCGATTTAATCGAGAAAGGAACGCATGCGACATCGATCTTCGAAAATATTCATCCTGGCATCGCTGTGAAAATTGGTTCCGAGAACAAACATAATGCAATGACAGATTTTAGTGTAATTACAGCAACATATTCTGCTGACGAAATGACAAACGGTTCCATAGCCATCATTGGTCCAAAACGGATGGATTATGGAAGGGTAATAACTTTGCTAAATCTGTTGAGCCATGACTTATCTCGTGAATTAGCGAGATTAACCATTGGCAACGGAACGGCAGGGAGGGAAAATAACGATGAAACATAATGAAGAAATTGAAGTAGAAACTGTTGCTGAGGAAGAAGTAACGGAAGTTGAAGAAACTGAAGTAGAAGATACGATTGAAACAGATGAGGAAACTAACGCTGTAGAAATCGACTCTGAAGAAACAGAACTAACTCAACTGAAGGAACAACTTAAAGAAGAAGAAAATAAATACTTTAGAGTACTCGCGGATTACGATAACTTTAAACGTCGTTCAACACAAGAGAAAGAAGCGATTCAAAAGTATCAATCTCAGCGTGTTTTAACAAGTATCCTACCAGTTTTGGATAACTTCGAACGTGCTTTAACAGTAGAAGCGAAGACAGACGAAGCGAAATCAATGATGGAAGGAATCGATATGATTTACCGTTCACTCGTCGATACGCTGAAGTCTGAGGGACTTGTTGAAATTGAAGCGTTTGATAAAGAATTCGATCCAAATTTTCATCAAGCAGTCATGACTGATAAGGATGAGGAAAAACCATCGGGCGTCGTGCTTGAAGAAATGCAAAAAGGTTATATACTAAAAGATCGAGTACTACGACCAGCTATGGTTAAAGTAAATGAGTAATTATTACTATCGCTAACTGTTCATGTTTGAACAAGTTAACTAAAGGATTTTTTAAAGGCGTACATTCCCTGTAAAAGGTAATTGTGCATAAATTTAATTGTGTATTATGTTTAGGAGGAATTTATTCATGAGTAAGATTATTGGAATTGACTTGGGAACAACAAACTCTGTCGTGGCGGTTTATGAAGGCGGAGAACCGAAAGTAATTGCAAACCCAGAAGGTAACCGTACAACACCATCAGTTGTTGCATTTAAAAACGGTGAACGTCAAGTTGGTGAAGTTGCGAAGCGTCAAGCAATTACTAACCCAAACACAATTATGTCTGTAAAACGTCATATGGGTTCAGATTTTAAAGTTAAAGTTGAAGATACAGAATATACACCACAAGAAGTTTCTGCAATGATCCTTCAATATATGAAAGGTTATGCGGAAGAGTATCTTGGCGAAAAAGTAACGAAAGCGGTAATTACAGTACCAGCTTACTTCAGCGATGCACAGCGTCAAGCTACACAAGACGCAGGTAGAATTGCAGGTCTTGAAGTAGAGCGTATTATTAACGAGCCAACTGCAGCAGCACTTGCTTATGGTCTTGATAAAACAGATGAAGACCAAACGATTCTCGTATATGACTTAGGTGGCGGAACATTTGACGTTTCTATCCTTGAGTTAGGAGACGGTGTTTTCCAAGTTCTTGCAACAGCAGGAGATAACGAGCTAGGCGGAGACGATTTTGACGATGCAATTATCGAGCACCTCGTACAAGAATTCCGCAAAGAAAATGGCATTGACTTGTCACAAGATAAAATGGCAATGCAACGTTTGAAAGACGGTGCTGAAAAAGCGAAGAAAGACCTATCAGGTGTAACATCAGCACAAATTTCACTACCATTTATCACAGCAGGTGAAGCAGGACCATTACACTTAGAAATGAACTTAACGCGTGCGAAATTTGACGAATTAACGCATCACTTAGTAGAGCGTTCAATGGTTCCGACGCGTCAAGCAATTCAAGATGCAGGTCTATCATCTTCTGAAATTGACCGTGTAATTCTTGTTGGTGGTTCGACACGTATTCCAGCTGTTCAAGACGCAGTTGAAAAAGAAACGAATAAAGAAGCTTATAAAGGCGTAAACCCTGACGAAGTTGTTGCAATGGGTGCAGCGGTTCAAGGTTCAATTTTAAGTGGAGACGTAAAAGACGTTGTATTACTTGACGTAACACCACTTTCACTAGGAATTGAAACGATGGGTAACGTATTCACAAAGCTTATCGATCGTAATACGACAATTCCAACGAGCAAATCTGAAGTCTTCTCTACGGCAGCAGACAATCAGCCAGCTGTAGATATTCATGTTCTACAAGGTGAGCGTCCAATGGCGGCAGACAACAAAACACTTGGTCGTTTCCAATTAACGGATATTCCACCAGCACCACGTGGCGTACCACAAATCGAAGTGACATTTGACATCGATAAAAACGGTATCGTTAATGTTAAAGCGAAAGACCTAGGTACACAAAAAGAGCAGAACATTACAATCCAAGCAAGCTCGTCATTATCAGATGAAGATATTGACCGCATGGTGAAAGAAGCAGAAGAGCATGCTGAAGAAGACAAGAAACGTAAAGAGCAAGCTGACCTACGTAACGAAGCAGACCAACTCGTTTTCCAAGCTGAAAAAACAGTAGAAGATCTTGGCGAGCAAGTATCTGAAGATGAGAAGAAAGAAATTGAAGATGCAGCTGCTGAATTAAAAACAGCGCTTGAATCCGATGACTTCGAGGATATTAAAACGAAAAAAGATGCTCTTCAAGAAATCGTTCAAAAGTTAACAACAAAACTTTATGAACAAGCAGCGGCGGCAGCGCAAGCGGCACAAGGAGCAGAAGGTGCTGAAAATGCTGGCGGAGCAAACGATGATATTGTTGATGCAGAATTTGAAGAAGTTAAAGATGACGATAAGAAATAATTGACCAACTTGTTGGCGGAAAAGTCAAAGTCCGATATTCCGGCTTTGACTTTTTTTCCGTTTTTAAGTTTGTATCGGGTACAGTTCTACTGCATTAAGACATGTGAATTATGGTACAATGAGCAACAGGTAAATGTTTTGGGAGAGTGAATAATTTAATGAGTAAACGTGATTATTATGAGGTTCTAGGCTTATCAAAATCCGCTACAAAGGATGAAATAAGAAGAGCTTATCGTAAATTATCCAAAAAATATCATCCTGACTTAAACAAAGCGGATGACGCAGAAGAAAAATTTAAAGAAGCTACTGAAGCCTATGAAGTGCTAAGTGATGAATCGAAAAAAGCAAATTACGATCAATTTGGCCATGCAGGACCTAACCAAGGTTTCGGTGGCGGTGGATTTGGCGGAGACGGCTTTGGATTTGAAGATATATTTAGTAGCTTTTTTGGCGGCGGTGGACGTAGGCAAGACCCAAATGCGCCGAGAAAAGGAAATGACCTTCAATATACAATGACGATTGATTTTATGGAGGCTGTTTTTGGGAAAGAAACAGAAATTGAAATTCCTAGAGACGAAAATTGCGGCACATGTGATGGGTCGGGTGCTAAAAAAGGAACATCTCCAAAAACATGTACCCATTGTCACGGATCAGGTGAGATTAGCATAACGCAAGATACACCACTTGGTAGAATGGTAAATAGAAGAGCCTGTCATCACTGTGCAGGAACAGGTAAAATTATTCCTGAAAAATGTACGACATGCAGGGGCGCAGGATCTGTTCAAAAGTCAGTGAAAATAAAAGTGACGATTCCTGAAGGCGTTGATGATGGACAGCAATTACGCGTTTCCGGTCAAGGGGAACCAGGTGTAAATGGTGGTCCAACAGGAGACTTGTATATTGTTTTCCGCGTCAGACCACATGAGAAATTCATTCGAGAAGACGATGATATTTATTTAGAATTAGCCCTAACATTCCCGCAAGCAGCTTTAGGTGATGAAATTGAAGTACCTACAGTTCAAGGAAATGTAAACTTGAAAATACCTGCGGGGACACAAACCGGAACAAGATTCCGCTTAAGAGGAAAAGGCGTGAAAAATGTTCATGGACGTGGAATCGGAGATCAACATGTCATTGTCAAAGTGATGACACCGAAGAAAATGACTGAAAAACAAAAAGAACTGATGCGTCAATTTGCAGCTATTGGTGGAGATAGCCCAGAAGAATACTCAAGTTCTCTCTTTGACAAAATCAAACGCACAATTAAAGGCGACTGAAAGGATTGAATCGGTTTGAAATGGTCGGAAATAGCTATCCATACGACACATGCGGCGACAGAAGCGGTTGCGAATATTTTTCATGAAGCAGGCGCAAGCGGAGTCATTATTGAGGATTCAAACGAACCTAATTTGCCCCGTGAAAATGTTTTTGGGGAGATTTTTGAACTAGATAAAAAGAAATTTCCGTCAGAAGGCGTTATTGTGAAAGCTTATTTACCAGTAAATAGCTTTCTGATTGAGACGATGAAAGATATAGAACAGTCAATTGCAGAACTTCCGCGTTACGGATTAGATGTAGGGTTGAATAAAATAAAAACATCTGAAGTAGATGAGGAAGACTGGGCAACCGCTTGGAAACAATATTACCATCCTGTAAAAATTTCTGGCCGTTTTACAATTGTCCCAACATGGGAAGACTATACGCCAGTCGAATCAGATGAACTCATTGTCGAGTTAGACCCGGGAATGGCATTCGGTACCGGAACTCATCCAACAACAGTCATGTGCATGCAGGCACTTGAAAAGTACGTTCAAAAAGGTAACACTGTCGTCGATGTAGGAACTGGATCGGGTGTACTTTCCATTGGAGCAGCAATGCTTGGCGCGAAAAGTGTTTATGCACTTGACTTAGATGAAGTAGCAGTAGTCGCGGCTAAAGAGAATATTCGATTAAACAAAGTAGACGCAACTGTTCATGTTGCACAAGGCAATTTACTTGAGTCCATTGATTTTGAACCGAACATTATTATCGCGAATATTTTAGCGGATGTCATTATGTCATTCTCTCAAGATGCAGCGGATCTATTACCAGCGGATGGACTATTTATCGTGTCGGGCATTATTGAAGAAAAACGTGATGAAGTGAAAGCTGATCTTACCGAAAAAGGATTTGAAATCATCGAATCTGTTTTGATGGAAGACTGGGTAGCGCTTATTGCAAAGAAAAAAGGCGTGTGATAAGATTGCAACGATATTTCTTAGAAACAGGCTTCAACCTTGAGGGGGAAGCGGTTTTATTTGGCGAGGACTATAAACATATCGTTCAAGTAATGCGGATGGCAATTGATGGAAAAATTATTGTCGTTGCCGAAGCAGAGGCTTTCATTGCGACGATAAAAGACATCACCGATGATAAAGTTATTGTTAAAAAGGAAGGCGAACCACTTCCAGAAAATGAACTACCCGTGCACATCACAATTGCGTGTGGGTTAGCCAAAGGCGACAAGCACGATTTGATTGTCCAAAAAGGTACAGAACTAGGCGTTTCAGAAGTAATTCTGTTTAAGGCAGAACGTTCGATTGTGAAATGGGACGATAAAAAGGGAGTTAAAAGGATTGAACGATTACAAAAAATTGCACATCAAGCAGCCGAGCAATGTCATCGTACAGTCATCCCGACAATTGAAAGTCCACTTACTATTAATCAATTAGTTGCCAAAGGACAGGAATTCGACGTTTGTTTATTTGCTGATGAAGAAGAAGCTAAAACAGGAGAACGACCACGTTTGGCAGATAGGATAAAAAATCTATCACCAAATGAGAAAGTTCTGATTGTATTCGGTCCAGAAGGTGGATTATCTAGAAACGAAGCAGAGGCATTTCTAGAAGCAAATTTTCTTCCAGTTGCACTTGGACCACGTATTTTAAGGACGGAAACTGCGCCACTCTATTTTTTGTCTGCAGTTTCCTATGAATTTGAATGAAAGAGGTGAACAGCCTTGTCAACTGTAGCTTTTCATACGTTAGGCTGTGGGATAGTAAACAAAACTACGATTGCGTAGGAACACAGTCTTACCAAGGCTTCATCCTCTTGGAAAAACTCACTTGAAATGATGATTTCAGGTGAGTTTTTCTTTATATTCATAGCGCGTAGTGTAGATTGCCCGGTTCTTTTAACAAGTCGACGCTCCATTAATTCAGCTAACAACTTAAAAATTCCATCACGAGAAATGTTCGTAGCCTTTTGTAGATCCGCACGAGATGTAGGACCATTATCTTTTAAATGATTCAACACCGCATCTTCATAATATCTATATTGCATTCTAGTTGGAGCAGCAGCTTTACTATCCAATAACGTTTTGTAAGCAAAGTTATGTGTAATACCATTTTTAAAAGTTATCGAGAGTACACGTTTATCATGCACGATAATATTATCGATTATCGTATGAATCAAATCCGATAACGCTTCACGTCCGACCGTATCAGATAAAGCAGGGTGATCTACATTACGCGCCTGTTGCATTTCTTTTGTTATTAAAAAATGTTGTGCATTATCAATAAATGCTCACTTGTTTTCTCCAATCCTATCTGCTGCAATGCAGCCAAACTCACTTCGATTTCCTCTAATTTCAATTGAATGTCACGTTTCTTAAAATATAATCTTTTTGACTGATTCCTTCATCACCGAATAAATCACCGAATAAATATAAATCTTCTAAACGATTTAATGCTGTTTCATACTTCTTTTTATCTCTTTTCAATCGTTCTACTTCTAAATTAACGACATTGGAGTTATTTTCTACGACTAGTGAATACTCTTGCCCAGGCATCCCATTGGTTAGCGCAAAATACGTTTCTTTTAGTGATTGGGTGTTTCTACCCCTACCACATCAATAAAGCGTTCCCACGCAACAGAGCGCGCTCCATATCGCGCGTTGAATGCCTTGGTGTAATTCTTTCTTGTAAGCGGGTTCGAAACATAATTAAATATAAAAGGTTCGATAATAATTTTTAGTTCTCCTTTGCAAGATTTTCATAGATTGGTACTGTAATATTCTTTGATGATTTAAATTCAAGCGTTTACATGCAAAGTCTGATGTAACGCCAAACAGGTCGCTGATTTTATGATCGTTTAAATGATAGGCTGGTAGCTTTTGTAACATAAAAGTAGGCACACAAAAATGTAATGCAAATAAATTCGCTTTCCATTCCTGGTACGTGCGATAATCTTCTTTCATATGCTGTTGGTTTCCAGTATGCATGAGGATGTGACCAAGCTCATGCACAAACATTTCGAAGCGCTCAGAGGCTGTTAAACTATTGTTTAAAAAGATATAGTAGCGTCCTTCAAACTGAAGCGCTTGACTACTTGTAATAACTGGATAGATTCCGATATTAAGAGATTCGGCAATTGAATTGGGAGTCAATTCATTTGGATTGTGAATATTGAGCTCATGGTAAATTTTTTGTATTAAATCTTCTAAATGACTGTAAGTGTAGGACATACGAGGCGCCATCTATGCAGGACGTTCGCTCTAATTATGGCATGGATAAAATATAATGGTAGTTACAAGTGGGGGGATAAACTATTACTTTAAACCCTATTAATTAGGAGTGTATGTTCTGGAACGTGTGTAAGAAAATTCACAGAAAAGAAGGTGAGTAATTTTAATCATATAAAGATAGGGTATTGCATATTAACATCTACTTGTGGGAACATATGTATAAGAACAAGGTGCAAGGAGGGATAAAGTTGATTAACTACGTTCAAGTAATTAATCATTCCCAACGTAAATTTAAGTTGAAGTCTTTTAAAAAATGATATACGATAAATATACAGAGAACTGATGTTCTTATATGGTGTAAGGAGAGATGTGACATGAAAAAAATTATTTTCTATGCTTTATTAATTACGGGAATAATCACATTTATTGTAAGCTTTATAAATGAAGACTTTAGTACATTCCTATTAACGAGTGGTACAGGCTTAATTGCATGGATTCTTTATTTATTGGAAAAGAGTAAAGAAATAAATAATAAAGTCAAATATCGATTAATCCACTGGAAGCTTTGGATAAAAAATCCAACGATTGATTGTGATTTTAAAGCTGAATATTCAATTGATAATGAGGTCAATTTAAAGAATATTGAACCTGTTTTTCAAAATGCTAGCAAAATTATTAATGTAAGTGATTCACAAGTTTATTTTATTATGGATAATAGAAAATATCACTTTTTTTATGAATACAATAAAGTAGTTTTAACAGTTCCAAACGTACCTGTTTCTTATAGGACATTGAATAGTTATGTGATTAAGCAACTAAGTAGAATTAATGAAAATTTGATAAAAGAAATACAGGTAAACAACACAAATTATTATTTCACTTTATATCATAATGATAATTATACGCATTCTTATATATATGATTTTAAAGAAAGTTTAACAGATGAGGAACTGGTTTATTACAACTTTGAATATGAAATTGAATCGAAAGGTAGAGTGTCGATTGATAGGAAAAGAACAGAAATCTACACAATTGAATATGCAAGTTTAGTTGACCTCATCGATTTTCAAATTTGACAATGTCTTTTAAAAGTGTATCAAATATTTTTTTCGCGACTTCAATGCCATCTCCCGGCTTATCTAATTTATTAGAAATGATGATAGCTGAATTTTGTGTTACACCAACTGACAGGGATCTATGATACATGTTTTCAATTGTAAATGTTATGTACGAAATCTTACCCTTTTCTTTAATTCGGTCAAACTCGGTACTCTGGTCAACTTGATCGCCAAATAATCCAGAAGCACTTAGATTTTGGGTCTTTATATCTGAAATCCATATTCCATTGACATTTTCCAATTTCTTTAATAGTTTCTCAAAGTTGACATTTTGAGTTAGGATATTTGAACCGTTTTGAGTGTTCAACTTATTGATAAAATCAATTGCTGGATCAGTACTAGTATTTATGATGAACAAATTATCATTTTTAATATAATAACTTTTGAAAGAACTTGGAACAAAATAATATTCAAAGAAATGATTGAAAACTTTACCGACTTTATTTTGCTTAAAGTCATGTTCACAGTCATATTCAATAATATTATCAATTTTTTCTGAGTTCGCTCGTGTAATTTTTGTATCTCCATATCCTTCTACAGGGAATTGAAGTTCAGTAGGAGTTGTTGGAGAAAGAATTTCATCGAAATTTATTTGTTTATTGGTTTCAAAATCATTAATGATATTATTTGTGTGTGCGAATAAAAAAACTTTGCTAGTCATTTAAACCACCTCTAATAGGATTAATCATAATAAACAATTTACAGAAAGATTACTCTATACTAAACGATAAGCAGTTAATATTACGAAGAATACACCATATATATTTGAATTATATTTTTAAGTATTTTTCGCTCTTCTTAGTAGTATAAAAATAATAAGACTAATCAGGACATAGTTTTATGTGCCTATAAAAAAATTAAAAATAAACACGACCCGGAAAAGCCGTGCAATTTACTTCTAATTCCTTTTCAATAATTTTTAAACCTTTGGGTAAAAATTTAGATTTTTACTCTAAATAGTCGTCTGGATTATGAAGTTCAGCTTCCCTAACCTTAACTAAATCGCCAACACTGATTGTTAAATCGGAGCTTTCATCATAACCACCGGATATTTGTTTAGTGTTTACCTTTAAAGCTTTTATTTGAGTGGAGGAAAGTCCTTCTGAAAGAGCAGCTAAAGTAGAACCAAAATTGCCTAATGAAGAATTAGAAGCAATTTTCTCGTTACTAATACATAATGACATATGTTCATATGCGTTTTTCACCTTCACTCTCGCTTTAATAATGTCTAAAGTTCCCAAACTATCAGAGGTATCTGGGTCTACAACTTCTTCTCCAATTTTTATTACTTCAAGAATATCACCTTCTGAGGCGTCATGTTTTAAGCCGTAATCAACAACTATTAAATATTCATCAACAATTTTTACTACTTTAAAGTCCATCTTTATCACCGTCTCCTATGATATTTTCAGTAGATGCTCTTAGAAGGTTGATTAGATCTTTACCTTCCTGGGTTTTGGGATTATCTGCTTTTACCAAGGTCTTAACTACATGGGTTACTTGCTTGTGTAGATTCAACTCTGCTATATTTTCCTGGTATTCTTTGGATTGCAAATTAAAACTTCTTTCAATTTCCTTTTTCCCGTCTAACAAAGCTTGGTGTTCCTCGTTAAGGCCTTTATGAGATTTAACTAATTTGTTATGCTCTACGAATTTTTTATAAAGAGAAATTAATAATATTACTGAGGAAAACGCGAAAAGAACGGTTAATGATTTGAACAGTGAGTTAGTAGTAATAAAAGTTATAAGCCAACTTATAAATGGGATTATCGTAATAATAATCATTAATTTGTTTGTTAAATATCCCGAAAAAGATTTTTCCTCCACGTAATCACCTTATTCTTCGTGTAGAACTATTGTCATGTTTTTTAGTAGTTTGATATTCCTATACTCAATTTAAAAATAAACACGACCCCGAAAAGCCGTGCAATTTATTTCCTATTCATCTTAAGAGTTCCCTTAACATTTACATTACTTTATTTATCCTATTTATGTAGCCAACAAATGCACTAATTACTGCAAAGGAAGTACTGTTTATTGTTGTATTTCGATAGGATTACAAAAGGAAACCACGCTCTTTTAGTTTTTACATAACTTTACTTATCTAAGTTTTTTTATAATCTCCCACATTTGTTTCAATGCTTCGATATCCTCTTCATCCAGGTTTGGCAATTCCTTGTACCATCTTTCCAACTCCGGATTTCCAGCAAAGGCTTCGAACTCTTCTTGCTCTGACATTGTTTGCGTGTTGGAATGGCCGATTAAATAGTCTATTGTTACGCCGAAAAAATCAGCAATAACTCCTAACATCCCTAAAGAAGGTTCGCTACCACCATTTTCATATTTTCCATAACCTTGCCTTGTAATACCAAGAAAGTCAGCCATTTCTTGTTGCGACATTTCTTTTTTTCTTCTAAGTATCCTTAATCTCTTTGGGAACATATAAACTTCGCTCCTCCTTGGTATATTACCTATATTGTATAGCAACAATGAGTTGCAAACATTAAAGGAAATAAGAAGTTGCATTAAAACACCATGTGCAACCATGGGTTGCTATTGTGATATTAATTAGATCCAACGAAAAGTTACGTCAGGGAGGTGTAGACATGGGCAATAGACAATTACGAGATATCCTCCGTTCCGCTAGAAAGAAGAGGGGATTAACCCAAGAAGATGTGGTTTCTTTATCAAAGGAGAATATTACTCGTCAATATTACGGAATGATTGAGAACGGAGGAAGAAAACCGTCAGAGGCAGGCCTGCGATGCTTTACAGGGGTTTGGTAGCAAACTCGGTGAAATATCTAGAAAAGTCCGCGATTTTGGTGGCACGCTGACGAAAGGTATTACTGTTCCAGCGCTGGAGTTGTTTCTATTCAAGCAAATGATTATACGGACCAATCCATCGAGCAACTTCAAGAAGAGCAAATAGCGCCATTAATAACGCTTGTTGAAGAAGTGCAGCAACAAATTACGGATTTAGAACAACGTGTGGATGAATTAGAAGGAATAGATATTGAATAAACATTGATGGGATTTCACAGATGCAAGAAAGGTGGTATGCTTATATGAGTTATTAATCGGATTGGAGTTAATACAATGTTTACTAACCCATGGTTTGTCGGTATATGCACAGGGATTGTCAGTGGGATAATAGTATTTCTTATATCCAATAAAATTAGTAGAAAAGATTACTATAAGAAAGTGAAACAAGCGAATGAAGAAATAGTTGCTTTATTAATAATAACTATTTCAGAAGGGAAAATCCCATCGTTAAAGATAATTAAATCTGTTTTATCATCCCTTTCACGAAAATACGGCGTGAAGCCACAGAATATGAACAATGCTAAGGAAACATTAGAGGATATGATTAAGGAGGTTTTCGCTACAAATTTTATTCCAATGGATAAGAAGATAGAATTATCTGAGCAACTAGCTAAATTGATAAAAGAAGAAGTGGATTATCAAACTAGACAGGAAATAGCTGATACAGGCGGTAATTTAAGGAATTCCGAGCTTACTTTACCTCTATCTATCATATTACTCTCCTTTCCCTTGTTGTCAATTAGTGGGGTGGTTAAAATCTGGTCTGATAGGTTTGACTTTGGAACTAATTATTTTGTTTTAGTTTCGTTAATAACTATGATTACCTTGAGCATCGTGGTAACTCTTTTGACGTTATTGTCAAAAAAGAAACAAAATGAAAACTTACAAAAGGATTTACTTTCGAAAATTTCAAATCCGGAATTACCAAGCATGAAAAAGGGTGATAAATAAGCTTAAATCTGTATCGATTTAAAGCTTATTTAAAGAATAATAATATAACAGATGCCAATGAGTGAACGTCCTACGGGGCGTTCTTTTAAGGTGGAAAAACGAGGTCGTTGAATAAGCTACGAACACACATACAGAATATTTATCTCTCACTAATCTAGTTAAGTAAACTTGATTAATGGGAGGTGTTAGTAATATGGCTGATTTACCTTCGCTGTTTCTTTTGACGTCCAAAATGCCTGAAAATACGGTAACGATTTTTATCATGTTTATTGTATTGATAATTATTTTTAGGGACATCAAAAGTCTTTCGAGTGCGATGTTTAAGGTAACGATATTATTAGTCATTATCCAAGCATTTGGCAGAATATAGAAGAGCGCCGTGTAAGGCGTTCTTTAACTGAAGAGAAGGAAGATGCGACACGCAGATGGAATATCTATTTCCCCTCTAGTCTATCATGAGTCAACTTGATAATTAAGAGGTGATAATATGGAGAGATTTATGATGAAGTTCATGCTTCTTTTTGATATTCCAGAACATGCAACAATGTTGATTGTAGTGATCATTGTAATGTTAATTATTTTTGGGATCTCAAGAGCGTGGGCAAAACCATGTTAGAGCTAGCCCTAGTACTAGCAATCATCAAAGCAATTACAAATATGTAAAAAACGAGGATGTCGAGTAATCGGCGTTCTTTTTGTTGTGTTCAAAATAGATAAATATCACGAGGGGTCACCATTGGAGGAGAAAACAATGGAGAGCATGGTACAAGCCCATGAAAAACGTATTCTCGAACTTGAAAAAAGTCACAATAAGAGGAAAAAAGAAATTACCATTTCACAAACATCCCAAGCGAAAATCGAAAACATGCTAACATGCTTTACACACAGAACAATGAGCAAATAGAGTTGATTGACAAACACCAAACCGAGCAAACCAACTTACATAACTTATATTTGTTCTCAATAAATGGTATGTTAAAGGGGGATAAATACTGAACTGTTAAATGAGGCTGGGGGGGATTTATATGAGAGTAAGCAGAAGTATAATATTTCTAACAATAGGAGTATTTATGTTTTCCCCAATTATTATTAATTGGGTTGTTGCGAGCGGGCCATGGTTTGGAATCATTCCATCTGCAAACAACGACTGGATTGGTTTCTTTGGCGACTATTTAGGAAGTGCCATAACGGCGGGAAGTCTCATCATTACAATTTTATATACTACCTGGCAATATAAAGACCAGGACCGAAAGAGGATACAACCTTACCTATCTATTAAACAGTTACATAAGAGCAAGTTTTTAGATGAAACTATTAATATAACAACTGATCAATATAGAATTGGAGCAATAGGATTATTTAGCGAAAAGAATAAGGCTGGTAAGGACGGAGGGATTTATTTTGAGAGCCTTGAATTACATGGCGAGGTAAGTAATATAGGTATAGGAACTGCGATTAATATATCCATTAAGGATATCAGTATCGAAAATAGAATATTTATGAATGGTAATACTTTACATGCAATGAACATTGGAGATATTGCATACTTTAGAATTATCTTTAATGATATCTTCTTAGCAAGCGAAAGTTTATCGGATATATTCATAAATAGCCAAAATGATTCCAGGGAAACTTCTCAGGAAATTCCGAGATTAAAAATGAAATTCAAACTAATATATTCTGACATGCTAGGAAATAACTACACTCAAAATGCATTGGTTGACATACAAGTGATAAAAGAAAGAAGTAGTATTGTTTATCCAAATATCTTGTTTCAAAATATGACGTTTCCGGAATTAATAAAGAAATAAAGTAATTAGAACAAAGAGAGATTGTCAATCGACAGTCTTTTTTTATTCCCTTTACAATAGAACGCATGCTCGGTATTATCACTTTAATAAAGAAGTAGGTGATTGCATGTTGAGTATTAATCGTGACAGAGGAACGAAAAAATGGACGGCAATGATGTTGACCGAGCACGTTGAAAAATTTTAGGGATTAGTACGATGAAGATAATTAGAAAGAAAAACCTAATCTAGATGAATTTGAATTAACATTAATCGCAGAGGAAATTGAGTGGGCATTAAAAAGTAAATCTACAATTAAATTAACTTACTGGTGTGATGGACAATTAATAGAAGATTATGGAGTGCCGATTGAAATTAATATTACAAATAAAGCTATAATTATTGACGACCCATTTGGTACATCGATGTACTCCTATGATGAAATTGTCGGTGCGTCGATAGTTGAGGTTAAATAAAAGAGAGCGATTAGGCTCTCTTTTATTTAAATGAGTTTAATTAATGTAAACTTAAAATACTATGCTCAATGAATCGATTTGTGATATTATAGGAAAAGTTAAGATTGACCGGAACGAAAGGATGAAAAGTTTTATGGGTAACGAGCTATCAAAAACCGTGAGCTTCCATACTCTCGGTTGTAAAGTAAACCACTATGAAACGGAAGCGATTTGGCAACTATTTCAAGACGCAGGTTACGAGCGTGAAGAATTTAACAATAATGCAGACGTTTATGTTATTAATACATGTACCGTTACTAACACAGGAGACAGAAAGAGCCGACAAGTGATTCGTCGTGCAATCCGTAGAAATCCAGACGCTGTTATTTGTGTAACAGGTTGTTACGCTCAAACATCTCCTGCTGAAATTATGGCGATACCTGGTGTAGATATCGTTGTAGGGACACAAGACCGTTCTAAATTGCTTGGTCTAATTAAAGAATATCGTGCGGAGCGTCAACCGATTAACGCAGTGCGAAATATTATGAAGAATCGCGTGTATGAAGAGTTAGATGTACCGGCGTTTACAGATCGTACTCGAGCATCACTTAAAATCCAAGAAGGTTGTAATAACTTCTGTACATTTTGTATTATTCCTTGGGCTCGTGGTTTAATGCGTTCTCGCGATCCTAAAGAAGTAATTCACCAAGCGCAACAACTCGTTGATGCAGGGTATCTTGAAATTGTACTTACAGGTATTCATACAGGTGGGTACGGAGAAGATTTAAAAGATTATAATTTAGCAGCATTACTTCGCGACCTTGAAGCGGAAGTAAAAGGGCTAAAACGACTACGTATTAGTTCAATTGAAGCGAGTCAGCTAACGGACGAAGTCATTGAAGTATTAAATGATTCTAAGGTGATTGTTCGTCATTTGCATATTCCAATTCAATCAGGTTCCAATACAGTTTTGAAACGTATGCGTAGGAAGTATACAATGGAATTTTTCGCTGAGCGTCTCGACCGTCTGCGTGAGGCATTACCGAACCTTGCAATCACTTCTGATGTCATCGTTGGATTCCCAGGGGAAACGGAAGAGGAGTTTATGGAAACGTATCGTTTCATTCGTGACCAACGCTTTTCCGAACTACACGTATTTCCTTACTCCATGCGAACGGGTACGCCAGCAGCACGTATGACAGATCAAATCGACGAAGAAGTGAAAAATGAAAGGGTTCATAAACTGATTGAGTTAAATGACCAGCTTGCAAAGGAATATGCTTCTTCATTCGAAAATGAAGTACTCGAGGTCATTCCGGAAGAAAGATACAAGCTTGACCCTGAAAGTGGACTTTACGAAGGCTATTCAGATAATTACTTGAAAGTGTTCTTTGAGGCTGACGAATCTATGGTCGGTAAAGTTGTTCGTGTAAAGCTAATAAAAGCTGGTTACCCTTATAACGAAGCCAAATACGTTCGTGTAATGGAAGAGGATGAAGCGGTTCAAGTTTGATTTCAAGAGATTATTTAAAATATAAACTCTTGAGCTTATTCTTCAATTGCTAATTTTAACAATACGAATGTTAAGATGATTTTTCATTTAATTATTTGGTTTATATAATGTAATCTTTGTTGATTGTAGTGGAGGGCGGCGACTCCTGTGGGATTAGCTGGACAGGTGAGACCCCGCAGGGAGCGAAGCGACTGAGGAGGCTCACCGCCAGCCCCACGGAAAGCGTCCGCCCGGAACGAAAATCAACATTTTCGGATTATAACCTAATATAATATGAAATTGACTCTTTGGAGAGGCTAATCATATCAAGTGATGGATAATTTTAGGAGGTATTCAATTGAATACAGATTTTGCAAAATACATTGACCATACATTATTAAAAGCAGATGCTAAAAAAGACGCGATTATCGATCTTTGCAATGAAGCGAAAATGTACTCTTTTGCTTCGGTTTGTGTCAACCCGACTTGGGTCAAAACTGCGGCAGAGATGCTCGAAGGTACACCAGTTAAAGTTTGTACAGTCATCGGGTTTCCTCTAGGTGCTTCAACGACGGAAACAAAAGCATTTGAAACGACAAGTGCGATACAAAATGGTGCGACTGAAATCGACATGGTTGTGAATATCGGAGCGCTTCGTAGTCGAGATGACGAACTCGTTAAGCGAGATATTCAAGCTGTTGTTGAAGCAGCTGCTGACAAAGCCATCGTGAAAGTAATTATAGAGACATCTTTATTAACTGATTCTGAGAAGAGAACAGCTTGTGAGTTAGCGGTTGTTGCAGGTGCAGATTTCGTGAAAACCTCAACAGGCTTCTCAACTGGCGGTGCAACCGTAGAAGATGTGAAATTAATGAGAGCGGTCGTAGGTCCTGAATTAGGTGTGAAAGCTTCAGGCGGCGTCCGTAGTTTTGAAGATATGGAACAAATGATTGAAGCTGGCGCGACAAGAATCGGTGCTAGTTCCGGGGTACAAATTATGAATGGATTAAAATCAAAAGAAGATTATTAATTCACCAGATTAATATTGACCCACTTTTAATAATAAGGTATAATACTGAAGTACATGGCACTAGACCGTGTGTTCCAAGGTGTTCGGAGGGAGGGACAAGAGGTATGTCGAAAACTGTCGTTCGTAAAAACGAATCGCTTGAAGACGCTCTTCGACGCTTCAAACGTGACGTTTCCAAAAGCGGAAAAATCCGTGAGGTAAGAAAGCGTGAGTATTATGAGAAGCCGAGTGTAAGACGAAAATTGAAGTCTGAGGCTGCAAGGAAACGTAGATAATATATTCTATTATCTTCGTCATTAACTTTGTATATGCTAATTACATCAAATTTCAATCAATGTAAAACCGGGAAGCCGTTATATAGGTTTTCCGGTTTATTTGTCTATATTAATGAATAAATTTCATAATTGCTTATCATAAAAAATGGTTCTATTATATATGTTGGGGTTTCAGAACAATTCAGCATAAAAAATGCACGAGGTCACCTAATTCTTTTATACTTTAATTGACTAGAAAAAAGTAGAAGTGCAAGCGAATGCGATTTGTATTGTATAAAAGAAGGATGATATGCCAGAAATCAAAAGAAGTTTGAAAGCCTTTTACCGTAAGGTAGAAGACGCGAATATTCCCGCTTTCTTGAAAGCGATTCGCACATTGAAGAACTGGCAACCTGAAATTTTAAATAGTTTCGCTTTTAATTACTCGAACGGATTTTTAGTAGGAATTAATAATAAAACAAAAGTAACAAAAAGGAACGCATATGGTTTTAGACGTTTTGATCATGCGAGAGCAAAGGTTTTATTAAACATCAAATATAAAACAATTGGCACTTATTTAGTAGGATGATGAACAAGTGTATAAAAGAAGGTTATCTGTTGATTGGAGCGCAAGGTGGCGACTCGGGCGGGAGAAGCGTGACAGGTGAGACCCTGGACGGAGCGAAGCGAAGGAAGCGGCTCACCGCACGCCCCGCCGAACGCGTCCACCTGGAGCGGAAATCAACTTGTCAAAGAATAAATCATAAAAGAAGGGTGACGTGCAAAACACATCACCCCAACATTTGACATAGAACCAAAAAATAAGCATTTAGGTTGGAAAAAATATCGTTCGTGTTTAAAGGGATTTCCGTTCCGATTCCAAAATGATATTACTAATATAATGATAAGATTGACTCAGATATCAAAAATATATCTTTTTTTAAGGATGAAATGAAACTTTCACCCTTTTTACACGTATTAAAGATATAATTGTAGTATGCAGAAGAAAGGAGGGTTAAGATGAGACAGCAAATGAAAAAGTTGCTTTTCCTTATGCTGGTAATTGCCACACTTTCTGTGCCATTTGTAAAAACGGATGCAAATAGTCAAGTTGTTTATAAAATACCAATCTCTAATGAGGTAGAGAAGGGATTGTATGCTTTTCTAGAAAGATCGTTTGAAGAAGCAAAAGCAGCTAATGCGGAAGCAATTATTTTAGATATTCATACA
This sequence comes from Sporosarcina ureilytica, assembly GCF_001753205.1. Classification (GTDB taxonomy): domain Bacteria; phylum Bacillota; class Bacilli; order Bacillales_A; family Planococcaceae; genus Sporosarcina; species Sporosarcina ureilytica. Next base: position 2,091,075 of record NZ_CP017560.1, on the reverse strand, counting down.
CCAGGTGGCTTTGTTGATGCGGCGGGACAAATTGCTAAGTTATTAGATACGTCTGAAATACCCATCATCGCCTATATTAATGACGATGCATTATCAGCTGGCGCATTTTTAGCATTACATGCGAAAGAAATCTATATGTCGCCAAGAGGAAGGATCGGGGCGGCACAAGTCATTGAGTCCACTGGGAATGCAGCGGACGAAAAAGCACATAGTGCCTGGTTATCGGCGATGGAAAATGCTGCAGAATCTTCCGGGCGAGAGATTAAATATGCGAGGGCAATGGCAGAGCCATCTATTGACTTACCTGAGTATGGGGCTGGCGTTGGTAAACTTCTTACATTAACAGCGAGTGAAGCGCTATCTGTCGGGTACAGTGAAGGTACAGTCGCTTCATTTGAAGAGCTGCTAGAACGTACAGGTTATCAAGATGCTGAGGTCATTTCTACAAAAGAAACGTTCTCTGAAAGTATTGCTCGTTTCGTGACAAATCCGATTGTCGTGCCAATCTTATTATCAGTTGCTGGGCTTGGACTTGTCGTTGAGTTATACTCGCCAGGATTTGGCGTTGCTGGAACGATGGGAATCGTCTCGTTGTTACTGTTTTTCTACGGTCATATGATTGCAGGACTTGCTGGATACGAATCGCTTATTTTATTTGTTGTCGGTGCTGCACTTATTGTTGCAGAGATTTTTATAGCCGGCGGAATTGCTGGCGTCATTGGTGCAGTAGCGATAGTAGGAAGTATTATTATGGCAGGAGGCAACCCGATGTATATGGCAGTGTCTGTATTAATCGCAATTGCCATCGCTGCAATAGGGGCGGTGATTATCATTAAAATTTTTGGTAAAAAACTACACCTGTTTAATAAAGTAGTCTTGATGGATGCAACTGACACGGAGTCAGGGTATGTGTCGAATGTGAATCGTACCGAGTTAATTGGCCAGAAAGCAGTAACGACGACTCCACTTAGACCATCCGGTACAGTAGACCTTGAAGGCGAAAGAATTGATGTTGTATCAGAAGGAAGTTATATTGATAGAGGAAAAGATGTTACTATTGTAAAGGTAGAAGGTTCTCGTATTGTCGTTCGAGAATCGATAGAGAGAGGGGAAGTTGAATGATGATTGATGCTGCGTTTATTACAACAACTGCGATAGTTGTCGCCGCGATTATAGTTTTAGCTATATTTTTCACACTTGTTCCAGTCACGCTATGGATTTCCGCATTAGCAGCTGGCGTAAGAGTAAGTATTTTAACACTGATTGGGATGAGGCTCCGTCGAGTAATTCCAAATCGTATTGTAATTCCACTAATTAAAGCCCATAAAGCAGGTTTGAACGTGGAAATTAGTCAATTGGAAAGTCATTACCTTGCAGGAGGTAACGTTGACCGAGTTGTTAACGCGCTTATTGCAGCACACCGAGCGAATATTGATTTATCGTTTGAGCGTGCGGCGGCAATTGACTTAGCAGGTCGTGACGTATTAGAAGCTGTTCAAATGTCCGTAAATCCGAAAGTAATTGAAACGCCATTTATTGCGGGTGTGGCTGTGAACGGAATTGAAGTTAAGGCTAAAGCGCGTATTACAGTACGTGCGAACATCGACCGTCTTGTTGGTGGTGCGGGTGAAGATACTGTGATTGCCCGTGTTGGTGAAGGGATTATTTCTACAATTGGTGCATCTTCAAGTCATGCGGACGTTCTAGAGCATCCTGACCGGATATCCCAAACAGTATTATCTAAAGGACTTGATTCAGGTACTGCATTTGAAATTTTATCGATTGACATTGCAGATGTAGATGTCGGCGAAAACATCGGTGCAAATCTTCAAACTGAACAAGCCGAAGCAGATAAAAACATTGCACAAGCTAAAGCTGAAGAACGTCGTGCAATGGCTGTTGCAAATGAACAAGAAATGAAAGCAAGAGTTGAAGAAATGCGCGCGAAAGTAGTAGAAGCCGAAGCTGAAGTACCAATGGCAATGGCAGATGCGCTACGTTCAGGTAACATTGGCATTATGGATTATGTTAACTATAGAAACGTGCAAGCTGATACGGGCATGCGTGAATCAATTAGTAAATATAGCCAAGGTGACCAATCGCCTGACCAAGAATAATTAGTATGTAATTAGAAGTTAATTCCCGGAAAGGGGATGAAGTAAATGGAAAGTCTTATTCCATTCATCATTATGCTTCTGCTTGGCTCTCTTTTTAGTGGAAAGAAGAAATCATCTCAGGACGAAAAAAGGCCATCAAAACCTTTTACTGCTGAAAAACAAGATAATCCGATTAAGAAGTTAAAAGAAATGTCTAGAGATTTGTATAAAGAAATTCAGCAAGAGATGGAGCAGGAAAATAAAAAAGTAGAGCAGCGTCCAGTTGCTGTGCCAAGGGAGTCATTCTCAAAAGCCGAGTCTAGGAAGGAAACACCGATTCCATTGGACGGTGGAAGGCGTAGAGAAACAAGAAGAGATAAGGTAAAACGCCAATCAAAAATTAAACAATCCAATGTAGCAAATCGCGATTTTGTGCCAAGTAGTTCAGATGATATCATGAAAGGTATCATTTTTTCTGAAATAATCGGACCGCCAAAATCCAGACGTTAATCATTGATCCCCTATACATTTCATATGATATGTATAGGGGGTTTATTATTTGAAAAAGCTATTTAATATTGGTTCTCAAATTGTTGTTGACGAGTTTTCTTCTCTACGCATCACCGGCCCTTACGAACTTGTGACACTTGGCCCCGATTTTACAATTATTAGATGTGATAATTATGTAATTGAAGTTTCAGGCGATCAACTCACTGTGGAAAAGTTGGCGGAGGAATTAGCTGTGTTTACATTCGATTCGATTAAACGATTCACTTTAGTTGAATCGAATGTAGAGGAGGGCACGTATGGCACGTAATCGGTATGAAATTAAAGTGTCTGGACCAAGAAACATATCAACTTTTTTAACAAAACTGAAAACGACTGGTACAAAAGTTACGTCACTGACAATGATCGAAAACGCTGCTTACTTTATCACCGATAAAAAAGGCTTAAAACAAGCGCGGAAATATCGCCGCCGTTATGGTTTAAAGTTAAATGTATATTCTACAGTGGAAGATCGTGGGTTGGAAATGTTATTCAGTTCCTATCGATTTGTCATTTTACTGGCCATCCCTTTTGTATGTTCCTTTTTTCTATGGTCTGTAACAGTGGAATCTGAAATGCCGGAAGTGTCAGAGCGAATTGAAAAGAAGTTAGAAAAAGCATCTATTATTCCATTTCGTTTACTCATGTCCATTCCAGATGAACGGGAAATTAGAAGAGATCTTATGCAAGATGAACCTACTTTATCATGGGTTCACTTTAAACGCTCTGGAACGACCTTGACAGTGATTCCATTGCTCTCCCCGCAGTCGGACAGCCAACCTGAAAGAAAGGAAGAACCTGCTGACTTGGTGGCCCGTACAGGAGGGGTAATTACGCGATTTGCATTAACGAAAGGTGAAAGAGTAGGTCGTGTTTATATGACTGTAAAAAAAGGGGATACTTTGGCAAAGGGAACACTTGAGCAAGGAGAAAACACTGTAATTGTTGGAGCAGATGGGGCAGTATTTGCTGATTACTGGGTTGAATACAGCTTTAGGATTCCTAAAAAAATTCAATATAAAGTTCAAGGAGACGAACGATTAGAATTTTTCTTTCATCCGCCGTGGAAAGGAAAAGACTTGTTTAACAAATCGAGCTGGAATATTATTGAAACAGAGCGTATTATCGAAGAAAAAGACGCCCAATTAGAAATTGAAGAAGGAATGGAGGAGACTGTTATCATTCCTTTATTGAAGATGAAATTATTGGCAGAATTAGGACCAGATGCAATGGTGAAAGAGGAGAAAATTTTGCACGTCACAATCGATGATGATAAAGTGATAGGGACTATATTATTTCTTATTAATGATAATATTGCTATTAAAAGACCTATACCTCAAGGAGACTGAAGCTATTGGATGAACAATTAATTCAATTACATTTAGAAGACCCAAATGAGGCAGTCATGCTTCTTGGTATTTCCGATCAAAATATAAAACTGATTGAAGAGCAATTAGAAATATCGATAATTACACGTGGAGACACAATTTCTGTCTATGCTTCTGAAGAAAAGCAACAAGTAGCACTTACACTGATTGAACAACTGCTTAAAGTAATCCGCAAAGGAATCAATATTAACCAACGTGATGTTGCGACCGCGTTGGAAATGGTTAAAAATGAAACCATTGAATATTTTTCCGAGCTTTATGACGAAGAAATTGCACGGGATAATAGAGGGAAAGCAATCCGTGCAAAAACAATTGGACAAAGAGAATATGTACACGCTATTCGAGCGCATGATTTGGTATTTGGCGTAGGCCCTGCTGGAACAGGAAAAACATTTTTAGCGGTCGTACTGGCAGTTCAAGCGATGAAAACTGGTTCAGTGAAAAAAATTATTTTAACGAGACCGGCCGTTGAAGCTGGGGAGAGCCTTGGCTTCTTACCGGGAGACTTAAAAGAAAAAGTAGATCCGTATTTACGCCCACTTTATGATGCGCTCCACCATGTTCTTGGAGCAGAGCAAACAGAACGACTTATTGAACGGGGCGCAATAGAAATTGCACCACTCGCTTATATGCGTGGAAGAACGTTGGATGACGCTTTTGTTATTTTAGACGAAGCACAAAATACGACCAAAGCCCAAATGAAAATGTTCCTGACTCGACTTGGATTTGGTTCTAAAATGGTTATTACTGGTGATAAAACACAGGTGGATTTACCGCGTGGCATCGAATCGGGCTTAATTGCATCGGAGGTTGTTCTAAAATCTGTAGCTGATATTCATTTTCAATATTTAGAACAAGGAGACGTAGTTCGTCATCCTCTTGTGGCTAAAATAATTGATGCATACGAACAGGAAGACTGACTAAAACTTCTTAATATGGTCATGGCTTGCTATGATTTTGAAAGTATTATGCTTTGTTTTTCAAGAAAGATGGCTGAAGGAAAAACGACCTTTAGTCCTCTTTCTTGAGGGGCATGTTAGTCTGAAGAGAATGCTTTTTAGTTACTAAGCAAGACTGTCATGTGAACATGCGGATGATTGGAATGGGTTTGCCGAGAGGATAGTTACTCGGAAGCCAAAGGGGGATCTAATTATGCGGTCAGTAAGAAAGTTTTTGAATGCTTTAAAGTTTACATATTTTTCATTGTTTATGATAACGTTATCGGCAGTCATACTTTTTACATTCATGCTAGATATCGTCCAAAAAGAAACGTACGAATTAAAAGAGTTTCAAATTGCACATGAAGCCATTCGTTCACTGAAGACAGTTGAAGATACAGTGAAAACAGAACAGGAGAGGGATAGGGCAGCAAATGAAGTCGCTCCAGTTTACCAATTTTCAGAAGACATTGCGAAAAATAGACAAGCAATTGCAACTTCAATTTTTGATTTTCTTATAGACGTTAAAAAAGAAATGGTTTCTGACAATGCAGAAACGGAAGAGGAAATAAAGATAACCGAGAAGTCAGTTGAAGCGATGCGCGAGAAGTTATCGGCATTAGAAGAGGAAGAACCAGAACTCCAACTAAGTGATGAAGCAATCGCGAATTTGCTTTCAGAAGATATTAATATACTTGAAGGCATTAAAGCGAGTGTTGTTAAAGTTTTAGGAGAGGAATTATCAAAACCTTTAAGAACAACTGATTTAACGTTTGCTAAATATGAAATTGAACGGCAATTAAGATTATCAAATACAATCCCTACTCAAATTGAACAACCTGTCATTTCAATCGCACGCTCTCTACTCGTTGAAACAGAAATTTTCAACGAAGCATTAACAGCGTCTAGAGTTGAAGAAGCAAGAGCAACAGTAGAGCCAATTCGCATATTACAAGGCCAAGTGATTGTTCGAGAAGGACAAGTCATTGATGGAGAAGTATACCGTCAACTAGAATTGGCGGGGCTATTAACGAATAAAACACAAGTTAAGCCGCTAGCTGGCATTGCTTTATTTGTGTCTGTCATGATGTCAATCCTCTTTTTGCATTTTCAAACTTGGCGAGAAAGCTCGGATGTTAAGAAGAAATCGTTGGTCATTGCATTAGTTGTCTTTTTATTAACCGTGGCAATTATGAAGTTAGTCTCGATAATAGAACCTGAATTTGATTTGCTTATCGCTTTTTTATTTCCGACAGCATTAGCGTCAATGCTTATAAAACTATTGGTCAATGACCGGTTAGCATTAACAATTTCAATCATCATTGCTGCAACCGCAGGGATTATGCTACAAGATGGTTATGCTGCAATTGTTCAAATGGAAATTGCATTATACATATTATTTGGCAGTATTACGAGCTTATATTTACTTGGCAATATGTCTAGGCGTTCAACAATTTTAAGGGCAAGTTTAGGTGTTTCCATTTGTAATTTAGGTTTTATTGCCTTTTATCTACTAATGACACAGACGACTTATGAATTAACGGAGTTAACTTTTTATGCAATGGCTGCTTTTACATCTGGTGTCTTGTCTGGCGCCTTAACAATTGGACTTTTGCCGTTTTTTGAAACGACATTCGGACTATTATCAGACATGAAATTAATTGAGTTATCGAATCCGAATCATCCGTTGCTTAAGAAGATTTTGACAGAGGCACCTGGCACTTATCATCATAGTGTCATGGTCGCAAATCTAGCTGATGCAGCATGCGAAACAATCGGGGCTAATGGTTTGCTTGCTCGTGTTGGATCCTATTATCATGATGTGGGAAAAACGGTGCGTCCGCGGTTCTTTATTGAAAATCAACATGCAGAACAAAATCCACATGACACCTTACCGCCTAAGAAAAGTAAAGAAATTATTATTGCACATACAGAGGATGGAGCGCAGCTTTTAGAGAAACATAAAATGCCACGTGAAATTGTAGCTATTGCGAGACAACATCATGGAACAAGTTTATTGAAATTCTTTGTTTTTAAAGCGAAAGAATTAGGTGAAGATGTGATAGAGGAAGAGTTCCGTTATCCTGGACCGAAACCACAAACAAAAGAAATTGCGGTTATATCTATAGCCGATAGTGTTGAAGCAGCAGTTCGCTCGATGAAAGAACCAACTTCTGAAAAAATTAATGCGCTCGTTAGTTCAATCGTTAGCGATAAATTAAGAGATGGGCAGTTCGATGAGTGTGATTTATCAATGAAAGAGTTGAAGAGGGTAGAGCGGGCAATGTGCGAAACATTGAACGGTATGTTCCATAACCGAATTGAATATCCAGAATAAGAAAGGTGATCAGTAAAATGTTACAGCTAGATATTAACGATGAAACGAATAAAATATCCGATACGATTGAAGAACTTGTTACTAAACTACTGAACCATGCCGCAAGCGAAGAGGGCATTGTAGAAGAAGCGGAAGTGTCTGTAACTTTTATGACTGATGAAGACATACAAGAAGTCAATGCAAATTACCGAGGTATTGATGCGCCGACCGATGTTATATCTTTCGCGCTGGAGGAAATGACAGAAGGTGAAGTTGAAATTAAAGTTGAAGCGGATATGCCTACCGTATTAGGAGATATATTAATATCCACTGAGACAGCTGAACGACAAGCTGAGGAGTACGGTCATTCATTTAAACGAGAAATTGGCTTTTTAGCTTTACATGGTTTTCTGCATTTGCTTGGCTATGACCATATGACAGAAGAAGATGAAAAGAAAATGTTTGGAAGGCAAAAAGAGATACTCGACACATTTGGACTTGAGAGGTAGAAGCGAATGCGAAAATTCTTCAAGTCGTTTACATTTGCGATGGCAGGAATTATGCACTGTTTTAAAACAGAACGAAATTTCAAAATTCATGTTTGGACGGCTTTAGTGGTGGTTAGTGCGGGACTATTGACCGGATTGTCGTTGTTAGAATGGTTTACCATTTGTATTTTTATTGGCGGTGTATTGGCGCTCGAGCTAATAAATTCCGCGGTAGAAAGAATTGTTGACTTAGTTACAAATGAACGGCATCCGCTCGCCAAACAAGCGAAAGATTTAGCTGCGGGTGCAGTACTTGTGTTTGCTTTTACAAGTGCAATTGTGGGATTATTAATCTTCATCCCAAAATGGTTTAGTTTGATGAATTGAAAGTGAGGAATCTATCTATGAAAGAAAAGTTAATTGAAGAATCTTTAAAGGCGAGGGAATTTGCTTACGTTCCTTATTCGAATTTTGCGGTAGGTGCTGCTTTATTAGGGAAGGATGGAAAAATATATCGAGGTTGTAATATCGAAAATTCATCATATGGCTTATCGAACTGTGCTGAGCGTACAGCGATTTTTAAAGCAGTATCTGAAGGTGTCCAAAACATGCAGGCCTTAGCGATAACAGGCGATACAGATAGCCCTATATCGCCTTGTGGAGCTTGTCGACAAGTGATTGCTGAGTTTTGTGATAGTACGATGCCTGTTTATTTAACGAATCTTAAAGGTGACCTGCAGGAAACAACAGTTGGCGCATTGCTTCCCGGCGCCTTTTCAAAGGAGGACTTTGCGGATGCAAGAAAATAATAAAGTTTTTAAATCTGGATTTATTTCCATTATTGGACGCCCGAATGTCGGGAAATCAACATTTTTAAACCGTGTCGTCGGACAAAAAATTGCCATTATGAGTGATAAACCGCAAACGACACGGAATAAAGTGCAAGGCGTTGTTACGACAGATGACGCACAAATGATTTATATTGATACACCAGGGATTCACAAACCAAAACATAGACTTGGCGACTTCATGGTGAAGGTAGCACGTAATACGCTGTCAGAAGTCGATATCATCATGTTTATGGTAAACGCAGAACAAAAAATCGGGCCAGGGGATCGTTTTATTATTGAGATGTTAAAAAATACGGACACACCCGTGTTTTTGATTATTAATAAAATTGATTTAGTGCATCCGGATGACTTGTTAGAAACAATTGTTTCTTATACATCAGAGTACGAATTTGCGGAAATTGTGCCAATTTCTGCGCTAAATGGAAATAATACCGAGAAATTATTAGAAACGCTCAAAACATATTTACCTGAAGGACCAAAATATTATCCGGATGAACAAGTTACTGACCATCCAGAACGTTTTATTATTTCTGAATTCATTCGAGAAAAGGTGCTGCACTTAACACGTGAAGAAATCCCACACTCCGTAGCCGTTGTGATTGAGCAAATAGAGCGTGAGAAGGACCGAGACATCGTGAATGTGATGGCGACAATTGTCGTTGACCGAGATTCACAAAAAGGAATTGTCATTGGAAAAAAAGGTGCCTTACTCAAAGAAATTGGAACGAAAGCAAGAAAAGATATTGAAATGCTATTAGGTTCGAGAGTGTTTCTTGAATTATGGGTGAAAGTGCAAAAAGATTGGCGTAATCGTCCGACCCGTTTAAAAGAGTTTGGGTTTAATGATGACGATTATTAAATCGACGAAGGTTAACTAAATAGAGGAGGGGCCAATCCTTGCTGAGCAAATGGGAAGGGATTGTGATTCGGACGATGCCATATGGCGAATCCAATAAAATTGTAACATTACTTACGCAAGAAGCAGGTAAAATTACTGTGATGGCCCGAGGTGCGAAAAAGCCTAGAAGTAAACTTGCAGCGGTTACGCAACCTTTTACCCACGGTTCTTTTCTAATTCGAAAAGGACGTGGGATGGGGACGTTATCGCAAGGTGAGCCGATTGAGTCGATGCGTTTTATTCGTGAAGATCTTGAAGCGACTTCTTATGCCAGTTATATCGTAGAAATTATTGATCGATTTACTGAGGAAAATAATCGAGTCGCTGGCGTGTATGAGTTATTGTCTGATGCTTTACATGCGATTAATGAGGAATATGATGCCGAGGCAATTACGCTATTTGTTGAATGGAAAATGATACGAGTTGGTGGAATTCATCCCGTATTGCATGAATGTACGAATTGCGGTGCAACGGATGGGGAGTTTGGTTTTTCATTTAAAGAAATCGGGTTCTTGTGTCATCGTTGTTTTCATATAGATACTTATGTTGTAAGGTTGACGCCTACACAAATAAAGCTGATTCGTACTTTTTATACCGTGCCAATCCATCGAGTTGGTAATTTATCATTAAAAAAAGATACAAAACAGTTAATGAAAAAGATTGTTAGGACAATTTACGATGAACAGCTAGGCGTATGGTTTAAATCGAGGAACTTTTTAGATAAACTCGAGGCGATGCCAGAATTATTACCTAAAAAAGAAAATCCGGAAAGCGAAGGATAATTCCTAAGCTTTCCGGATTTTTTTATATCATTAATTAAAATTTAAGGTGTTTTTGGATGTATGGAACAACTTCTTCAATTGGCATTCTTACTTGTTCCATTGAGTCACGGTGACGAACAGTAACCTGTTTATCCTCTTCTGAATCGAAGTCATATGTGATACAGAAAGGTGTCCCAATTTCATCTTGACGACGGTAGCGTCTACCGATGGATTGTGAATCGTCGTATTGAGTCGGGAAGTGTTTGCGTAATTCTGCATATACTTTATCCGCACTTTCAGATAGTTTTTTCGACAATGGAAGAACCGCAGCTTTAATTGGTGCTAGTGCTGGGTGGAAACGTAGTACTGTACGTTTATCATCATTCTCAAGCTCTTCTTCTGTGTAAGCATCCGTTAAGTATGCAAGCGTCACGCGATCTGCTCCAAGTGAAGGTTCGATACAATAAGGAATAAACTTCTCGTTTGTAACAGGGTCTTGATAATGGAAGTCTTCACCGGAAAACTCCATATGACGTTTTAAGTCAAAGTCTGTTCGGTTCGCAATTCCCCATAGTTCACCCCAACCAAATGGGAACTTGTATTCAATATCTACTGTTCCTTTTGAGTAGTGGGAAAGTTCATCTTCCGTGTGATCACGCAGGCGAATATTTTCCTCAGTCATCCCAAGGCTCAGTAACCAGTTTTTAGAGAATTCGCGCCAGTATTCATACCATTCGCCATCTTCACCTGGTTTACAGAAAAACTCTAATTCCATCTGTTCAAATTCACGTGTACGGAATGTGAAGTTTCCTGGTGTAATTTCGTTACGGAAACTTTTACCAATTTGTGCGATTCCGAAAGGCATTCTTTTACGCATTGAACGTTGAACGTTTTTAAAGTTCACGAAAATACCTTGTGCAGTTTCAGGACGCATATAAATGTCGTTTGCCGAAGAATCAGTTACACCTTGTGACGTTTTAAACATTAAGTTAAATTGACGAATGTCAGTGTAATCAAGTGCACCACATGAAGGACATGTAATTTCATGCTCATTAAGTAGTTCATTCATTTTTTCAAATGGAAGTCCATCAACAACAATTTCCATTCCTTTTGCTTCTAATGCATCTTCAATTAATTTGTCAACACGGTGACGTGATTTACACTTTTTACAGTCAATCATCGGGTCGTTAAAGTTGCTAGTGTGACCTGATGCTTCCCAAACTTTTGGATTCATTAAAATCGCTGCATCAAGTCCAACGTTATGCGGTGATTCTTGAACGAATTTTTGCCACCATGCTTTTTTAATATTGTTTTTCAATTCAATCCCTAGTGGACCATAATCCCACGTATTTGCTAGACCTCCATAAACCTCAGAGCCTGGGAAAACAAACCCTCTCGCCTTTGCTAAGTTAACGATTTTTTCCATTTAATCAACATTCCTTTCAAAAAAAATATGCACACATCCCTGGACATCATGTCCGAGGACGAGTGCATTATGACCCGCGGTTCCACCCCGATTGGCTAAATAATAGCCCTCTTTAAAAAGTGAATAGCTCCAGGATGCCTTTTCTTATCTAGTGTAGGCTCTCACTGTCCCTACTCGCTCGTTGTAGATAATACTTTATTTCCCTTCAACGCCTATAATTTTAAATATATATGAATTGTGTATTCATGATTTATTACGAAAGATTGTCCAAAAGGATGTTGCTAATTCAAAACTTATTGTAGCATGGTTCCGCTTTCTTAGCAATTAGGAGCATTTTCATATATAATAATTAAGTAATGGAAAATCGAAAAATAGTGCAAAGCATAATTTCAATTTAACGTAATGAACACTGAAGGCGGTGACATATGGAACTGAACAAGCGCCAAATGGACATTCTTGCTATTGTCAAAGAGAACGGCCCGATAACGGGAGAACAGATTGCAGTACGGTTAAATCTTGTACGCGCAACCATCCGTCCGGATCTTGCAATTTTAACAATGGCCGGCTATTTAGATGCTAGACCACGTGTTGGCTATTTTTATGCAGGAAAAAAACCTACACAGTCAATATCGGATAGCATGAATGCCATGAAGGTCGGTGATTTCCAATCAATGCCAGTTGTTGTATCGGAAAGTTTATCGGTATATGATGCAATCTGTCATATGTTTTTGGAGGATGTCGGAACGTTATTTGTTGTCGATAAATCATCTTTACTTACAGGCGTGTTATCGCGTAAGGATTTATTAAGAGCGACGATTGGAAACAAAGAATCCGAAAAAGTTCCCGTTCATATCATTATGACACGAATGCCAAATATTACTTATTGTACAAAGCAAGATACATTATTAATGGCTTCTAAATTAATGATTGATAAACAAATAGATTCCTTGCCAGTTATTCAAGATACAGGCGATGGACTGGAAGTTGTTGGTCGAATCACGAAAACAAACATTACCGCGGCCTTTTTATCTCTTGCGGATGACCACGAATTGTAGGAGGACAATATGAAAAAACTAACGATGTTCATCGTTTCTGACTCCGTTGGTGAAACTGCTGAGCTCGTTGCAAAGGCGGCAGCTAGTCAATTTAGAGAAGGACTTGAAACAGTCTCGCTAAAGCGATTTTCACATATTGAAGATGAAACGCAGTTAAACGAAATTGTATATTTAGCCAAAGCGCAACAGGCAGTAATTGTTTACACCCTTGTAAAAAGCTGTATGCGAAAAAAAATAAAAAAAGAATGCCAAGAAGCTGGGATTAACTGTATCGATTTACTAGGACCAATTGTAGAGCAACTTGGTATTGAATTGGGTGAAAAACCCTTAGAAGAGCCTGGACTTGTTAGACAACTAGATGAAGACTATTTCAAAAAAATTGATGCCATTGAATTTGCCGTGAAATACGACGATGGTCGAGATCCACGGGGAATCTTAAAAGCAGATATTGTCCTCATTGGTGTTTCTAGAACATCTAAAACCCCTTTGTCGCAGTATTTGGCACATCAACGATTGAAAGTTGCAAATGTACCACTCGTGCCAGAGGTCGAGCCACCTGAAGAATTATTTAAAATTGATCCAAAGAAGTGCTTCGCGCTCGTTATTTCGCCTCAAAAGTTAAATTCAATCCGTAAAGAACGACTTAAAGCGCTTGGTTTAAAAGACGATGCCAATTACGCACGGTTTGAAAGAATTGAAGAAGAAATTTCGCATTTTAATGCTGTGATTGATAATATTGGTTGTACGGTTATCGATGTAACAAATCGTGCAGTTGAAGAAACGGCGAATGTCATTATTACTGAATTGCAAGCAAATAGTAGATAACAAGAAGGACCTTCCATTTATAAGTGATGGACAGGTTCTTCTTTTCGGGAATATGGCTTTTCATTAAGCAATATATCTACCATTTGGATTATTTTGTGCTATCATGTAGAATGGTAGTTTCGAAGGTGAACGGAATTATATTATAAGACTTTTCTTTTATAGTAGATTGCTCCTATCTAAGCATGTAGTTAATTCTATACTTACTTTATCTGGATACTAGAATGAAAAAATGTTCTATTATTCGTTTATATTTAAGCGTATCATTGAAGCTATGCACGTGAAAAGCGTCCGTCTCCAGCAAAAATCAATTTGACGCAAATAAATGTGTATGTGATGTCAAAGTCGATTTATAGTATTTTACTAGTATTAAAAAAGCAAATAAGTACCATTATAAGAATGATGATGCGATGTTATGAAAATTTATTTTAAAAAATGTCGAAAAAAGAAGGGTTTTTGAATAAAATCTCGAACTAAGTAAATATAGCGAGAAATGAGTAGGAAATGGTGATTGAATGGCAAGAATTCCGGAAGAAATGATTGAGGAAATACGCACGAAAACGGATATTGTCGATTTAATTGGTGAATATATTCAATTAACGAAGAGAGGGAAAAACTGGTTCGGTCTTTGTCCTTTCCACGGCGAAAATACACCATCCTTTTCGGTTTCAGAAGATAAACAGCTCTTCCACTGTTTTGGTTGCGGTGCAAGCGGAAATGCAATTACTTTTGTCATGGATCTTGAAAGTCGCACTTTTACTGAGACAATCAGTAAACTAGCCGAACGAATTGGTGTCGGGATAGATGTTATACCGGTAGGCGGCTCGGGTCATACTAATCAACAAGAGTTTAAACAGATGATGGACGCACACGCACTTGCGACTAATTTTTATAGCCATATACTCTTAAATACTGTCGAAGGTGAAAAAGCACTAGAATATCTTGAAAAAAGAGGATTCTCGAGGGCAAGTATAGAAAAATATGGTATCGGATGGGCATTAGATGATTTTGAAGCATTATCTGGCTTATTAAAAAGAAAAGGCTTTAATATGCAGGAAATGGAACGTTCAGGACTTTGTATTATGAAAGACGATGGGACAGGCTATTTTGACAGATTCCGTGGACGTATTATGTTTCCGCTTTGGGATGATACTGGAAACGTCATCGCTTTTTCCGGACGCTCCCTTTATGAGGATAAAGAAGTTGCAAAATACTTGAATAGTCCTGAGACGCCGATATTTGAAAAGGGTAAAGTATTATATAATTTGCACAATGCACGTCTTAACATAAGAAAAACGGGTAAAGTAATACTGTTTGAAGGTTTTATGGATACGATCTCCGCAGACCATGTTGATGTCGGAAATTCTGTAGCAATTATGGGAACGTCTCTTTCCGAATCACATTTGTTAAAACTAAAAAGAATTGCGAAAGAATTAATTATTTGTTGTGACGGTGATAGTGCTGGTTGGGAAGCCGCGAAGCGGTTTGCGACAATTGCCAACGCAAACGGGATGAACATTCGTATCGCACTTTTGCCAAATGATATGGATCCGGATGAATTTATTCAAGAATATGGCGGTGAAGCTTTCCGTGAACAAATTATCGGAAATCCACACTCATACATGTCATTTATTATGGCGTATGCAAAACGGTCTAAAAACCTATCCTATGAAAACGATGTATTGCAATTCATTCACGAAGTACTAGAAGAATTAGCGTTACGCCCGTCTCCAGTGGAAAGGGATTTATATATCCGACAATTATCGGAGGAGACCAATGTTTCAGTTGAGGCGATTAACCAACAGTTTATCAAAATGGCGGGAAATCGGGCAAGGCAGGCGAAAGCCGATTCTATGTCTCCTACTGTAGAGAGCAGAAACATGCCGTCAGTTCCTAAAACTCGACAAAAAACGGGAACTGAACGAGCAGAGAGATTGTTATTGCACCATTTACTAAATGACGGCTCTCTTTTTGATCGCTTCAAAGAAGAAAAAAGAGAAGTGTTTTTTCATGAAGATTACGCAACGATATTCGTACGTCTTGCCGGATTTTACGAGCAATATAAAAAACCAGATTTTCACCGTTTTGCTGAATCCATAGAAGATCGCGAGTTAAGAAAATTAGTCCTTGAAGCTGCGCTGTTGGAATCTGATTCTGACCATGCTGAAAAGGAAATTGAAGATTGTATAATCCATCTTGAAAAAAAGCGGATAGAAATAGCTATCCAAGAAAAAATGCACGAATCTAAAGAAGCAGAAAGAGTCAATAATCATACCCGGGCGCTGGAGCTGGCCAGGGAAATTATTCAGCTTCGAAATTCATTAGCGGCTTTGTAGCCATAATCCGGTGTTAGGAGGAGGAACGGGTAAGATGAGTAAAAAAGATATTTCATCAGAAGTTAAAGTAGAATTAACATTAAAAGAAGTGCAGCAGCAGTTAGTGGAAGCAGGGAAGAAAACAGGTGAACTTACACTTGATGAAGTAACAGATAAATTATCACAATTTGAAATGGAACCAGAACAATTTGAGGAATTCCTTGACTTGCTTGAAGCTGAAGGGGTAGAAATGGACCGAGAATCAGATGATGAAGAAGAGGAAAATGCTTCAAAGAAAGCAAAAGAAGAAGACGATTCCAAAATGGATTTAAATGATTTAAGCGTCCCTCCTGGCGTCAAAATTAATGATCCCGTTCGTATGTACTTAAAAGAAATTGGCCGTGTTGAACTATTGACCGGTGATGAAGAAGTTGCACTTGCGAAGCGTATCATTGAAGGTGACGAGGAAGCTAGTAAAGAATTAGCAGAAGCAAACTTACGACTGGTTGTCAGTATTGCTAAGCGTTATGTAGGTCGCGGCATGCTTTTCCTGGATTTAATTCAAGAAGGAAACATGGGACTTATTAAGGCAGTCGAAAAATTTGACCATACAAAAGGATTTAAATTCAGTACGTATGCGACATGGTGGATTCGTCAAGCAATTACACGTGCGATTGCAGACCAAGCAAGAACAATTCGTATTCCAGTTCATATGGTGGAAACGATTAACAAATTAATTCGTGTTCAACGTCAATTACTGCAAGATCTAGGACGCGAACCTACACCTGAAGAAATTGGTGAAGAAATGGAATTGACCGCAGATAGAGTCCGTGAAATTTTGAAAATCTCACAAGAACCTGTCTCTCTCGAAACACCAATTGGTGAAGAAGACGATTCTCATTTAGGTGATTTTATCGAAGACTCTGAGGCACAGTCTCCTTCAGATCACGCTGCTTACGAGTTATTAAAAGAACAACTTGAAGATGTGCTTGATACATTAACGGATCGAGAGGAAAATGTACTTCGTCTTCGATTCGGTCTCGACGATGGACGCACAAGAACACTTGAAGAAGTGGGGCGTGTATTTGGCGTAACGCGTGAACGAATTCGTCAAATTGAGGCGAAGGCATTACGTAAATTAAGACACCCGTCAAGAAGTAAACGTCTTAAAGATTTCTTAGAATAAAAAACAACCTAACAAAAGCATCGGCGTTTCTCTAGCCGGTGCTTTTTTAAAGCTTAGGGATGTCGTCTTTTGCTATTATTCGGAGGTGATGATTTTATGAATGAACATAGGAAAAAAATTATTCTTTCCGAAATTAAATACTGGAAACAAAACAATTTGTTACCAGGGCGTTATTGTGATTTTCTTACAACTTTATACGCGCAGGGTGATGAACAACATAAAGAAGAAGGGAACATTACTTCTTCTATCTTACATAAGGAAAAAAAGAAACAAAAACTTTCGGTACTGTTCATCCTATTCATCGGTATTCTTTTAGCTATGGTCATGCTATTTATCGATAATAAGTTCGCATTATTATTTGGCGCTATCGGTATTATTATTTTATTAAGTTTTGCAACTTTCAAATCTAGCAAACAATCGATTATCTTGCCGACCATCTATATAGTAATTGCACTGTTATTATTACTCATGTCACTGAAATTATGGTCGGTGTTTTTTTCTCAACAACCGATAATTTTGATTAGTTTGCTCATATTCAATTGCGTCATTTGGCTGTTTGCGGGTCGTTTATTAAAGTTGTTATATTTTACACTTTCAGGTGCAATAGGGCTTATATGTATTATAGCATACCTAGTCTTTTAATTCTGAATTAATTTTTTATTAGTTGCCAGGTTGTTAAACAGTCCGACTATTCGTTATAATGGTAATTGTAAGTGTTAACGGAAAAGGGGATGGGAAAGTTGAATTTTGATTTAACAGAAGAACAACAAATGATTAAGAAAATGATTCATGAGTTTTCGACTGAAGAAGTTGCACCGGGGGCAGTAGAACGGGATCGAACAAAAGAATTTCCAATCGAAATTTTTAAGAAGCTTTCAGAAATGGGCATGATGGGCTTACCATTTCCGGAACAATATGGGGGAGGCGGAGCTGATACAATCAGTTTTGCTATTGTAACGGAAGAATTAAGCCGTGCATGTGCTTCGACAGGGATTACCTATTCAGCTCATATTTCTTTAGGGGGCGCACCACTACACTTATTCGGAACAGAGGAGCAAAAAGAAAAGTATCTAACGCCGATTTGTACTGGCGAATCTTTTGGCGCTTTCGGATTAACTGAACCAAATGCAGGATCTGATGCGGGGGGGACGCAAACGACTGCGAAAGAAGATGGCAATAATTTCATTATTAACGGTTCAAAAGTATATATAACGAATGCAAGTTATGCGAACCATTTAGCATTAACAGCTGTCACAGATATTAAGGATGGTAAAAAAGAAA
Organism: Sporosarcina ureilytica; assembly: GCF_001753205.1. Classification (GTDB taxonomy): domain Bacteria; phylum Bacillota; class Bacilli; order Bacillales_A; family Planococcaceae; genus Sporosarcina; species Sporosarcina ureilytica. The sequence goes on along the minus strand of NZ_CP017560.1, from coordinate 2,072,707 downwards.
TTAGTGCAATTATCGTCCCGACAAATGCCGATGGATTTAAAATCATCGATAATTATGAGAAAATGGGTTTAAATGCTTCCAATACGACAGAGCTTGTTTTGGATAATGTTCGAGTACCAAAGGAAAATTTACTCGGAGAGCGCGGAAACGGATTTAAACAGTTTCTAGTGACGTTAGATGGCGGGAGAATAGGTATCGGAGCAATGGCTGTCGGAATTGCTCAAGCGGCTTTTGATCGCGCATTACAGTATTCAAAAGAACGTAAGCAGTTTGGGAAAACTTTATCGCAATTTCAAATTACTCAATTTAAATTAGCTGATATGGCAATGAAAATTGAGTTGGCTCGAAACATGGTTTATAAAGCAGCATGGTTGAAAGATCAAGGTCGTCCGTTTACGAAAGAAGCGGCAATGTGTAAATTATATGCTTCTGAAATTGCGATGGAAATCGCAAATGAAGCAATTCAAATTCATGGCGGCTATGGTTATATGAAAGAATATGAAGTTGAGCGATATATGCGTGATGCAAAACTATTGGAAATAGGTGAAGGTACCTCGGAAGTTCAACGAATGGTGATTGCTAGACTTATCGGGTGCTAAATTGTGAACTTTTTGTCAAAAATGTGTGAACCGATGAATAATTTCTGGAAATCGCTTTCAGTTTAGTAGTATATACAGTACAATAATAGTTGTGTACTATATTTATTACAGAATTGATGTTGATAAGGAGGGTTATTCGATGGGTAAGAATCCGATAGTCCCTTTTCTCCTAATCATGGGATTAGGAATTGGACTTATCTTCTTCATGTCCTTATACGGACTTGACCAAAAAGATGAAATCGCAAATGCCGATACTGAAAATGCAGAAGTAGCAGCTGACTTTGATGCGGAATCTTTTTCAAATGCGAAATGTGTTTCTTGTCACGGTGGAAACCTAGAAGGTGGAGGAGCACCGGGATTAGTAGGCACTGCTTTATCTAAAGAAGAGCTTAAAGACATTATGAAAAACGGTACAGATGGTGGAATGCCAGGTGGTCTAGTTCCAGATGCTGATTTAGATGCAATGGCGGACTATATTTTATCGCTTGAATAATCACACCAATAAGAAAAGCCATCTATCAGTAGGACAAACTACTGATAGATGCTTTTTTATTTCAAAGATAGAGATGGAGTTGGTTTAATGATAAATTTATCAAAAAGATTACAGGTTGTAGCTTCTTATGTTAAGCAAGATGCGATTCTCGCGGATATCGGTAGTGATCACGCTTACTTACCGACATATCTTGTTCAAAAAGGTGTTATACAAAAAGCAGTTGCGGGGGAGGTTGTAAAAGGACCTTATGAATCCGCAGTAAAAAATGTTCAGCGTGAAAATGTGTCGGATGCTGTTACGGTAAGGTTAGCAAATGGTCTATTTGCCATCCAAGACGGGGATGGTGTAGATACAGTTAGTATTGCTGGTATGGGAGGCCCTTTAATCGCTAAGATTTTAGAAGAAGGGAAGTCGCTCTTAACATCGGTTAAGCGCATCATTACACAACCGAATATTCATGCAAAAGCAATTCGGGAATGGTCAGTAGACAATGGCTGGTCAATCATCGATGAAAAGATTCTAAAAGAAGACGGTAAAATTTATGAAGTCGTTGTCTTAGAGAAAGGAAATGCTTCCTACAGCGAAACAGACCTTTTGTTAGGACCGATTCTATCAAAAGAAAAAGATGAAGTATTTAATGAGAAATGGCAACACGAAATCAAACAATGGAAACATATCGTACAATCTTTGGGTGATGCGAAAAATAATCCAATTGTTGAAGAGAAGAGAGACCAATTAAATAATCAGATTCAATTAGTAGAAGAGGTGTTGCAGAAGTGAAAAATGTAAATGGCCATGAAATCATTCATTTATTCGAACAATGGTCACCAAAATCTTATGCACTTGAAGGAGATCCTGTGGGGGTTCATATAGGTCAATTGAATCGCCCAGTCGATAAAGTGCTTGTAACGCTCGATGTGAATGAACAGGTTGTGGATGAAGCCATTGAAGTAGGAGCAAGCCTAATTATCGCTCATCACCCGCCAATTTTTAAACCATTAAAAAACATTGCGACAGATACCGTACAAGGTCGTATGTTTGAAAAATGTATTAAACATGATATTACCATTTACGCAGCACATACGAATTTAGATGTTGCAAAAGGCGGCGTAAATGATATGCTTGCAGGAAAACTTGGCCTCGTTAACACAAAGGTGATGGAACAAACCTACTCAGAAGCGCTTTATAAAATGATTGTATTTTGTCCTGTAACACATGCAGAAGAAATGCGTACAGCTTTAGGACATGCTGGTTCCGGGGCTATCGGTGAATATACGGCATGCAGCTTTACATCTGAAGGGGCTGGGCGTTTTACACCTGTAGACAATGCAAATCCATATATTGGTCAAGTAGGTAAGGAAGAGGTTGTTGCTGAGGAAAAAATTGAAGTGATTGTGCCAGCAACGGTTCGGAATCGCGTATTAAAAGCGATGTTAAATGCTCACCCATACGAAGAACCAGCATATGACCTGATAAAACTTGAACAACGGGGGAATACGCTCGGTTTAGGAAGAGTTGGAGAACTAGAAGAACCTCTTACGTTGGATGCATTTGCGTCGGGAGTGAAAGACATCTTTCAAGTGCCAGCGTTACGATTCGTCGGCAATCCGAAGAAAATGATTCGCAAAGTCGCTGTCTTAGGTGGCGATGGCAATAAGTACATTCATGCTGCGAAAAGAAGTGGCGCTGACGTACTTGTAACTGGAGATCTTTATTATCATGTTGCGCATGATGCCGAATCGATTAATCTGGCTGTTGTAGATCCTGGTCATAATATAGAAAAAGTAATGATTGAAGGTGTCGCAAATTATATGCAACAAGCGTGCGATGAGGCTAAGTTTGCTGTCAACTTCATCAAATCTGAAGTGATTACAGAGCCATTCCAGTTTAAATAGAAAAACTGTCTATCCAATGCAGTTATCGCCTAAAATTAGACGTGAAAAATCGGTCTCTTGTTAATTAAGAGACCGATTTTTTGTTGAACAATTTATACGTACGGTTCAATACGTTCTACCGGTGTCGGATTTTTAATCCTTGGTAAAATTTTATTTAACTCGAATTTTTTCTCAGGTATATGAGTAGAAGGATCTTCTGGATCGAATTTCTCTAAAAATTGCATGACTTCACGCACAACAATTGTAGGTGTTGATGCACCTGCAGTCACCGCAACTGTTTCAATACCTTCTAGCCAACTAATATCGATTTCTGAGACGTCAGATACTCGATATGAAGGTGTATTTGCAATTTCTACAGAGACTTGCGTTAAGCGGTTCGAGTTGTTGCTAGATGGGTCTCCAACAACGATGAGTAAGTCAGCTTCTCCTGCTTGTTCTGCAACTGCTTCTTGTCTAACCTGAGTTGCTAAACAAATTTCTTTATGCTGCTCGATATGTGGATATTTTTCTTTCAGCGCTTCCATTAAATGTGCGACATCCCATTGACTCATCGTCGTTTGGTTTGTAACAAGCAACTTGTCATTATCGACATTTAAACTTTCGATGTCTTCGGGTGTTTCAATTAAGTGTACCTTATCTGGTGCCACGCCCATAGCACCTTCTGGCTCGGGGTGGTAACGTTTTCCAATATAAATGATATCATAGCCTTCAGCAGTTTTCTCTGCAATTAAATCATGCGTTACCGTAACATCTGGGCATGTTGCATCAATCGAAACTAGACCTTTTCTTTTTGCTAATTCCCTGACAGCTGGTGAAACGCCATGAGCCGTGAAAATAACTGTTCCTTTTTCGGCTTTCTCTAAAATTTCTAAACGGTTTTTTCCGTCTAATGTAATAATCCCATCTTCTTCAAATGCGTCCGTAACGTGTTTGTTATGAACAATCATTCCTAATATATAAATGGGTCTCGGTAATGTTTTGTCGAGCGCCGCATTTCGTGCGATAATCATTGCATCGACAACCCCATAACAATAACCTCTCGGGGTAATCTTCAACACTTTCATCCAACTCACTCCTCTAATAGGATTCTATATTCTATTATAGCGGAGTTAGAATCGTTGTTCAAAGTTAAGGGCTAGGCGGTTGGAATATTCTAGGTACGGAAGCAGTTGTACTAGCCGCTTGCGCCGACGACTGAGCTACCGACTGAGCCGCGGATGCAGTTTGACTGGCTAGGTTAGATGCACCTGCATTTGGCATAGATTGAAATCCTTTGTATAATCTCCACATTGCAGGTAAATTACTAATCATTGGGGCAACCTGTTGAACGATGGGAGCGAATTGTTGGGCCGTATTTAAAAAGCGATCTGCCGTTTCCATATAAGCATCTAGTTTGGATGGTCCTTGCCCTCCGGTTTGACCTGGTATACTATTGTTTGGTGCTTGTGGCGCCCCCATGGCTTGTGGCGCCCCCATGGCTTGCGGTGGTCCCTGATTTTGGACAGGGGGTAAATAATGCATATTCGGGTTGAAATATTGTTGCCTCATATGAGGTGGCTGGTTGTGTGCGAACGGATAAAATGATTCGTATCTCACAATAAAACTCCTTTCATTAAATCTGAATAAACTTTCATATCTTATCGTATGCGAAAAAGACATACGATGGGACAGAATCATGTTACAATAGACAATAAGTAAGGAGGCATCATTATGTCTAAATTCACTGATTATAACTTTCAACCATTTCTTCGGGAAGCAATTCGAAAACTTGGTTTTGAAAATCCAACACCAATTCAAAAAGAGATGATACCGCTTATATTAAGAGGTACATCAGCGATTGGACAAGCACATACTGGAACTGGAAAATCACATAGTTTTCTTATTCCAATTGTAGAGCGTATAAATGAAAGTTCGAACGACTTGCAAGCAATCATTACCGCGCCAACTCGAGAACTTGGGGCTCAATTATATGATGAATTGTTAAAGTTGACAGAAGGCACTGAAATTCGTTCAGCTATTTTAATTGGGGGAACAGATAAAGAGCGTGCTGCAAGCCGTTTAAAATCTAACCCGCACATTGTAGTTGGAACGCCAGGCAGAATTAATGATATGGCACAAAGTAATACACTTTTAGTCCATACGGCAAATATGCTTGTAATCGATGAAGCAGATCTCGCATTTGATATGGGCTTTATTGAGGACATCGATAAATTTGCATCCAGAATGCCTGAGCATCTTGAAATGTTTGTTTTTTCAGCGACAATTCCGGAAAAACTCAAACCATTTCTCAATAAGTATATGGAATCACCTGCACATATTAAAATAGGTAAGCGTCAATCCTTCACGGAAGGCATCCATTATTCACTTGTTCCAGTACGAAGTATGAAAAAAGAGAAAAAATTATTGCAAGTACTTGAAAGTATTACACCCTATTTGGCGATTATTTTTACCAATACACGTAAAAATGCGGAAGAGCTTGCAAGCTTTTTGGAACATGAAGGGATTAAAACGGGAAGAATCCATGGAGATTTATCTCCACGTGAACGGACGCGCATGATGAGAAGAGTTCGTGATTTAGAATTTGAATATATCGTGGCGACAGATTTAGCGGCTAGAGGGATTGATATTCCAGGTGTAAGCCATGTGATTAATTTCGAAATCCCCGACGATCTAGAATTTTTTATCCACCGTGTAGGACGTACAGCAAGAGCGGGGCTTGAAGGACACGCAATTACGCTTTACGAACCGACGGATGAAGATAAAATAACGAATATCGAAAAACTAGGCATTCCATTCGTTCATGAAGATGTCAAAAATGGCGAGTGGAGTGAAGTGAAAGAACGTCACGCCCGGAAAAAACGTACGAAACAATTCGATGAAATTGACCGTCAAGCAGTGGCTTTTGTACGAAAACCTAAAAAAGTAAAGCCTGGATATAAAAAGAAAATGGCGAAACAAATTGAAAACTTTAAGAGACAAGAAAGGAGAAAGCAACGAAGAAAATGACGAAAAAACAATCATTGCTCCTAGGCTCACACGTATCAATGAGTGGCAAGAAAATGTTGCTTGGCTCAAGTGAGGATGCTGTTAAGTACGGAGCAACTACTTTTATGATTTATACAGGCGCTCCTCAAAATACACGGAGAAAGCCTGTTGAGGAACTAAATATTGAAGCTGGCCAAGCACATATGGCAGAACATGGCATTTCAAATGTTGTCGTGCATGCACCGTATATTATTAATATCGCAAATACGACGAAACCGGCAACATTCCAACTTGGCGTTGATTTTTTACAACAAGAAATCGAGCGAACTGCTGCACTCGGCGTGAATCAAATTGTTTTACATCCGGGTGCACATGTCGGCGCTGGGGTCGATCAAGGAATTGCGAAAATTATTGAAGGCTTAAATGAAGTCCTTTCACAAGATTATCCTGTTAAAATAGCATTAGAAACAATGGCAGGCAAAGGAACAGAGATTGGTAGAAATTTTGAAGAAATCGCGAGAATAATAGATGGTGTTACCCATAACGAAAGACTGTCTGTTTGTTTTGATACGTGTCACGTTCATGATGCTGGTTACGACATTGTAAACCAATTTGATGACGTACTTCATGAGTTTGATAGTCTCATTGGAAAAGAACGTATTTCAGTTATTCACGTTAATGATAGTAAAAATGAACGTGGAGCAGGCAAGGACCGCCACGAAAATCTTGGATTTGGATATATCGGTTTTGATGCACTCCATAATATCGTTCATCATTCAGACTTCGTAGACATTCCGAAGATATTAGAAACACCGTTCGTAGGTGTTGATCCTAAAAAGAAACATGCACCTTATCAAGTGGAAATTGAAATGTTACGAGAAGGAATTTATCAACCTGAAAAGATTGAACAACTGAAACAGTCTTAAAATGAAAAAGCCCATCGCTTGGATGGGCTTTTCACTTGTAAAATGATGGAGATAGAATAATGATTGCTCTATTCATAATAAGAGATAGTCACTTACCGACGTGTAGCGTTTATATACATTTTAAGTAGATCATCTGTTTTCGATGCCCCAATTACTTGTTGTACTTTATAGACAAAACTATCGGGAATTCCTGTGAAAATCCAATGAAAAGAAATATCGTCTAATAATGGCCGTAGCGCTCTAATTTCTGAAATTGAAAAGTCTACCCCGTAGGAAGATGCAATTGATTGAACTTCACGATCACTGCTCATTTTCACTTCATTTAGAAACTGAACAAAATCCATTTCACAATCCCTCTTTCTTAATTGGTTGAATCCAAAGCCATTTTCAGTTATAATTTTTTTATTAATCGTAATGATTTCGATTACGTGGAAGGGAACTACTTTATGAACACACTTATTGAACTGAAGGACGTTAACTTTAGTTATGAACAACGTGTCGTCCTTGAACATATTGATTTCAAACTTAAAGAAGGTGAGTTTTGGGCATTAATTGGTCCGAATGGTTCAGGAAAATCAACGCTCATTAATATTATTTTAGGTTTACTGAAACCAGATAGGGGATCTATTAAACTTTTTGGTGATGATATCGAGCGTTTTCGGCATCGAGAGCTGATTGGTTATGTTTCGCAAAAATCGAATTCTTTTAATAGCGGTTTCCCAGCAACTGTTTTGGAAGTTGTGCGCAGTGGGCTTACACGTAAAAAAGGACTTTTTAAACGATTTTCAAAACATGATCATGAAAAAGCGATAACTGCACTTAAAGTTGTCGGTATGGAGAATTTTGCGCGTAATAATATTGGTGAATTATCCGGGGGACAACAACAACGCGTTTTTATCGCAAGGGCACTTGCAGGTGAGCCGAAACTTTTAGTAATGGATGAACCAACAGTTGGAATAGACCAACAAAATGTCGCATCGTTTTATTCTATGCTGAACAGGCTAAACGGTGAACACGGGATTGCAATTTTACTTGTTACGCATGAAGTTGATATTGTTACTGAACTGGCTACACACGTCGCTTGCTTAAATCGTTCTATCCATTTTCATGGAATGCAGTCCGAATTTCACAGGATGGGAACTGAAGAAATCTCAAAATGGTATGGTCATCCAGTGAGACGTGTCCACCAATATGAAGGGGGACAAATGAATGATTGAAGCAATTTTATCTTATGAATTTTTACAAAATGCTTTCCTGTCTGGAATTATCATCGGTCTAATTGCCCCGTTATTAGGGTTATTTATTGTCGTGAGACGACTTGCACTTATCGCAGATGCATTGAGTCATGTAGCGCTTGCGGGGATTGCTGGAAGTCTTTTTTTAAGTCAACAGGTACTTTTTTTTAGTGCATTAAATCCTGTTTATTTTGGAATTGGAACTGCCGTTGGCGGGTCACTTCTAATCGAAAAATTAAGAGGCATGTACAGACATTACGAAGAACTAGCAATTCCAGTAATCTTATCGGCGGGAATCGGTCTAGGAGCGATATTTATTTCGCTTTCTAAAGGATTTAGTGCTGATTTAATTGGTTATTTATTTGGCTCTGTCTCTGCAGTAAGTCGTCAGGACTTAATGGTTGTCATTATAATTGCAATCATTGTAATCGCATTTATTTATTTCTTATATAAAGAGCTTTTCGTGTTATCATTCGATGCAGAGTACTCTAAGGTCTCGGGAATTAATGCCCGCTATATTCAATTGTTTTTCATGGTCATTACAGCACTTGTCATTGGAGCATCTATGAGAATCGTTGGTATTCTACTCGTATCTTCTTTAATGACTGTTCCGGTTGCAGCCGCCATGCAATTGGCGAAAAGCTTTAAAGGTGCGATGATTTATTCGATTGTACTAGGCGAGATGGCGGTTTTGATAGGGCTTGTAAGTGCTTTTTATTTGGACATAGCCCCAGGTGGGACGATTGTTGTGACATCGATACTATTACTGCTGCTTGTCATCGGTTGGAAAAAAATCCGTGGTGAAAGAAATATTCTTCTGGAGAAGGAGGAAGTCGCATGAATTTAGATGAGGCGTGGAAAATCCTTCAAAAAAACGAATTCAAACGAACGAAGAATCGGGATGTGATTCTTCAATTTTTCGCTGCACATAACCGCTATTTAACCGCGGGTGACGTGAAGCTTCATATGGAAAAAGATAATCCCGGGATAAGCTTTGATACTATCTATAGAAATTTAGCAACTTTTACGGAGCTCGGAATTTTAGAGGAAACTGAATTAACTGGAGAGCGCCATTTCAGAATGCATTGTGAACCCGGCGTGCACCATCATCATTTTATTTGTACGTTATGTGGTGTGACACGCAACATTCCTGAGTGTCCCATGGACATCCTTTCCATCGATCTTTCAAATTATGAGATAGAATCACATAAATTTGAAGTATACGGCAAGTGTCCACAATGTATTGCGAGTTAATGAACTGTATAAAAAACGGTGTTCAAACATTAAGTTGTTTGAACACCGTTTTGTTTTTATTCGTTTGATGGAGTGATTGGGAAAAGATTTCCAATCCATTCATTCGCTTCTTGCCAATTTGTAACACGTATGACGCCTTCTGGAATCGGTTTTCGATTATAAGGTGTATCGAATAAGAGTACCGGAATATCCAGCTCCTCGTGGATGTCAACAGCATTATCATGTTTATCTTCAAAGAAAGCATGAACACCATGTTTCTTTGCGGCTTCTATTTTATAATGACTACCAATGAGTTCTATATGGTCATAGGGAATAGCTTCTCGTTCAAACCAGTTCGTCGTTGTATTAAAAACGTTTTCCCCACGTGCAGAAATGTAAAACAATTCATAGTGATTATTCCAAGCATCTAATACTTTTTTTGCATACTCTTGAGGAGGAGAAGTGTCATAAATCTCACTCTCAACAGTTTTATACCATGTATAAAACTGTTTTTCATCGACTGAGAATGCTTTTGTTAAGTCATATTCCTTAATATCATCGAGCACTAAGTTAAGATTATAGGCTTTATTAATATGGGGAAGTAGAGAGGTCGGACAAGTTACTGTGCCGTCAATATCGATCCCAAAACGGAAAGGTTTCAATTTTGAACCTCCGCTTGTAATGCTAATTCTTCTTGACGTTTCTTTTCAAAATACTCTTCTGCTAGCTTGTCGATTTCAATCTTCAACTCTTCCACCATTGTTTCTTCAGGTACTTTACGAACAGTTTTACCTTTCATGAAGAGTAAGCCTTCCCCACGGGCACCTGCAATTCCAATATCGGCTTCACGTGCTTCTCCAGGCCCGTTAACTGCGCAACCAAGAACAGCAACTTTCAGAGGTGCTTTAATATTTGAGATGTATTCTTCCACTTCATTCGCAATGCTAATTAAATCAATTTCAATTCTTCCGCATGTCGGGCATGAAATTAAAGTAGCTGCATCTGAAGAAAGTCCGAATACTTTTAGTAATTCTCTTCCCACTTTTACTTCTTCAACTGGGTCAGCACTTAGAGATACACGTAGTGTGTTTCCAATCCCAGCGGACAATAATGTTCCGAGACCCGCTGAACTTTTAACAGTTCCCGCAAATTGCGTTCCGGATTCCGTAATCCCTAAATGTAGGGGATAGTCGAACGCAGCTGCCGCCTTCATATAAGCTTCAACAGCTAAGTTTACATCTGAAGCTTTTAGGGAAACAATAATATCATGGAAATCAAGATCTTCTAAAATTTTAATGTGATGGAGCGCACTTTCTACCATTCCATCTGCCGTTGGATAGCCATATTTTTCTAGAATTTTTCGCTCTAGAGATCCGGCGTTAACACCGATTCGAATAGGGATTCCTTTTGCTTTTGCAGCATTCACAACTGCTTCAACTTTTTCCCTTCTTCCGATGTTCCCCGGGTTAATTCGAATTTTATCTACGCCTTGTTCAATCGCAATGAGAGCCAGTTTATAATCAAAATGGATATCTACTACGAGAGGTATGTTAATTTGTCTTTTAATTTCACCTAAAGCGTTCGCTGCTCTTTCATCTGGGCAGGCAACTCGAATAATTTGCACCCCAGCTTCTTCTAGTCGCAAAATTTCTTTAACTGTTGCTTCTACATCATGTGTTTTTGTCGTTGTCATACTTTGGACGAAAAGTTCGTTGTTCCCGCCGATTGTTAAATTGCCGACACGAACGGGGCGTGTTTTCGTACGGTGTATAATTTCACTCATTCATGTTCACTCCTTAAAAAAGCTAAAACGATAGTACTTAGTTCATTTTATCAATCAACCAGACTAAAAGACAAGGAACAACCCTTATTATTAGAAGCGTAGGATACCGTTTAGATACGGCAGACAATAGGTGAAAGGGAGGGCATCCTATTACGGTGTGTCCTTTGTCTATGGATGCCGACCTATATATCCTATAGACCTCTGAACTATGTCTCATAGCTCGCTCGCTTATCTGACAGTCCTATGTATCCTAATTCCAATGCATCATTCATTTATTCACAATTATTCTGTTCTGAATTTGAAAGAGGTATTAAAATTGTTTCTCCACCAACAATTCCTTGTAATTTAAGGTGAGGATTTAACGTGTAGAATTGTTCTAATCTATCTATAAAACTAATTTCAGCATCTGGATAAAGTGCAAATAAAGATTCAATCGTATCCCCATGTATAGACGTTACAGGAATCGAATGGGTTTCATCTTCACATAGCACCTGATTTTCTTCTGTTAGTTGTTGAGGGATTGTCCCTTCAACAAAATCAACGCGAATAAAATGAATGGTTAAAAAAATTGCTGCGGCTAAAAGTAATATTCTCATTTAAATTCCCCCTTCTGGAACTTTATGTTCTAGAGAAGGAATTATTCTTAAATTGATAAAAAATATTAATGATTACGTTGTAACTGAGGTTGTTTCGGGTAATACTTTATTGCAAGGACAATGTAAGTGAGATGAATAATTGATGAAATAATTAAACCACTACTTTTAAGTTCCGGAAAAAAGTCGAGTACAATCGTTATCAATATAGGTAGTGTCATCGCGATAGCAGAAGTTCTCCATATATGAAGGTACTGACCGCGTCTTTTCATTAATTTCATCATAAGTGAACCAATATAAGCAAAAGCACTTACTCGAATGAAAATGTAAAATGTGCTAATGACTAATTGTAAAATAAAGGCTATCGGAAAAATAAGTGGCCCAATTTTTTCACTTTGTTCTTGTAAGTCTGGAGAGGCGTCAAATAATACATCATCTCCAATAATAAACCGGGAAAATGAAATACCGGTAAAGAAAAAAACAAATACAAAAACATAAGTGAATACTTTACCGATAGGCAACAGTCGAAACGCCGACAGTTTTTTAAATTCATAAAGACTCGCTTTGAATATTTGATGATAGTTCAATCTGGCAAACCTCCTTACTTCATTCTAGTCTATCATCAATAGAAGAAAATAGGATCGTTCAAACATTTGACAGATTGATGACATTTTCACAATTGATTGTAAAGGGAATGTAAATTTTATCGCTTAGCTATTTACAATTAGTTAATAAGACAAGCATAATGGGTAACGGTATATTGATAAATGAATGAATGGGGTTGACTACTAAATGGAATTGAACTGGCAAGAAATGATTTTCCAATTTCTTGGTGGACTTGGAATCTTTTTATTTGCGATAAAATATATGGGGGACGGTCTGCAAAGGGCTGCAGGCGATAGACTGCGGGATATTTTAGACAAGTTCACAACGAATCCTTTTATGGGTGTGTTAGTTGGAATTATCGTGACAGTATTAATTCAATCAAGTTCAGGAACGACAGTAATAACAGTCGGACTTGTAAGTGCCGGTTTTATGAAGTTGCGTCAAGCCATTGGCGTTATTATGGGCGCCAACATCGGAACGACGGTAACAGCGTTCATTATTGGGTTTGATGTTGGGGCGTATGCCTTGCCAATAATGGCTGTTGGTGCATTTTTAATTTTCTTTTTCAAGAAAAATGCCTATAAAAATTTTGGTGACGTAGTCTTTGGCTTTGGTGGATTATTCCTCGGTCTTGAGCTGATGAGTGGCGGGATGAAACCACTTCGTGAACTACAATCATTTAGCGACTTAACGGTCTCCATGAGTGACCATCCGATACTTGGTGTAGTCGTTGGTACCATTTTTACTTTAATCGTACAAAGTTCAAGTGCAACTGTTGGAATTTTGCAAGGTCTTTATGCGGAAAATCTTGTTGACTTAAAGGCAGCTTTACCAATTTTATTTGGTGACAATATCGGAACGACAATTACTGCAGTTTTAGCATCAATTGGAGCGTCAGTTGCCGCAAGACGTGCTGCAGCTACGCATGTTTTGTTTAACGTTATCGGTTCGGTTATCTTTTTAATATTATTAGTCCCTTTTACCGCATACGTTGAATGGATTGCTTCTATATTAGCACTTGAAAATAAAATGCAAATTGCATTTGCGCACGGTTCTTTTAACGTTGCAAATACGATTATCCAATTTCCTTTAATTGGTGCTTGGGCATTTCTTGTTACAAAACTTATCCCAGGCGAGGATGTTACGATTGAATATAAGCCAAAACATTTGGATTATCACTTCATCCAACAATCTCCGTCGGTTGCGATTGGACAAGCGAAAGAAGAAATTATTCGCATGGGCGATTTTAGTATCCAAGGATTAGGAGAAACGTATAAGTATTTAAGGACTGGAAATAAAAAACATGCAGAAACAGCTTATCAATTAGAAGATGCGATTAACAATTTAGATCGCCGAATTACAGATTATTTAGTTGAAATTTCTTCGGTAAATATTTCACCACTTGAATCAGCAAGACATATGACATTAATGGAAACGGTCAGAGACATCGAAAGAATTGGAGACCATTTTGAAAACATTATTGAGCTATTGGATTACCGAGATGTCAATCGTGTCGAATTAACTGAAGATGCCGTTGAAGATTTATCTAATATGTTTACTTTAACAACTGAAACAGTTCAAAAAGCAATCGATTCACTGGACAAAAATGATATGGCGCTTGCAAGAGCGGTGACGAAGCAAGAAGACTTAATCGATAAAATGGAACGGACATTTAGGAAAAAACATATTATTCGATTAAATGAAGGAAGCTGTACAGCTCAAGGTGGGATGGTTTTCGTTGACATTGTTTCAAACTTAGAGCGTATCGGTGACCATGCGGTAAATATTGCTGAAGCTGTGCTTGGAAAGCGTGGTTAATTACGTAAAGAAAGAGGGGCGCTAGATGGAGATAGTCGGCTGGATTGTTGCGATAATTTGTTTTATCATAGCTTTTTTAGGGCTTGTCTATCCGATTATTCCATCAGCCCTTTTTATGGTAGGTGGTTTTCTACTTTACGGGGTAATCGTATCTTTTGAAAATCTTACTTGGTTGTTTTGGCTCATACAAATCTTATTTCTCATCTTATTATTTGTGGCAGATACGCTTTCTAACCTTGTTGGCGTGAAGAAATTCGGAGGCTCAAAGGCGGGGATGTGGGGAAGTACGATTGGGTTATTAGCCGGTCCTTTTGTTATCCCAGTTGCAGGTATTATACTCGGTCCCTTTTTAGGGGCAGTTCTTGCAGAAATGATTGTTAATCGTACTGAATTTAAGCTCGCCATTAAAATAGGAATCGGTTCCTTGGTCGGTTTCTTAACCTCTATTGTCACAAAAGGATTTTTAATGATAGTAATGATTTTAGTAATGATTCTGTTTGTTAAATAGATCAAATACAAATACCAACCTAGCCAATATTTAAAGGCACCAATTACTTACACGATTCAACATATGTATGTAATTGGTGCCTATTTTTATATTTTGGATTCAAGGATTGCAGCTGCTCCTGCAACTGCAAAAACCAAAAGAATTGGGAAGGCAAATGGAAGGTAAATATATGCGAGTACAACACCTAAAGCACTCCAAAATCCAGTACACCAATAGCAACTCAAAAGTTTGCCAATCCAAGAACGTAATCCCGACCCTTTGATTTCAATATATTTTTCCGTGTTACCTGATGGATCTTCTTTAAAAACTTCTGACATAAAAGGCCTTCGAATAAAGGCTGTAATTTCATCAAAAACGATGAAGTGCGTGATTCGGAAAGATGCAAATGTAAGAATGAAAAAATCAATCCAGTTAATAGAGGTCATGGTTTACATCCTTTTCTCTAGAAATATAAAACGGTTCCATAAATTCGCCGACCATTGTATTTCTATTTCTTAACAGTACAGCCCTTTCTTTAAATTCCTAAATGATATTTTCTACTCAAACTAGTTTATGCAGGCAAAAGCCTAACGGTGCTATAGAGTAACTCAAAATAATAAGAAATCAGACGCTTTATTCTTATGCGGGTAACTGGATGAAAATCAGTAACTAAGCAATACTTTGCCGTCACCTATATCGACGCAATGAATATATTTAACAAAAGGGAGGTAATGAATAAATGACATTTGACGACATAAGAAACCGGAAACAAATTTCAAGTGAGCCAGAAAAACAGGAGCAGTCAAATTTAGTGCGTCCGAAACAGAATAAAAACCATTCAGAGAGTGTGAATCAGAAAAACGCTCACCAAAAACCAAAAAATTGCTGCGGTCAGCGAAATCGTTAAAAAGGGTTCCGAATAAATGCGGGACAGAGAGTTTTGAAAGAATTTGTTGATGGTGGAAGCGCCTTGTAGGAACATCTCTGCAAGGCACTTATATTTGTATTCATACATGTAGGATGCTAGTTCCTTTGTGTAAAAGAAATCGCGAAACAAATTTTAATACTGAATTCTTTATTATTATGAAGGTGATGAAATAAAGAACGTTACAATAGTCCATTTTATTTGAACGTTTTTCTCAGGTTTGCTAATGTAATAGATGTAGGAAATATATACATCTTTTGAGGAGGAATGGAAGAAATGGCTTACAAATTACCAGAACTACCTTATGCATACGATGCACTAGAACCACATTTTGACAAGGAAACAATGAATATTCATCACACGAAACATCACAACGCGTATGTAACGAATTTAAATAACGCACTTGATGGACATGCTGAACTAGCAGACAAATCAATCGAAGAACTCATTTCGGATATGGACGCAATTCCAGAAGATATCAGAACTGCAGTACGCAATAACGGTGGTGGACACGCAAACCACGCACTATTCTGGGAACTACTCTCTCCAAACGGTGGTGGACAACCATCTGGCGCGCTAGCTGAAGCAATCGATAAAAAATTCGGTAGCTTTGACCAGTTTAAAGAAGAGTTTGCGAAAGCAGGTGCAACTCGCTTCGGTTCAGGTTGGGCATGGCTTGTACTTAATAACGGAGAGCTTGAAGTAATGTCTACTCCTAACCAAGATTCCCCATTAATGGAAGGAAAAACACCACTACTTGGACTTGACGTATGGGAGCACGCATACTACTTAAACTATCAAAACCGTCGTCCAGACTACATTTCAGCATTCTGGAATGTTGTAAACTGGGACGAAGTTGCGAACCGTTACGGAAAATAAAATAAAAAGTTCATGAAAATGAAACAAAGCACATACCTATAACGTCTAGGTATGTGCTTTTCTTTTATAGGGTGGTATAATTCAAAAGGGATGAATTGAAAAGGAGGTTAGGTATGATTGAAAAAACAAACTAGAAGAACGGAACGGCCTAAAGTTCGGTTAAGGAAAAATATTTCTTTCCGGATGAACTTCCTCTTCTTTTCGATATTCATACTTTTTTCATTGCTTATATTTCGATTAGGTTATTTACAAATTGTGAAAAGTCAAGATTATGTACGAGCTTTGGAACGAACTGAAGAGATTGCTGTCAACACGAGTGTGCCACGAGGCCGAATATTTGATCGTGAAGGCCGAATATTAGTCGATAATCTCCCTAAAAATGCCATTACATATACGAAAATGTCAACGACCACATCAAAAGAGATGTTGGAGATTGCAGAGGAACTTGCACAACTTATCGAAAAAGATACAAATCGAATCACTTTAGGGGATAAAAGAGATTTTTGGATATTGAAAAATAGTGACGAGGCATTTAATAAAGTAACAGCCGAAGAAAGAAGAGAAATATTAAGTGATCGTTCATTAACAAAAACAGAACAACAAAGAGCAGTAACAAGACTTACAAGAGAACGTATAACTGATGAAGAGTTGAACTCATTCTCTAAAGAAGATCTTGAGGTGCTGGCCATTTATCGTGAAATGATGTCCGGTTATGCATTTTCGCCGCAAGTAATAAAGAGTGGTGACGTAACGCCAGAAGAATTCGCAATGGTCTCTGAACGACTGAGTGACTTTCCAGGCGTGAACACAACAACTGACTGGGAAAGAGTTCGTAAATCAACAAACACGATTTTAGGGACCACAACAAATCCAAATGAGGGGATTCCTAAGTCACATTTGCATTATTACTTGGCTCGAGATTACTCACGAAATGACAGAGTAGGTAGAAGCTTTTTTGAAAATTATTATGAAGAGTTACTTCAAGGTCAAAAGACAGTTGTTAAAAACATAAAAGATCGGACTGGGAAAATCATTGAAATTAAAACAGTGCGAGAAGGTATGCCTGGAAAAGATCTTGTTTTAACATTGGATACTGAACTACAAGTCGAATTGGAAAAAATTGTGAGCGAAAAATTATTGCAGCTGAAAAGCGGACCGAATAGCCGTTATTTAGACCGTGCATTTCTCGTGATGCTCGATCCGAATAATGGAGAAGTCCTATCACTTGTCGGGAAACAAGTCGTCCGCAACTCAGAAACCGGGCGTTTTGAAATTAGAGATTACTCGTTTGGTACATTTACAACGAGATACGAAATTGGTTCTACCGTCAAGATGGCTACTTTGCTCGCGGGATATGAACATGGTGGTGCCACGGTAGGGGAAACTAAAATAGATGAGGCATTGCAGTTTAGAGGGCCAGGTGGAACAAAAAGGTCTATTTTTAATAGGTCATTTTTCAATAGAATACCGATGAATGATATTGAAGCAATAGGCCGATCTTCAAACATCTATATGTTTAAAATTGCTTTGGCGATCGGTGATTCAAGCTATGGTGGGTATAATAGCCCGCTACGTGTCAATCTTGATGCATTTGAAAAGATGCGCTCCTCCTATAGTGCTCTCGGCCTCGGTACGACTACTGGTATCGATTTACCTGGAGAGGTTGGCGGAAAACCAGGCGCCAATGAGCCAGGAGGCCTTTTAAACTTGGCAATTGGACAATATGACACATATAGTCCGCTTCAGCTTGCACAATATGTGGCGACCATTGCAAATGGCGGTTATCGAATTGCCCCACATGTACTAAAAGAAATTCGGGAACCTTCGCCGGATGGTAAGACGCTAGGTCCACTTGTTCAGCAATCTGAGGTGCGTGTACTGAACCGCATTGCGAATACAGAGAGAGAAATTGAACAGGTGAAACGTGGTATGTATTATACATATTATGGAGATAGGGGAACTGCACGAGGATTATTTGCAGGAAAACCTTATGATGGGGCAGGTAAAACTGGTACATCAGAAACCTATGGTTATGATGCAGAAACGAAGACAGGTCAATCCACAGTAAGCCTTGCGCATGTTGGTTTCGCACCTTATGATAAACCTGAAATAGCCTATGCGGTATTAATTCCACATATTTCTACAGGTAAGTATACTTACGCGAATAACGAAATCGTGCGTGATGCAGTCGATAAATATTTTGAATTAAAACGACTGAAACAGGAGCGCCCAGATGACATGGATGTTCTACAAGAAATAAAACCTACATTAAAAGATGACGAAGAATAATAAATGCACCTATCTCATTTACTTCCAGAGATAGGTGCATTTTCATTGTGTATTCGTAATAAGTTTCGAGATTTTTTCGATGGACATTGAGGAATTCAACCGATATTCTCCGATTTGAATTTTTTTTGCTAAATCATGTGTTTTTAAATACGCATTTAAGGCTTCTGGGTCAGCGATAATTGAGGCGTTCGCTAATTCATTCGCGACGTCTTTAGAAGAAGTGCCAGATACAATATGTAAAATTGTTTCAACTATCGTTGTTTCGTTGTTGGCATCTTCAATTTCTGGTTGCTGATTGGCTTTTGATTGATTTGCTTCGGTTGTTAATGTTTGTAAATTTGCCAACTCTGATTGGGTCGCTTGAAGTTTTGTCTCAAGAATGGCAATTTCATGTTTCAATTCGTTTGTTTCAGCCTGTAGATCAGATTCTTTACCAGGTGAATTTGTTGTAAGGTATAGAAATATTCCTGAAAGTATACAAGCAACTCCGATAATGCGTAAGAGATCTTTCAACAATTTATCTCACACCTCTCGATTGTAATACGCGGATTACTTCCTCATTCGTTAAAGAGGAACGTTTGGCGATATCTTCAATTGAAAAGCCTTGAGAGTTTAATGAAAGAATTTGATTGACAATAATTTCATGAACAGGTTGCATTCTATTTATATTCTGTTGATTCGTACCTATTGGTTCCATGCTCATCATAAGTTCTTCTTCTAATGCTTTTAATCTCTTTTTTAATCCATTCGTTTCTTGATGCAAACTAATTGAGATTTTTTCTAATTCATCCGAGTCAATTCGATTTGCATGACCTATAAAAAAAGAAATGATTACGATAATAATTCCAAATGCGATTAAGAGTAAAGGCAAGTCCATATCATTACACCTCATTTAATAAAAGAATTTATTCTAATTGCTTAGCGGGCTAGTGATTGTCGCATTTAAGCGGCCCCTCCACTTTTAATCTTATCTTATCATATTGTTGTTAATAAATATATTTCATACTTTCTACTGGACATTGAGTGTATACATGGTATAATTAAAAAGTCGTATTAATCATGCTCATAATTAATTTTACAGCCTGATGAGTGGGAGGGACAAAAATGCGCGTAAATATTACACTTGCTTGCACAGAATGCGGTGAGCGCAATTATATTTCAAAGAAAAACAGACGTAACAATCCTGAACGTCTTGAAATGAAAAAATACTGCTCACGTGAGAGAAAACAAACGTTGCACCGCGAAACAAAATGATTGCTCAGGCCAAAACCTTTATTGGTTTTGGTTTTTTCGTCTAATTGCAGGCGCCAGATGGATTTCACATTTAGATTGGCGCCTTGCACTTTTGTCCTTTCAATAGGGGGTATAAAAGTTGGATAAGAAAAATATTAGGCATCAAATGCTTCAAAAGTTAAATACAATGAATATAGAAAATCACGCCCGTTTATCACGGGAGATTATACAACATGTCATACAACTAGACGCATATAAAAATGCGAAAACAATTGGCGTCACAATTTCTCGATTTCCTGAAGTCGATACACGACCATTTATTGAAGCGGCATGGGAAGCGGGCAAAAAAATTGTTGTTCCTAAATGTATTAGGGAAACGCGAGCAATGGATTTTCGGCTCATTACATCGTTTGAACAATTAGAAACAGTTTATATAGATTTATTAGAACCGATTGTGAATGAAACCAGTTCTGTTCGAAAAGAAGATATTGAATTACAAATCGTACCAGGAGTTGTTTTTTCTAAAGACGGATATCGGATTGGATTTGGCGGCGGATACTACGACAGATACATGGCCGATTACAAAGGGGAGACAATTTCCCTTGCGTTTAACTGTCAAACTACCGAAGTAGTCCCCACGGAACACCATGATATCCCTGTAAATACGATAATTACTGAAAAAAAAATTATAGATTGTCAAAGGAATAGGAAGTCATCATGAAAGACTTTTTGAGTGTTATTCAATTGTTGAAGCGTTTTGGTATTTATATTTATACTGGGAATAAAGTAGACGATATTGAGCTTATCATGGAAGAAGTAGTTGAACTTTATGAAAACGGGCTCATTATGAAAGATGATTATTTAAAAGCTATACTTATTTTACGAGAAGAACGAAGGAAGTAACGATAGGTATAAAGAATTATTTAATATTAATATGAAACTTTACGAGAACTCGTCCGTCTAATATATATGTGCTTGCACTGAGATCGATATTACTTTATAGGGATTAAATAGAAAGGAAGAGAGAGTGGAATGAAGAGATTTAGTTGGCCGAAGCACTCCGTACTAATCATAGCAATTGTAGCAACGTGGCTTACCACATATATTGGGTATAAAACAAGCTTCAGCATGACGATCGATAATATGATGCAAGAATTCATTCTATTAATGAATCCTTTAAGCTTTTTATTATTTATCTACGGAATTGCTTTATTTATAAAAAAACCAAAAAGAAGAAA
Source organism: Sporosarcina ureilytica (assembly GCF_001753205.1). Lineage (GTDB taxonomy): Bacteria > Bacillota > Bacilli > Bacillales_A > Planococcaceae > Sporosarcina > Sporosarcina ureilytica. The sequence goes on along the minus strand of NZ_CP017560.1, from coordinate 2,051,490 downwards.
TAAATTTATATTTGCGGTAAGTTTAATTACCTCCATTATCATGTTTGCGAATGCTGTGTTTTATAGGTTTTTCAATGATTTCATTACATTACCAGTGTTATTTCAAACGAGTAACTTCGGAGATTTATCTTCATCTATAACTGCTAATATGTCACCACTTGACATCTTCTTCTTTACGGATGTATTGATTGTAACTTTAGCGATTCGCTATATTCCGCAGTCAGAAGATAAAGTGTTAGGGAAAAACGTTGGTCCTAAGCTCTATTTTATCATGGCAGCTTCAATAACAATGTTCAATTTAGGGCTTGCAGAAACACAACGACCACAATTATTAACGAGAACATTCGATAGAGAATTACTTGTGAAAAATATTGGTACGTACAATTACCATATTTATGATATTGTGATGCAATCAAAATCACATGCACAACGTGTACTTGCTGATGGAAGTGAAATGGTAGAAGTAGGTAACTATATTAACGCCAATTATGCTGAACCGAATCCAGAAATGTTAGGCATTGCTAAAGGCCGTAATATTATCGCCGTATCATTAGAATCCCTTCAATCATTCGTTATTAATGAAGAAATGGATGGACACGTGATTACACCATTTTTAAACGAATTAACAAAAGATCCGGATACATTTTACTTTTCAAATTTTTACCATCAAACAGGCCTTGGGAAAACATCGGATTCTGAATTTATTCTAGAGAACTCCCTTTATCCAAGAAATGGTGCAGCGGTTTTCTTTACGCATAGTGGAAACACTTACGACTCACTTTCTAATCGTTTAGGGGAAAATGGGTATCACACGAGTGTTATGCATGCGAACAATAGGAGTTTCTGGAACCGAGACATTATGTACGATGCTTTAAATATTGAAAAGTTTTATGACGTAGATAGTTATGAAATTGGTGAAGGGGATGCAGTTAACTGGGGAATGAAGGATATTCCTTTTGCTAGGCAATCAGTTGATCTAATGCTTGATATCCCTCAACCGTTTTACACAAGGCTAATTACGTTGACGAACCATTACCCGTTTGATCTTGATGAAGAAGATATGTTTATTCCGCAGTATGACTCTAATTCACGAACACTGAATAAGTATTTCCAATCTGTTCGTTATATGGATGAAGCGATTAAATTATTTTTTGACGATTTGAAGGAAAAAGGTCTTTACGATAATTCAATTATTGTTATGTATGGTGACCATTATGGTATTTCGGAAAACCATAACAAAGCAATGGGGATGTATTTAGATAAAGAAATCACTCCATTTGATAACGCAAAACTTCAACAAGTTCCGTTGTTCATTCATATTCCTGGTTATGGAAAAGGAGAGGAAATTGATACCGTCTCTGGTCAAGTAGATATTAGACCAACACTGCTTCATTTAATGGGTATTGAAACTAAGGGTGATATGCAGCTTGGAAAAGATATCTTCTCTCCGGATTATGAACCATTCGTAATCTTCAGGGATGGCCGTTTTGTAACGGATAAATATGTGTATACAACTGATGTTTGTTACGATACAAACACCGGAGAACCTGTAGAAGAACAAGTGGAATGTGATCAGTATTTAAAACGTGCGATGGAAGAACTGGATTATTCGGATACGATTATCAATGGAGACTTATTACGTTTTATGACAAAACCGGAAAAGCTGGAAACAGAGCATGAAATGAACTGATGATTTTAAGAGCTGCACGGAAATTTCCGTGCAGCCTTTTTTTACCCTAATCTGAATGGGGTCCTTTTATTTGTTAAGAGTTGAAAATCTTTAAAAATAAATAATGGGAAAGAGGGGGAGCGTTGAAGAGAAGTATTCTTTGCATAGGTGTTGCTTTACTATTGTTGATAGGCTGTACTAAAAAAGAAGAAGAGAGTCAAAAGGAATTACCGGTAGAACCAAAGCAAATTGAAGTAAAAGAATCAATAAACGAACTGACAGTGGACCGTGCTAGCTTTCACTTTATTGTCGATTGGTTAAATAATGAGGAAATTTTGTATGTAGAGAAAATAGAGGATTTTTATGAGTTAAAATCATTTGATATTTTCACAGGTGAAACGAAAATAATTTATGAAGAACCAACCATCATTGCGGATGTTTTTGTTCATCCAACAAAAGAATTTTTATTATTACATACGACGGAGAATCCTTCCTCTGCAACAGTGAAAATCATTACATTAGAAGGTGTACTTCAAAATGAAGTGACGATTCAGTCGAACGAGCTTGAAATTGAGTGGAATGACATAAACCCTGAATATCTTCTTTTAACTGCTTTTCATCAGGACTGGTCTTTTGATGTTTTTTTATTTGATGGTTTGAAAAATAATCTCCAACTTATATCAAATGAGAATCCTTTTCCAAAATGGTTAGGCAGTGATGATTTTATTTTAACAGAATTGAATACTCATCCATTAGATGGAGGAACGTTGTTTTTGTATGATCGACAAACGGGAGAGAAAGTCGACGCTGTTGAAGAGCAAGTTGTTTTTTACGATACTTTTAAAGATTCTTTATTACACATGCGCATCAATGATAGTGGACAGGCCGAATATACGATTGTAGACAGTTTAGGAGCTAAGCTAGCTCATTGGACGATGCCAGCGATTAGTAATTACTCAGAATGGGTGATGCCGTCTATTCAGTGGATTGCTTCTGATAGCGTCATTGTTAACCGCCCTATGGAAAGTGGTCAAATGGATGAAATAGAAGAAGTTTATGATATTGTGAAAGTTGCAGGGAATGAGGAAACGGTCCTTCTGAATGAAACGTTTAATATTTCAATGAAGTGTACACCGGACGCGAAAAAATGTGTCACTGGACCGATGCTTGAAACAATCATCGATGTGGAAAATCATGAGGAAAAAAAATGGTTGTTATATAAGGATGAATAAAATACGTAAAAAAGGTAGAGGGGGGAAATATTATTTCCATCCCTCTACCTTTTTCTGGCACCGTTAAGAGAGTACCGTTTTCAATCGATGTTAATCCCACTCACCATTACATTGTTGGCGGATAACCTTGAGTAATTATCGTCGCAATTGTGAAGCCTCCGAAAACAACGCAAGCTCCTAAGTTGAACACGATACTCAAAATATTACGTTCTTTAAATGCTTGAACCGTACCAATTGCTGCAAAAATACCTACTAGACCAAAAATGACCATTAATAAGTTCATTGTGTAGACACTCCTTTCACTTGAGAAAAATGAATGCCAATATAGCAATATCCAACTACTATTGTAATCGTTTTCGCGATAATTGTCGAGTTAATTTGTGAGGATTGTTTGAAATCGCGATTTGAATTGCGTAGACTAATTGAAGAGGAGGCGATGCGAATGTTAAAAGTAACAAATTTTCCACTCGGGCCAGTGCAAACAAATTGCTACATTATTCGAGACGAGCACAATAATTGTTTAATTATCGATCCGGGTGAGGAAAGCAATAAAATAATTACACATATCGAGCAGGCAAGTTTAAAACCGATAGCGATTTTATTAACACATGGTCATTTCGATCATATTGGTGCAGTTGATGCCGTACGTGACCATTTTAAGATTCCTGTCTATATCCATGAAAATGAGCAACATACGTTAACAGACCCTGAGCAAAACGGCTCTACAAGATATCCAGGACTTCCGCTTGTCAGAAACAGGGCGGCAGACCATTTAATTAGCATGGAAGGAATGATGGAAGTCGGGCCCTTTACATTTGAAACACGTTATACACCAGGACATTCTCCGGGCAGTGTATCATTTGTATTTCTAGAAGACGGTTTTGCAGTAGTAGGCGATACGTTGTTTCAAGGAAGTGTCGGTAGAACTGACTTACCAGGTGGCGACACTGAAACGCTACTTAGTTCTATTCATAACAAACTATTGACATTAGGTGAAGACATTGTCATTTATCCAGGGCACGGACCATCAACAACTCCAGCCTTCGAAATGAACGATAACCCCTTTTTAAACGGTTTTTAAAATGTGACTATAGTTTTATACAATAAAAAAAAACAGCCATTAAAGGCTGTTTTTTGTATGTACAATATTAATGTCCGGCACCTGGTACGTGAATAAAAGTTGCATAGTAACTAAAGCCAACCATAAACACCATCAAATAAGCTCCGAACATGTACATGTACATACGCTCTGTTAGGTTTAAATAGCCAAGAAGTAAAAAGAAAACAGTACTTGCGACAAATAGAAGCGAAGCAGGTATCATATCACCAGCGTAGAACAATACCGCGAATACACCTGTCCACCAGCCTAATAGCTTGAACATGTTATCCATGTGCGCGTCCCTCCTTAATACAATAAGCTCCTATCTATTATAATGGATAAGAACTGTAAAAGTAAACTCAAATCTGATAATTATTGTGTCGAAGCGGTGTATTGTTGCTTTTTTATAAATATTCATCGAAAAATTAATATTAGCCCCTTTTTAATCCTGATAAATTAAAAAGAAGTGCTTATTGACTAAAATAATACAACTTTAACACATTGTATTCCCAATCTTCAAAAAACAATGTATGCTAACTATAGTAATGGAGAGCAGTCCTTCGTTATTTTATAAATCTCCTAGGATCAATCATGCTAGTAAAAAGAGAGGGGAGTTTATGGATAAAAAAGAAAATGTAATTGAGAGAAGATGTAATAATCTACTTGAACAAGCTGTCTTAGAAAATGCAACAGATGTTCATCTTATTCCATCAAGTAAAGGGTATGATGTAAATTTTAATCAAGGGGCAAAACTAACAAAAGTCGGCTCGCTACCTCCCCAACTGGCGGACCGAATGATTTCATTCTATAAATTTCTATCTTCTTTAGATATAAGCGACAAACGCAAACCCCAAAGCGGTTCCTTTCACAAAATGATGCATGAAGAAAACTTTTCTTTTAGAGTATCGACAATCCCTGCTATTCATTATCAAGAAAGTGTTGTTATTCGAATACAAAAACATAATCGTATTGTACCTATCGAGCAATTATGTCTGGAAAAAGAATGGGCGGACACTTTGCGTCAAGCAACCGCCATGCCACAAGGGCTTATTTTACTCAGTGGTCCAACTGGAAGTGGCAAGACAACAACGATGTATTCTCTAACATCGCATTGTGCCCACAATTTAAATAGACATGTTATTACACTAGAAGATCCAGTGGAAAATAAACATGCACACTTACTTCAAATTCAGGTTAATGAAAGTGCTGGCATGACTTATTCTACTGGGTTAAAAGCAATCCTGAGACATTCGCCAGATGTCATTATGCTAGGCGAAATCAGGGATAGTGAAACAGCTAAAATTGCAGTGTCTGCCTCTTTGACAGGTCATTTAGTATTTTCGACAGTGCATTCAAAAGATCCAGTTGGAACAATTTATAGAATGTTAGATTTTGGCGTTTCATTGGAAGAGTTACGACAAACGGTGATTTGCATTTCAACTCAACGTCTAATTATCAAGAAAAATGGTGAAATGGGGGCAGTTTTTGAAATGATTGCAAATGAAGCAATTGAAGTTGTATTAGATTCTATCAAGAAAGGAGAGCGATTTACGTATCCGGTTGAGAAAAAAATGACGCTACTTCTTCAAAAATATAGTCAATCGCAATCTAACAATGAAAAATAGTCGTGTTGTTAAACAGAAAGCTATTCAAATTTCAGAAAGACCGGTTTTCTTAGCCAGAATCGCCGAGTTATTGAATGAAGGCTATACATTTTCAGATGCCATTAATCTGATATTACCGCATCATACATTGGATTATGAAAATGTGATTAGACAGATTGAAGAGGCTTTTCGAAGGGGGTTAGGGGTTTCTGCAATTTTAGGTAAGTTTGGGTTTTCTGACACCCTAATATTATCGGTGATCATAGCCGAGAAGAATGGTCACTTAGCGGATGTATTACAAGTACTATCTAAACAGCTTGAAAAAGTCGAGGAAGCAAAAAGGAAATTAAAAAATCTACTAGCCTATCCCTTAACTTTATTTGTTTTTATTGCGGCTTTGCTAATGGGGTTTCGCAATTTCTTTTTGCCGAATATGGAAGCACTGTCACGCTCGCGGCAAGGAGATATGTCTGCAATGAGTACTTTGCTACCAAAACTGGTCTCTTTATTGCCAGATATGATTTTCGGCACGGCAATTTTTATAGCAGTCACGATAATGAGTTTATTATTTTATTATCGTAAACTTTCACCCATAAATAAAATAAAATTCATCCAGAAAATTCCCGTTGTTCGTCATTGGATATTTCAGTGGAAATCTCAACAATTTGCAAGGGAACTAGGAAGCTTGTTGGAATCCGGCATGTCTATTCAAGATGCACTGGAGGTATTGATTCAACAAAACGTAGATCCGGTACTGGGGGAAATTGCTAGAAATGTGAAAGAATATTTGATATTTGGGGAACCGTTTCATGCAGCGATTGCACTCGTTGATGGATTAACGAAAGAGTTTTCTTCGTTTGCCAAACATGGAGAAGCAAGTGGCCATTTAGCAAAGGAACTGCTCATTTATAGTGCACATTTAGAGGAATCCTTACATCGTAAAATGACAAAAGGGTTAGCGCTTCTTCAGCCTGCTTTGTTTAGTCTGATAGCGATATGCATATTAGCCGCTTACGTCGCTCTGTTATTACCGATATACAATATGTTAGATACAATTTGAAAGGATGAAGACATCATGAGAAAAGCGTTGAATCAAAGGGGTTTTTCTTTAATCGAGATGATGATCGTGTTACTGATTATTTCTGTATTAATATTAATCGCGATTCCAAATGTTACGAAACACTCGCAAAAAATTGATGAGAAAGGGTGCGATGCATATATTGCGATGGTACAAGGTCAAGTGGAGGCATATAAAATGGACACACACCAATATCCTAGTGATTTAGCGACTTTGGCGGATACCGAGTACTTTGAGGGAACTCCGCAGTGTCCGGATGGATCAGATTTAAAGATTACGAATGGAAAAGTTAGTAAAAATGGTGGAAGTTAAATGTCAAAAAATACTTCACGTAAAAAGAATGACAGTCAACAGGGCTTTACATTAATTGAAATGACTTTTGTACTGTCTATCGTTATTTTATTGACAGCTATAATCATGCCGTTGGGAAATAAATGGTTTCAATCGGCAGCTGAAGAGGATGCAATAGCTTCAATTATAGCAACAATCTACAGCTTGCAAAGTTACTCGATGGCATATAATGAATTGACGCGTTTAAGTTTTAAAAGTTCAGGAACGCAAACAATGTACATAGCTCTTGTTCCTGGCAAAAGAGAGTTATCCAAGAGGTTATTACCAGAAGGGATGTATGTATCTGATTCAAGTGCATTAAAACAAGTAGAATTTCTCGGGAACGGTAATATTGTGCAATCTGGCGTGTTAACGATTGTAGGCAAAACAGGTAAAACGGCAATCACATTTCAATTTCAACGGGGAAGGATGATTATTAGTGAATCAGAAAGGGTACTCTTGGCCGGAAGCAATTCTCACAATAACAATACTTTCCGTTATATTTGGTACACTTTTGCCGGTCGCCACACATATGACAGGCACCATGCATAAGAAGAAAATTTCGATGCACGCTGCTGAAACAGCTTATCAAGGAGCAATTGCTTATCAAGCATATAGACAAGTTGAGGGGACCCGGACAGTGGGTGAGATAAACTATGATTGGAGAGTAACTGGTAATGCTATCTGTGTCTCGTATCAACTCGATAATGAGGTGTTAACAAAGTGTATCGAATCCGCCGCATAACTAATCAGGAAGGCTATACGCTTCTAGAAAGTATATTTCAAGTAATGATTTTCGCTTTGTTTGCACAATTATTTTCATTGTTTTTTTATTGGAAAGGCCCTATTGAACGTCAGTATACGGACCATTCCGCTATCGCTTGGGAAATGTTTGCTGCTGATTTTCAAGCTGAATTAACAACAATACAATCGCTTGAGGTCCATCAGAATGGTGATGGGATTCACTTTCGGACGGATAGGGGACTTATTGCAATTGAACAAAGGAATCATGTTATTCGAAAATCCATAGACGGACTTGGACATGTTCCTTTTTTGACAAATATTTCTTCAGTCCAATTTTCATTACATCATCCCCTACTAGTAGTTTATGTGACTATGCAAGATGGAACTCGAAAGGAGCGCGATTTTATAATTGGAGATTACTCACGATGAGCGTGGTATCACTTTTGCTGTAACACTTATTTTATTATTTTTCGTAAGTCTCTTTCTTTTTTCTATCGTTATGTGGCATGATAGTTTATATATGAACCTCAATTCGTTAGAAGAGTATTACGAAAAAAGAACGGTCGAACTAATGAGACGTTCGAGCGAATAAAATAATTGTGTTGAATAGTAGGTGATGAACGTGAAAAGGGTATACTTAGTTGGGTTTATGGGGTCAGGAAAAAGTGCGATAGGTAAAAGGTTAAGTTTTGCTACTAAATTACCGTTTTATGATATGGATACTGAAATCGAGCGAAAGATGGGCATGTCAATCCCACGTATATTCGAACTATACGGAGAAGCGTATTTTCGAGAGTTGGAGACAGAGTTTTTAAGGAATTTCCGTGATGAATACTGTATTATTGCAACGGGCGGTGGCGTAGCAATGCGTAGAGAAAATCGGGAAATTATGAGGAAAACAGGTCTTGTGTTTTTCTTAAATGCTCCATTTCGGGATATTTGGCGAAGAATCGCGACCGATAAAAATCGACCGATTGTACAAAGGTCCACTAGGGCGGAACTTGAGAAGTTATATTATGATCGTAAACCGTATTATTTAAGGGCGGGTCATTTTAAAGTAGAGACTGAGCGGCGATCACTGCTTGATATTACAACGTACATCGTTTTTCAAATTAATCGTTTGCGTAGCGATGACTAAACAAACTGTATTTTTAATAAGAAGATGAAAAGAGGAGGGGATTAATTTATCTCCTCTATTTTCATTAGGAGAACATCTGATTTAGTAGAATAATTGAATAACTAACACAAACACGAACTATGATGTTGGTTATATGAGTAACGTTCGCGAAAGTGTTTGTTTCTATAAAACTATTGCGCTTTCATAAAACTAATGTTAAGATGTGACTTGAAAGGTTACTATTTTTCCACTATTAGAAAACAAATGAATAATCGCGAATGATTGTATGAGGAGAGAACGCAGCCGCGTCGCCGAAGGAGCAAGTGAATTTTTCATGAATCTCTCAGGCAAAAAGACTCTTACATGACGCATCTCTGGAGAGTGTTGGAATGATCCAACCACCAACGAGGAAAGCCGCTAGGTCAAACTTTCAGGTAAACAGACAGAGGTTCCTTAACGCTTTTTCGATAAAGGGACCTTTGTCTGTTTTTTTTATGATTGTGATGTTTTTGAAAAAACTTGCATACCAAAAGCTTGGCGATTTTCTGGAATTATTCAGTTTTCATTTGGGTGGATAACAAGTAAAGATTATTGTTTAAATGTGAAATGTAAAATGTAAAGAAGATTTGTAACAGACAAAGTTGTGGTTAGTAGTTAGATGATAGGAGGAAGAGAAATATTGACTAAAACGTTAAAGCGAACAGTTTTATTTGAACAATACGCAAAACACGGTGGAAAAACAATTGATTTCGGCGGTTGGGATTTACCTGTTCAGTTCTCAAGTATTAAAGCTGAGCACGAGGCGGTTAGAACAAAGGCTGGATTGTTTGATGTGTCACATATGGGTGAGGTCCTTGTCACTGGAAAAGGCTCTCTGCCTTATTTACAGAAAATGATGACAAATGATGTGTCTAAACTGAAAATCGGGCAAGCCCAATATACGGCAATGTGTTATGAAAATGGCGGGACGGTTGATGACCTTTTAATCTATAAAAGAGATGAAGATAACTATTTACTCGTCGTCAATGCATCTAACCTTGAAAAAGATCTTGACTGGATGAATGAACATATAACTGAGGATGTTGTAATCGAAGACCAATCATCCGATTATGCATTACTCGCTTTACAAGGGCCACGTGCGGAAGCGATTCTCCAATCATTAACAACTGAGCCACTTAATGATATTAAGTTTTTTCGATTTAAAGAAGACGTTGAAATTTGTGGTCAAAAAGTACTGATTTCTCGTACAGGTTATACAGGTGAAGATGGCTTTGAACTCTACGCCTCACCTGAATCTATTGTCGTTTTATGGGATGCCATCTTAATGGCAGGTGAACATGAAGGTCTTGTGCCTGCCGGACTTGGGGCACGTGATACACTTCGTTTTGAAGCGGGATTACCTTTATACGGACAAGAACTTTCCAAAGATATTACACCGCTTGAAGCAGGACTTGGTTTTGTCGTGAAATTAAATAAAGAAGAAGATTTCATTGGAAAAGAAGCGCTTCGCGATCAAAAAGAAAATGGGGTTCCACGCAAACTCGTTGGTATCGAAATGATTGATAAAGGTATTCCGCGTACGGGCTATCAAGTATTCTTGAACGATGTAGAAATTGGAGAAGTGACGACAGGTACTCAGTCGCCTACATTAAATAAAAACATTGGATTTGCGCTTTTGAAATCAGAGCATGCAACAGAAGGTACAGAAGTGATTGTTCAAGTGCGAAAAAGACAACTAAAAGCGGTCATTGTTAAAACACCATTTTATAAACGTTAAAATGACTTAGCGGTTATCTAGAATTGGTGAATAATCATTTATAAAGGGGATTAGAAAACATGAAGCATCGTTATATACCAATGACGGAAACAGATCGTCAAGAAATGATGGACGTCATCGGAATTTCTTCGGTGGATGAATTATTCGAGGCGATTCCGGAAGAAGTCCGATTTAAAGGCGAATACAACATAAAAAAAGCGAAGTCTGAATCTTCATTAACGAAAGAATTGGCGAAACTCGCTGCTCAAAACGCAGATACCGGTCGTTATGCATCCTTTTTAGGTGCAGGCGTATATGATCATTATAAACCAATTATTGTTGACCACGTCATTTCACGTTCGGAGTTTTATACAGCATATACACCCTATCAACCAGAAATTTCTCAAGGTGAGCTACAAGCAATCTTTGAATACCAAACAATGATTTGTGAATTAACAGGTATGGATATTGCAAACTCATCTATGTATGACGGAGGAACAGCATTAGCTGAAGCAGGTACGTTAGCAGCTGGTCACACACGTAGAAAGAAAATTTTAGTTTCAGAAACAGTTCATCCTGAATCACGTGATGTCGTTTTATCTTATGCGACTGGTCAATCAGTAGAAGTCGTAACAATCCCACAAAAAGACGGGGTTACGGATCTAGAAAAATTAGAGGAGTTAGTGGATGATTCAACGGCGGCGGTACTTGTTCAATATCCGAACTTCTTTGGACAAATTGAAGATATTCAAAAAATCGGTGAGATTGCCCATGCATCTAAAGGTTTATTAGTTGTATCATCAAATCCACTTGCACTAGGCGTACTCACACCTCCAGGAAAACTAGGGGCGGATATTACTGTCGGAGACGCACAACCATTCGGTATCCCAGAATCATTTGGTGGACCGCATTGTGGATATTTTGCTGTAACGAAAAAATTAATGCGTAAATTACCGGGACGTCTGGTTGGTGAAACTGTCGACGAGGAAGGAAAACGAGGTTATGTGCTTACACTTCAAGCACGTGAACAACATATTCGTCGAGATAAAGCGACATCCAACATTTGTTCGAACCAGGCATTAAATGCACTTGCTGCTTCTGTTGCCATGACGGCACTTGGTAAAGTAGGTACGCAAGAAATTGCTTATCAGAACATCGTGAAAACACGTTATGCGAAAGATGCATTTGAAAAGGCTGGATTCAAAGTGGTATTTGATCAAGCACACTTCAACGAAATTGTAGTTGACTTGAAGGTACCAGTGAAACAAGTGAATGATTATTTATTCGACCAAGATATTATCGGTGGTTATGACCTGGGATTGAAATTTGATGAATTAAAGAACCATGCACTAATCGCAGTTACTGAACAACGTACAAAAGAAGAAATCGATGCACTTATCCAACATACAGTTGCTTGTGTACGAGAAACGGAGGCCCTCAATGCTTAAAGAAGACCAATCATTAATTTTCGAAGTGACAAAAGAAGGTCGCGTCGGCTATAGTTTACCAGAACTCGATGTACCAGAACTCGATCTTGATGACATATTGCCAGCAGGTTTCAAACGTGAAGAACCAGCGGAACTACCGGAAGTATCCGAGTTAGATATTATGCGTCACTATACAGCATTATCCAAACGTAACCATGGGATTGACTCTGGGTTTTATCCACTTGGCTCTTGTACGATGAAGTATAACCCTAAAATAAATGAAGCTGTTGCACGTTTCCCAGGATTTGCAAACATTCACCCGCTTCAAGATGAGTCAACCGTACAAGGTGCGATGGCACTTATGTATGACTTACAAGAACATTTAGTGGAAATTACGGGGATGGATGAAATTACACTTCAACCAGCCGCAGGTGCGCACGGCGAATGGACTGCATTAATGATGATTCGCGCATTTCACGAATCAAATGGTGACCATCACCGTACAAAAGTAATTGTTCCCGACTCTGCACACGGAACAAACCCAGCTTCCGCAACAGTTGCAGGTTATGATACAGTGACAGTTAAAACAAATGAAAAAGGTCTTGTAGACTTAGAAGATTTAAAGAGTGTTGTTGGAGAGGATACGGCTGCACTTATGCTGACAAATCCAAACACATTAGGTCTATTTGAAGAAGAAATCGTTGAAATGGCAAAAATTGTGCACGGCGTTGGCGGTAAGTTGTATTATGACGGTGCAAACTTAAACGCGGTTATGTCGAAAGCACGTCCTGGCGATATGGGCTTTGACGCAGTTCACTTAAACTTGCATAAGACATTCACAGGTCCACACGGTGGTGGAGGACCAGGGTCAGGTCCAGTAGGTGTGCATAAAGACTTGGCACCTTTCTTACCAAAACCAGTTTTAGTGAAAAAAGACGATGTGTATACATTTGAATACGACCGTCCGCAAGCAATTGGTCGAGTGAAGCCGTTCTACGGAAACTTTGGCATTAACGTGCGTGCATATACGTATATTCGTTCAATGGGTCCAGACGGCTTAAAGGCAGTAACAGAAAATGCTGTTTTAAACGCTAACTATATGATGCGCAAACTAGAACCTTATTTCGATTTGCCGTATACTCAGCATTGTAAACATGAGTTTGTTCTTTCAGGTCGTCGTCAAAAGCAATTAGGCGTTCGAACATTAGATATGGCGAAACGACTACTCGATTTTGGGTACCATCCACCAACAATCTACTTCCCACTGAACGTTGAGGAAGGCATGATGATTGAGCCGACGGAAACAGAATCGAAAGAAACGTTAGATGCATTTATCGATGCGATGATTCAAATTGCAAAAGAGGCTGAAGAGAATCCGGAAATTGTTCAAACAGCTCCACACACAACAGTTGTGAGTCGTCTTGATGAAACGAGAGCAGCAAGAAGTCCAGTTCTTCGTTATACGAAAGCTTAAACAATGAATAAATGAATATCAGCGTATCGTTTAAACAAGATAAAAGTTCGCGAAGGAAAGCATGTCATTTCCTTCGCTTTTTTTTATCTTTTTTTATCACTATGACCGATTATATTTAGAGCGAATCTACACGTTTTTGCACTCAATCGTCCCCTAGTACCACTAGTATTGTATAAATTTCAACGGAGTATTTAGAATGATTGAAAAGCTGACTATGTTAGTTTTGGCAGATATACCAATCGAACCCCCAAAAGACGAATTCATATCACTTGAGTATCTATGTGATTCATTTGAATAATCAATGTTAAAGTCAAGAAACTCTTTGAATAGTCTTGACAGTTTAATGAAAGATAGATAACATTACCTTAATTCCTAGTAGACTTATTGGAATTAAATACATACTATAAACTTAACGTTGATTAAACATTCTACGGAGGGATAGTCATGATCAATCTATTTGTAAAAACAGAACGTCAAAAAATTTGGTTGGAAAAGTTATATAAATTAGAAACTAAACTCAAGGAAAATGCAGCACGGACAGATGAGTTGGCAATCTTTCCAAAGGATAATATACAAGCGCTTGTAGACTTGGGGTATACGAGTATTACTTTGCCAGAAGTATATGGTGGGGCAGGCTTAAAAGTATATGATATGGTCTTGCTCCAAGAGACTATCGCTAGTTTTGATGGCAACACTGGCCTTTCAATCGGCTGGAATTTAGGGGTTGTCGGTGATTTGTTTGAGAAGCAATCATGGGAGGAAGATCAGCTCGCTTATTTCGCCCAAGAAGTAAAAAATGGTGCACTGGTCAATCGCTCTGTAAGTGAAGCAATCACAGGAAGTCCTGCGAGGGGTGGACGTCCAGGAACAACTGCCATTCTAAAAGATGGTTCGTGGATCATTAATGGACGCAAATCGTTTACGACAGCATCGCCAGTATTAACCTATTTCTTAACGTCGGCGTGGATTGAAGTAAAACAAAAAATTGGTTTTTTCCTTCTACATAAAGACTTAGATGGTTTATCCATTGATGAAACCTGGGATGTGATTTCAATGAGAGGCACAGGTAGTCATGATTTGGTGCTTGAAAATGTAACTGTTAATGAATCCAAACTTGTCGAACTGCCTGACAAACCGAGTGGGAAATATAATGGATGGATGCTTCATATCCCAGCTTGTTACTTAGGAATTGCGCAAGCAGCGCGTGATTATGCGGTCCGTTTCGCAAATGAGCATACCCCGAACAGTTTAACAGGGCCGATTAGTCAACTTCCGAATGTCCAGCAACATCTAGGAGAAATTGATTTGAAATTAACACAGGCGAGACATCTCATTTACAGTGTAGCGGAAGCTTATGATGATGAGACGCGCAGAGATTTAATCATAAATGATATAGAAGTAGCAAAACATACGGTGACAAATGCAGCAATTGAAGTTGTCGACAAAGCGATGAGAGTTGTTGGTGCTAAAAGTCTTGGGAGAGCAAATCCGTTACAACGCTATTACCGTGATGTTCGCGCAGGTTTGCATAATCCACCAATGGACGATATGACGATTAGTAGATTAGCGAAATCTGCTATTGAAAATGTAAAGAATGAAAGTGTTATCCAAGCGTAAAAATCAAATTTGAGGGGTGTAAAATTGAGAAGTAAGAATCGGTATAGTGAGCGATGTTGGTGATAACTTCATTTCAAATTAAACTACATCAAAATATTAAAAGGGGATTTGAAAATGAAATTGATAAAATCTTTACAAGTGGCTGCGTTTGGTACAGCGATTGCGGCTCTGTTGATTGGTTGCAGTTCAAAAGGGAATGAAAGAGTGGAAGCGGAGGGGGATAAAGATGTTCGAAAGGTGAAGGTGGCATATGTACAATCATCTAAACCGGTGACGTATACGGATGAAAATGGAAATGCCGCTGGTTATGATGTGGAGGTTTTGAAGGCTGTCGATGAATTACTTCCGCAATATGAATTCGACTTTGTTGGCACATCGGATGATGATTTATTAGTTGGCGTTGAACAAGGAAAATATCAATTAGGCGTTAAAAATGCTTTCTGGACTGAGGAAAGAACAGCGAAATTTATTTACCCAAAAGAGTTTGTGGGGCTTAGTAGTACTGGACTTGTATTGAAAAAGGAAAATGAAGCTGTTAAGACATTAGAAGATTTTGCATCAGCAGATTTTTCATTGGCCCCTATTGCTGCAAATAATGCTCAGTATACGGTCATTGCTGAACATAATGAAGCGCATCCTGATAATCCAGTGAACTTAAAAGCAGGAGATACCTTTTCAATCGATGTCGTTCAATGGGTTAACGAAGGTCGTGTAGATGGCGCTGTGATTATTGAAGCTTCTTTTAATAGGCAAGTCACTGCCGAAGATGGTCCATACCATCATTTGAAAGACGATGTCGTCTACAATGAATTCGCCGTCATTAAAACTTGGCCGCTGTTTAATAAAAAAGAACAAGAATTGGCAGATGCTTTTGATATAGCGCTTAAACAAGTGAAAGAGCAAAAGATTCCAAATGACTTAAGTAAAGAATTTTATGGAAGAGATTTATTTGAATTACTAGATACGGTCGAAAGATAAGAAATTCAGGGATGCTGTTGGGGAACGTGTGCCCGACAGCTTTTCAATACCAAGGAAAGTCCGTGAATGGATGCTTAGTATTTGGCTGGAAGATGTATTGATTGTTGTAATGTAAATGTCTTATAGATGTTCTATTAAGTTAGTGGTAGCGTTTCAACGTGTTATTAGGGAGGAGTTCTTGTGGAAAAGTATTTTGATTCATCCTATATATGGGGAGCGTTTCCGGCGCTTATCCCATTTTTAAAAGTGACTTTTATGGTGGCTGGATTTTCGGTCCTGTTTGGAACGCTATTTGGATTGGTGTTGGCTGTTGCCAAAATTGGCGGCAATCTGTTTTTCAAGAAACTAGCGAATGGGTATACGACGATTTTAAGATGTACGCCATCCATCGTATTGCTTTTTTTAGTTTATTATGGAATTCCTGCGATTGGAAATAACTTGGGAATCGATTTGAATCACATTGATAAAGCAATTTTCGTCGTCGTTGCCTTTTCTCTTCAATTCGCAGCGATTATGTCGGAGGTTATCCGATCAGCTTATGAATCGATCGATAAAGGACAATATGAAGCTGGCGTAAGTGTTGGGTTAAGTCCTTTTCAAGTGTATCGAAGAATTATTTTTCCACAAGCCTTAGTCGTTGCGATTCCAAACTTTGGGAATGGGGTAATTTCTTTGCTTCAGGAGGGGGCCTTGGCTTATACGATTGGATTAATCGATGTTGTCGGAAAGGCAGAGCTCATTATCGCTTCAAATTATCAGACGCATGCGTTAGAAATCTATCTTGCACTAGCAGTTATTTATTGGGTGCTATCTATTATAATTGAACAGTTTTTCTTGAAACTAGAAAGAGTTTTTGGAAGAGGAAAGCGATCAATTAGTGCGGCCTAAGGAGGGATTAACTTGTCGGATGGTTTAAATTATAAATTTTTATGGGAAACATTCTTTGTTGCTTTATCAGGGGTTCCGATAACCTTACTTGTGACAGCTGTTGCGTTAGCGATTGCATTACCTGCGGGATTTTTACTTGCTATATCCAGAATTAATAAAATCCCTATTTTATATCGGCTAGCACAGGCATATGTTTCCTTTGTAAGAGGAACCCCAATCATCATTCAAATCTTTATAGTGTATAGCAGTGTACCTTTGTTACTCGATTTGTTTTTTAAAAAATATAGCATAGGCATACATGTTTATGATGTAAACCCGATTTGGTATGCGTTTATCGTATTTTCATTGAATACGACAGCAATATTGATTGAAGTATTTCGCTCAGCCATCAATACGGTGGATAAAGGTCAATTAGAAGCAGCACAATCTGTTGGATTAACAAATTTTCAAGCATATAGACGAATTATCATTCCGCAGACGCTCGTTGTATCGATGCCGAATATTTGTACAGCAACAGTAAATCTCATAAAAGCAACTTCACTTGGATATGCGATGTCCTTACAAGAAATTACGCTCAAAGCGAAAGTTGCGGCGAATGTTGGCTACAATTATGTAGAAGCGTACCTTGATATATTTCTAGTCTATTTAATTTTATGTAGTGTCGTAGAATATGGCTTTAAATTGTATGAAAAACGATTATCGCGATATAAGTTAACAGTTGCTTGAAGGGAGTTTAAGGTATGTTAGAAGTTATAGGCGTTCACAAATCATTTGGTAGCAATGAAGTTTTAAAAGGTGTCGATATTCAAATTAATAAAGGAGACGTTGTTGTAATACTAGGTCCTAGTGGTTCGGGGAAGACGACATTACTTAGATGTATCAATTTTTTAGAAACTGCCGATCAAGGAAAAGTGATGTTAGGTGACACTGAATTAGATTTAAATGCAGCTTCTAGAAAACAAATTCACGAAGTAAGGCAAAAAATCGCTTTCGTCTTTCAAAATTATAATTTATTTAATAATAAAACAGCGTTAGAAAACGTGACAGAAGGCTTAATTATTGGCAGAAAGATTCCGAGAAAAGAAGCGAATGATATTGGGAAAAAAGCTTTGGATAAGGTTGGATTATCCGATAAATATGACGCCTATCCAAGTGAATTATCAGGCGGACAGCAGCAAAGAGTTGGCATTGCGAGAGCTGTTTCATTAAATCCGTCGATTATTTTATTTGATGAGCCTACGTCAGCACTTGATCCAGAATGGGTTGGGGAAGTGCTCACTGTTATGAAAAACATTGCTGAAGAAGGAACAACAATGCTTGTTGTTACACACGAGATGTCATTTGCAAAAGAGGTTGCGAACAAAGTGATCTTTATGGATGCCGGCGTAGTTGTTGAAGAAGGGACCTCTGAGGAGATATTTAATAGACCTAAAGAAGAGAGAACACAACAATTTTTAAGGAGAGTATTACCCGAGGATTATACTTATTATATATAGTAGTTTAAATTTGCCATAATGTTTAGATTATGAGAGTGTGATATACTTGATATAGTAGCAGGTACTAATAATAGGTATAATATTTAACTGGAGGCTATTATGGTAGATTTATTAAAACTTAAAGGAAAAAATATCGTAATCATGGGTGTTGCGAACCAAAGAAGTTTAGCGTGGGGCGTAGCGGAGTCGTTGCAAAAGGCAGGGGCGAATTTAATTTTTACTTACCGAAAAGAACGTTCGGTGGATCGAATTCGAAAACTATTAGCTGATAATGATTATGA
This sequence comes from Sporosarcina ureilytica, assembly GCF_001753205.1. Classification (GTDB taxonomy): domain Bacteria; phylum Bacillota; class Bacilli; order Bacillales_A; family Planococcaceae; genus Sporosarcina; species Sporosarcina ureilytica. The sequence continues at coordinate 2,032,700 of NZ_CP017560.1, read as the reverse complement.
AGCGAAATTTATGGTGGAATGTGATGTAAATGAGGATGAAAGTATAGCGCAAGCATTTCAGAAAATCGGGAAAGAAGTCGGCACGATTCACGGTGTTGTCCATTCATTGGCATTTGCACATGCGGAAGATCTACGCGCTGACTTTATAGATACTTCAAGAGACGGGTATGCATTTGCTCAAGATACAAGTGCTTATTCCCTCGTTGCGGTTGCGAAACAAGCTCGTCCTTATATGACGGAAGGTGGCTGTATTGTCACGATGAGTTATTTAGGGGCAGAACGTGTGTTAGATGGCTATAATGTCATGGGTGTAGCGAAAGCGGCCCTTGAAGCATCTGTTCGTTATTTAGCGAATGATTTAGGGAAAGACGGTATTCGTGTCAATGCAATTTCCGCAGGTGCTGTACGAACAGTTTCTGCAAAAGGTGTACCATCATTTAATGAAATTCTTCATAAAATCGAAGAAACTGCACCACTTAAGCGTAATATAACGCAAGAGGAAGTTGGGAATATGACACTTGCTGTTCTAAGTGACTTATCTAGCGGCGTAACAGGCGAAACGATTTACGTCGACGCGGGCTATCATATTATGGGATAAAAAAGATGGAAAGTGTAATGTACCTGTTACACTTTCTATCTTTTCTTTTGCTTTAAACGTTATTTACTTTTAATACGACCTGTCCATTTACGGAAACCGCCATTTAAATGGTACAATTTCTCATAGTTTTTTTTCTTTAAAAATAAAGCGGCCCGCGCACTTTTTCCACCGTTTTGGTCATATAAATACACAGGTAAATCTGGTCTTAATTCTTTATAACGCTGTCTTAATTGAGAGTATGGCAAGTTACGAGCACCGAGAATATGTCCCGCCTCAAAATCTTTCGGTTCACGAACATCAATTAATTGTGCTTTTCGATACCCTTCAATAAATTCTTCTTGTGTTAGATTCACGACTGCTTTTCCAAGTCGTAACATCGAAATTACTACATATACGATGATAAGTACAAGAATTCCTAAAATAATATAAAGTGTGTCCAATAAAGCTTTCCCCTTTCTTCGTTCTTATCTATTATAAATGGAGGGTGGCACTTGTTCAATAGGGATGCTAAAATGAAATTCGGGATGAAAGGGGATCGATGATGGAAAAGAGAACTTGGCATTATATAAATTCAGGAAAATGTAGTGGGTCGTTTAATATGGCCTTTGACGAAGCGCTCTTAGAATGGCATAGTAAAGGTGAAATGGGTCCAGTGCTTCGGTTTTATGAATGGGAACCCGCGACATTATCAATTGGCTACTTTCAAAGTGTGTCAAAAGAAATCGATATGGAACAAGTACGTCATCATCAATTGGGATTTGTGAGAAGGCCTACAGGGGGAAGGGGCGTCCTACACGAACATGAACTTACATATAGCGTGATTGTAACTGAAGATTATCCAAATATGCCCGAAACCGTGACAGAAGCTTACCGTGTAATTTCCGGAGGTCTACTTGAAGGATTTCGTAATTTAGGACTAGATGCTAGTTTTTCGGTTCCGAACAGCGATGAGGAACGTCAAAACTTAAAAAAACCGGGTAGTGCTGTTTGTTTTGATACGCCAAGTTGGTATGAACTTGTTGTAGAAGGTAAAAAAGTTGCCGGAAGCGCACAAACAAGACAAAAAGGTGTTATTTTACAGCACGGGGCTATTCTATTAAGTTTGGATGAAGAAAAGTTAATCTCTCTCTTTAAATTTAAATCTGAAGCAGTACGAGATAGAATGAGGATTGGCTTACGAGAAAAGGCTGTAGCAATAGACCAATTGGCAGGCCGGACAGTATCCCCAGAAGAGGCTGAAGTGGCTTTTTCTAAAGGGTTTGAAAAAGCATTGAATATTAAATTGGAACCCTATGAACTATCAGATGCCCAGTTGCAATATGTAAAAAAGATTGAACAAAAGAAATATGGGAATGACGATTGGACATTCAGAAAATAATCTACGTAATGTCCTGTTTTTTATTTTTTTTCGACTATAAAATAGCGACATTATCACCTTCCTGTAAAAATGTAATTTTCTATCCATTGCAGTGGGTTTCAATATGTAGTAGATTAGGGTATATAGATAACACAACATGTTGTGTTTTATGAGAGTTAAAGGAGGATGTGTTAATGGTCGTCGTTTCGAATAACCAAACACCCGTATTAAACAAAGCGCAATTAAATGAAGATATTGCTGAATTTCCACAAGTACATCCGATTACAGAAGATATGCATATTGAACATCGTGGCGTTTCAAGACTCGTTATGATTGATAGATATTCTTTTAAAGACACGGAGAAGAAAACGTTAAAAGTTGGAGATTTTGTCGTTTTAACAGTGAAAGAAGATCCGAAGTTTCCAGCGCGTGGACTTGGATTCATTAAGGCATTAGACAAATCGATGGGACAAGCTGAAATTTGGATTGAGGAAGAATATCGTTCAGCAATCGATAACCCTGTAGAACAGGAAAAAGGTGTTATTACAAGACCTATTGAAGTTCTTGAAAAACCTTTAGAAGTTTTTTATGAACAAATCGCAAAACGAAATGCAACAGGGCTTTCTTCAGTAGAAACAACCGAAGAAAAGAGAAAAGAGTCGTTCGAACGGTTTTATGAGCAACTCTCAACTTTAAACTTTATTCCTGCTGGACGAGTACTGTACGGCGCGGGCGCAGAAACAGATGTTACGTATTTCAACTGTTATGTGATGCCGTTCGTTGCAGACTCTCGAGAAGGTATTTCTGACCATCGTAAGCAAGTCATGGAAATTATGAGTCGTGGCGGCGGAGTTGGAACAAATGGTTCGACACTACGACCAAGAAACACATTAGCACGCGGTGTCAATGGTAAGTCATCTGGTTCAGTATCATGGTTAGATGACATTGCAAAATTAACGCATCTTGTGGAACAAGGTGGATCCCGTTAACCAATACACGGCGGGATTAAAATCCTGTGAATTGCTGGAACACCCTTAGAGCCTTATTTACCACAACGTGACTGGTGACGGTGAGCGTGAAGGTTTGAAAAAAATAAGGATTGGGCAATCAGCAGCGAAGGGTCTTTGGAAACGAAGATCAACGTTCAACGACTATTGAAACTTCCTAAAATATCTAAAGTTTAGGTGGGTATAAAGGAATGAGTAAACCGTAATAAGCGGCAACGTTATTATGGGGCGCAGGACAAAGATGAAAATAAAATCTTTGATGAGATAGTCTGATCTCATGTGAAAGCATGAGAGTTGGGCAGAAATGACCCAACCCTCTCAAAATAGAGAGCGTAACAAATAAGCGTGGAGCACAAATGATTATGTTAGCGGATTAAATAAATGATTAGCTACTAAAGTTATTAACATGCTAGTCCGCGTCGTTCAGACAATGAGCGATTAGAAAATCGGGTGAATTGCGAAGAACTCCTTAGAGGCCATTAAGCTACAACGTGACTGGAAACGGTGAGCGTGAATGCTTAAAAATTAATGGCATTGGACAATCCGCAGCCAAGCACCGTATAAGGTGAAGGTTCAACGACTATCGAAAACATTCAAATTGAATGGAAGTAGAGTAGGGAAGAGATGGTTCTTCTCGAAGCGCCCGACCCCTAACAGATTATGCTGAGGGTGATGATATAGTCTACTCCGTCTGCATCTTGCAGAGAAATATCCTGAAAAGGACGGTATGAAGGTGGCATCCTGACATTCTTGAATTCATCATTTCAAAAATGCAAAACCCAAGAATTCTTCGCTATCTGCTAGAAAATACAGATGAAGAAATGATTAAAAAGTTAGCGAATGAAAAATTAAAGTTCAAACCGTTAACGAACCAAGAAGAAGCAATGTATCAAAGCATTTTAAATTATCGTGATATCCCTGGCTTCGGTGGATTTAATGAAGCGATTATGAGAGATGCTGAAACGAAGCTGCGTGACGGCGGAACATATTCAGTACACAATCCAGAGTTTTTAACCGGCGCCAATATTTCGGTTACATTGACAGATGATTTTATGAAAGCTGTTGAAAATGACGAAGAATTTGAATTGAAATTCCCAGCAGTTGAAAAGTATTCGCCAGAAGAAATGGCCATTTACAATGCGAAATGGCATGAAATTGGCGATGTTCGCGAATGGGAAAGAATGGGTCATGAAGTACGTGTGTACCGAACAATTAAAGCCCGCGCTCTATGGGATTTAATTAATATTTGTGCGACGTACTCCGCTGAACCAGGAATTTTCTTTATCGACAATGCGAATAGTGAAACAAATGCAAAAGCATACGGCCAGCAAGTTGTTGCTACAAACCCATGTGGCGAGCAGCCATTAGCACCTTATTCGGTTTGTAACCTTGCTGCTGTCAATCTTGCTGAAGTCGCGGATAAAGAAAGTAAAACAGTTGATCTTGATAAGTTAAAAGAAATTGTGCGTGTCGGCGTTCGTATGCAAGACAACGTTATTGACGCAACACCTTATTTCTTAGAAGAAAATGAGAAGCAAGCGCTTGGCGAACGTCGTGTAGGACTTGGCGTTATGGGACTCGCGGATCTTCTAATTTACTGCGAGAAAGAATACGGTTCAGAAGAGGGCAATGAGCTCGTTGAACAAGTTTTTGAAACGATTGCTACAACTGCTTATCGTGAATCAGTTGAATTAGCAAAAGAAAAAGGAAGTTTCCCATTCCTTATCGGTAAAACAGATGAAGAAACGAAAGCCCTTCGTGAAGCATTTATTAACACTGGCTTCATGAAAAAAATGCCGGAAGATATTCGTGAATCCATCTTGGAATACGGTATTAGAAACTCCCATTTATTAACTGTTGCTCCAACGGGTAAATGAATTGCCCCCATTACAAGTAATTGTAATGTGCAAATCGGGCTATATGCGGGAAACTCTGAGTATCCTTATGTACCTGTATCTTGCCAATACGTAAAGGTAAAAATCACAAGGTGCAGACAATCCGCAGGGAAGTCTTGGCTGACCCCTCAACGACTATACGCCTGACAATCGAAGCTTTATAATCCCTTTCAATTACTTTGAAAGATGTGAATTGTTATGGAGAAAAAGTGTTTGAACTGTTCAATCGTTATTAAGGTGAAACCTAGCCACTATGAAAGAAAGAAGTATTGCTCGCGTAAGTGTAAAGGTGAATTTCAATCACGGGATTTATTATTCAACCAGCATCTTAGCAAAAAACAAGAAGTTGCTTGCAGTTATTGCGGAAAAATGATTCTAAGGAAAAACTGTGATATTAAAAAATTCGTAAACCTTTTTTGTAACAGGGAATGTAATACTCTGTTTAAGAGAGAAATAAAAACACCTGGACCGCCTAAAGTGCGGATTACACTTCACTGTCAAGAGTGCAACACCCCATTTGAAGTCATCAGAAGTAGACAGAATGCTAAATTCTGTAGTAAAAATTGCTTGGGGAAGGCAAACGGCAGAAGAGCAAAACAAGAGCTTACCAAACAAGTAATGGTTGAATGCAGCTATTGCAAAAAGAAATTCCAAAAGAAGCCTAGTGTTGTAAGAACTTTAAATTTCTGTACGGTGAATTGTATGGGAACGTATTATTCTGAGAAACAGCTATTTTCAGGAGAAAATAGCGGCACTTGGAATGGCGGGAAAATTGCATACTATGGTCCAAATTGGTTAGCGCAAAGAAGAGCTGCAAGAGAGCGAGACGAATTTACTTGTCAAAAATGTGGTATAGGAGAATCGCAATACGGTCGGGAATTATCTGTCCATCATATAATTCCATTCGTAATAATTAACGATTACTTGGTTGCAAATGAATTGAGTAATTTACTTAGCGTTTGTGAACCGTGTCACAGGATTATCCATTCTGGTGACAATCATCCTAGCAAATTTAAATCGATTGATGATATAGTCTGACCCATATGGCGACATATGGAGTGGGTACTAATAATCCCACCCTCCAGTTAATCTGGAGAGTAACAAAAGTGAGTACTGGAACAATGGTTGGCGTTTCAACCGGCTTAGAGCCTTATTTCTCCTTCACGTATTACCGAAGCGGACGTCTTGGTAAGTTTATCGAGGTAAAAGCGGACATTGTTGAAGAATACTTACAAAATAATCCGGAAGCAGATCCGAATAACCTACCTAGTTGGTTTGTTTCATCCATGAGTCTTGCACCAGAAGCACATGCTGATGTTCAATGTATTATTCAACGTTGGATTGACAGTTCGATTTCTAAAACAGTGAACGCGCCTCGCGGTTACACTGTTGAACAAGTTGAAAGTGTGTACGAGCGTCTATACAGAGGCGGAGCGAAAGGTGGCACGGTGTATGTGGATGGAAGCCGTGACTCCCAAGTATTGACACTGAAAGCTGAAGAAAATGAAATCGATTCTGACTATGTAGAAGAGACAATCGACGAGCAACCAGTGATGCTTGTTGAAACAATCCAAGAATTAACTTCGACAAATGTAACGATTGGTTCTGAAATCGGAAATACATGTCCTGTCTGCCGTCAAGGTAGAGTACAAGAGGCAGGCGGATGTAACACATGTTCGAATTGTAATGCGCAGTTAAAATGCGGCCTATAATTGCATAAGAAAACCGGCACTCACTATCCAAATAGTGATGTGCCGGTTTTTTAATGAAAAATATAAAGTTATTGTGCTGGAATAGCTGTAGTTTCTGACTTGTCTACATTCGGTGTTTCCAATGCGACTACTCCATGTTCTTCGACTTCTAATAGCTTTTCAAAAGATAAAATAGCAACCTCAACTTGCTCATCATCAGGTTCTTTCGTAGTTAATAATTGTAACCATAATCCCGGATACCCTAGAAATTTTAAAACAGGAATATTTCGTACTGCATTCGTTAATTGTAATACTTCGAAAGATATCCCTAGAACGACCGGGATGAGTAGAATTCGATTGACTACACGGAGCCATAACGGATCTGTCGGCACGAGAAAGTAAATAAACATCCCAACAATCACCGTGAAGAGGATAAAACTGCTTCCACAACGATAATGTAGTCTTGATTGTGCTTGAATGTTTTCAACTGTTAACGGGACTCCGCGTTCAAATGCGTTAATTACTTTATGTTCTGCGCCGTGATATTGAAAGACTCTTCTAATGAATGGGGTCATCGAAATCAGTGCCAGATAGCCAAGTAAAAGGACTAGTTTAAAAAAGCTTTCTAAAAAAATTTGCGCAGCTTTTCCAGGTGCTACTGCACTAAAGAGTTCAGCAATAAAAACTGGTACGAGAGTAAAAATAAATTTACTAAAAAGGAAGGAAAGAACGCCGACTGCTGCAACCCCAATCACCATTGCTAATTTTGAGCTATCTTCTTCAGGTTGTTCTTGTTCCTCGCCGGGCATTACATCAAAACGATCGCTTGAAAAGTTTAAATGCTTGGAACCTAACCCAGCAGACTCGACTAACGCAACAATTCCTCTCAGGAAGGGAATCTTTTTTAACTTTGATGCAAGTGGATGCTGTTTTTTGGGCAAGTGGAAATATTCAATAGAGTCGTCTTTTCGACGAATCGCAGTAACGGTATGTTCTTTCCCACCGAACATCACACCTTCGATAAGTGCTTGCCCCCCGTATGTTGGAGTTTGCTTGTCTTTTGCCATATGAATTACCCACACTTCCTTTTAGGTCAAAATGTATTACGCAATTAATTTAGCAGATTTCCATCTAAGAGGAAATTGTAAAATAAAAACTATCTTTATTGTACTAAAAAACACGTGTCATAACCACAATGATGTTTAAAACGGATGAAATCGCCAAACACTTCAGGTAGGAGGGATTTGATGTGATTGATCGAACATTCTTTTTAACTTCATTTTTTTCAGCAATTTTTATGGTTATTTCATTAAAAATTCTGGAACTATTCGACTTTATTAAATGGTCGCCAATTGGTTGGGCGAAAAACTGGTCAGCATTTTCGGCTATCCATTATACTATCAAATGGGGTATGCTCTTTATTGCCTTATTTATTGTTTTTGCTGTACTTTATATTTTGATATCTTTTTTAGATTCTATACCGCCGTCTATTCCGGCCATTATTATTAGTATTTTAGGGATTATTGTGCTTGAGTGGTTTATTAATCATTCAACAACACCATGGGCTACGATTCAGTCAATTTCTATTCCGCTGTTATCCGTTACAGCGATTGTTCTACGTTTTATTGCGGGGACCGCTATATTTAATAAAGAACTATCAAGAAAAGTGTGATATTAGTTTCCGCCCATCATCTCATTATGGTAATATGAAGTAGAAAAAGGTGAGGGGAATGGTGGCGCGGTGAAACTATTAGTCATGAATGGACCGAATTTAAATCGTCTTGGCAAAAGAGAACCAACGATTTATGGACGAGAAACGCTTCAAGATATAGAAAACAACTTATTGAAAATAGCGAAGGAACATGCAATTCAGCTATCATTTTTTCAGTCTAATACGGAAGGTTTCTTAATTGATCGCATTCATGAAGCTGCGGATGAAGGGCTAGATGGCATTATTTTCAATCCAGGCGCTTATACACATTATAGCATTGCTTTACGAGATGCCATTGCTTCTGTCGGAATGGATGTCATTGAAGTTCATATATCTAATATACATAACCGTGAATCATTCAGGCAGCAATCGGTTATTGCACCAGTCTGTATTGGGCAATTAACCGGATTTGGGACTGATGGATACTCATTGGCACTTCATGCTTTCCTCCTCCGAAAAAAGGGAGAATGAGAAATTTGAAATTAGAAAATTTACGTAAACAATTGGAAAATGAACAAATTGATGCCTTGCTTATTACGAACCCTTATAACCGTCGCTATATGACCGAATTTACGGGGACAGCTGGCGTTGCGCTTGTTTCGGCAAAAGATGCGGTATTTATTACAGATTTCAGGTATACTGAACAAGCGGAAAAAGAAATCAAAGGGTATCGTATCGTTCAACATACGAAAACAATCATTGAAGAAGTAGCAACGCAAGTAAAAAACATGAATGTCAAAACAGTCGGATTCGAGAAGGATGACTTATCATTCGGTCTCTACGAATTATACAATAAAGAAATTGAGGCAGAATTAAAACCTGTCTCAGGAATTGTTGAAAAGCTTCGTATGGTCAAAACTGCCGAGGAGCTTGCGATTTTACAACAAGCAGCTAAAATTGCGGATGACGCATTCCAACATATTATTGACTATATTCGACCGGGCATTACAGAGCTTGACGTTTCAAATGAATTAGAGTTTTTCATGAGAAAACAAGGGGCCACTTCTTCTTCGTTTTCAATTATTGTGGCGTCGGGATTAAGAAGTGCACTTCCTCATGGTGTCGCAACAGATAAAGTGATTGAGTCGGGAGACTTCGTCACATTGGATTACGGAGCGCTTTACAACGGGTATATTTCTGATATTACAAGAACGATTGCTGTCGGAGAACCATCTGAAAAGCTAAAGGAAATTTATGCGGTAACGCTTGAGGCACAGGAACGCGCTTTAAAACAAATTAAACCGGGTATGACAGGTATTGAGGCGGATCAAATTGCTAGAGATTATATTGCATCTAAAGGATATGGCGAAGCATTTGGGCACTCCACAGGACATGGTATCGGACTCGAAGTACATGAAGGACCTGCATTATCATTCAGATCCGAAACTGTTTTAGAACCAAATATGGTTGTGACAGTAGAGCCTGGTATTTACTTACCGGAAATTGGCGGCGTTCGTATTGAAGATGATATCGTGATTACGGAGGACGGCAATAAACGATTAACATTCGCAACGAAAGAGTTACTCATACTATAATTTTATTTTTATTGGAGGAATTACAATGATTTCAGTGAACGATTTTAGAACAGGCTCGACAATTGAAGTGGACGGTGACATTTGGCGTGTAATCGAATTCCAACACGTTAAACCAGGAAAAGGAGCTGCTTTCGTTCGTACGAAGCTTCGTAACTTACGTAATGGGAATATTAACGAGAAAACATTCCGCGGCGGCGAGCGAGTAAAAAGAGCTCAAATTGATAATATTAAAATGCAATATTTATATGCGAACGGCTCTGACCATGTATTCATGAATAATGAAACGTATGACCAAATCGAATTGCCTGAAACGCAACTCGAGTATGAGTTGAAATTCCTTAAAGAAGGAATGGAAGTTCATGTCATTCAATTCCAGGGAGAAGTGCTTGGTGTTCAACTACCAATTACAGTTGAGCTTGAAGTAACTGAAACTGAGCCGGGCATCAAAGGTGACACGGCAAGCGGTGGTTCGAAGCCAGCTACAGTAGAAACGGGCTTAACAGTACAAGTACCATTTTTCGTGAACCAAGGGGATGTCCTTGTGATCAATACAGAAGAAGGCGAATACGTTTCACGCGCCTAATCATCAGTTTTAAGTTTGACGATGTTGACAAATAATAATTCGTAAGTAAATAAACAAAAAAGCAGCCTAACATGGCTGCTTTTTTGTTGTTCACATTTTTTTCAACCAATCCCACTAAGCCTTTTATTTTTGTTCTAAGACTGGTAAAAACGACATAGTCTTGTTGTATGGAGGGAGTAGCGATGGAGCTTAACGATTTACTTAGAATAGCCGGTATTGGTTTGGTCATCGGGATTTTACATGTGTTTTTTGAGCAGACAGGAAAGAAGGACTTTTCTTTTTATCTATTTATCTTTGCGTACATTTATATAACAGCTGAGCTCCTACGCTTTCTGAGAGTGTTTTTTATTGAGATATCCGAATTTTTTCAATGGTTAGCGATGTCGTTCTAATGTTGACATTATTTCAAGTCATTGTCGTATTTTTATTACTACTAACAATTTCTTTCGTTGTGCCAAAGTTACAACCTTTATTGTATACGGCTGTATTCTTTCTTGTGCTAACCATTATTTTAACAACCGTTGTTTTTCCGTTTGGAAGGACCTTTTTACAACAATTTGAAGCACTTCCAAACCCGTATGTCTCTTTGTTAATAGGAAGTGCCATCTTATTTTTTATTTCAGAATTAATTTCATCGCATATTGCGGATGCTGGGTATGCATCTCTTGCGAAAATATCCCACTTTTCAGTAAAAATCACCATCCTTTTATTGTGGATGAATCAAGTAGCTGAAGTCATCGATATATTATCAGCACTTATATCAAAATGAGGTATTTGTATGATTACCTTTTTAGACTCGATACTCGGAACTATACTATCAAGCTTTGCAATCATTATTATTTCAGCATTTATGGGACTCATCATTGATTTTCTATTACCATCATTTAAAAATTGGACGAGAATGATTTTGTTTTTCATTGTTATCACTGTCGCTTTGCAACCTGCCTTCGAACATTTTATCTTAATTAGAAATATTGCCTATTCGCTGTCATCAATGTTCATTGGAATTTACCCGATACTTACTGCATCCATTTTAGCGGCAGGTGGGACATTCAACTTTTTAAACTTTCAGCCGGCAATGCTTTTGTTTGCAAATGGTTCTATTTTGTTAGCAGATAAATTATTGATTCCACTATTAGCAACTGCCTTATTACTAGATGTTGCAACTAGACTGCTACCTGATGTACCGTTCACACGTTTAGCCGATTTAATACGTACGACATTATTAGGGGCAGTAACAGCCGTCGTGACTGCTTATTCAATATTTATTACAGTAGGGGGGACAATGTCATGGGCGCTTTCTGGTATTGCGAGTGAGCCTGTTAAAGAACTTATCCAGCATAACATTCCAATTATTGGTTCATTTATGACCGATAGCATTGGTTCAATTGGTCGTTATTCCTCGGGTGTCACTGTTTTTGTAGGAGGATGGATCATTTCCGCGGTGTGGACAGTTGCACTTGTTCCCTCTTTAAAAACTTTAGTAACAGCATTATTTTACAGATGGGTTGCGGCGCTTGTAGAACCATTTACGAATGAAGATATTACAGGGTTACTCGATGATATCGGAAAAACATTACTAGTGTTATGTGCGATTTCATTTCTTCTAGCGTTTGCATTCATCTATACCGCAATTTTTGTCATTGTACTTGTTAAATTATTAACAGTCGCAAAGTGAGGTGGACAAGTGGGAAATTTTTAACCGGCATACTTTCTATTTCGTTATTAACGTCCATTTTATTGCTCCTGCTTCCTGAAGAGTCCGAAGACCAGTTTTTGCCAATTGTGAAGTTGGCAATTGGTTTATGGATTATCCAATCTGTATTCTCTTTGTTTGGTCATAGCAATCTATAAGCAAGCATAAAATGAATTATTGATGACGAAGAAAGATGCCTTAACGAATGAAAATGGGGATATTATGCAAAAACCAACCAAAAAAATCCAAACCGTTTTTTTCGGAACCTTATTAGTTCTCGTTATCATGATTATAAATTCCAACGTATGGGGAATTGGAGGAGGGAAGTCAAATATTGAGGGGGACAGAAGAGAAGAAGCTGCACTAGAACAAACACTAATGAAAATTGAAGGCGTTGGAAAAGTGGCCATTTACTATCACGATAAAGACTCCGCCAAAGAAGATCCGCTCTCCAATTATTTCTCTCTTTCCCAGACAAAGACGGAGAAAAGTTCAAAACCTATCCAAGGCATTCTTGTCGTCGCAGAAGGTGGGGGAGATCCAGTCATTCAAAATTTATTATCTAAAACATTAGCAACTGTTCTGCAATTACCAGAACACCAAATTGTCATCGTCGAAATGAAAAATGGGGAGGAAACAGAATGAAAACAAATAAGCGTACAGTATGGTTCTTAACATTATTAAGCCTAGTAGCGGTTATCTCAATCTACTATTTGAACAAAAAATCGCCAATGCCATTTGATGGAATTACTATTTTTGGAAATTCCGATAATCCGGCGACGATAACGGAAACGACAGGCAAAGATGATAAACAACAACCGGTTTTTGCAGAAAGTTATTTATTTGAAACGATGCGAATGGAAGTTCGTGATGAGCGAAGTCAAATCCAAGAACAATTGACTTCAAAATTAAATGCAACTGAAGACTCAGAAGAAATGAATGCAGTATTTGATGAGATGGCTCAACTCATTAAACAAGAATCAGCAGAATCGCTGCTAGAGATGCAAATTATTGCATTAGGTTATGCAGATGCATTCGTTCGTGCTGAAGGCAATAGTGTCACCGTTACAGTTTTGTCCGAGGATGGACATTCTAATAAGCAAGCAAGTGAAATTACACATCTTGTCATGACCAATTGGGAAGATGCTAAAAAAGTAAAGGTAGATTTTAAAGGAGACTCTTGAAGGAAACGAAAGAAATAAACGAATGCCCTAAATAAAAATATAAACAAACATAGCAATTAAACGTGTTGAAAAGGACAGAAAAATGGTCCGATTCTACAAAAATTGCTATGTTTTTTTGATTTTATCTAATGATTATACAACATTTCGATGATAAGTATTCCAAAATCGAAAGAAAACAGCTAAAATAGAGTTGAACATTAAATATTTTGTAGTCAGGAGAATGGGCATGTTGAAAATACAAGAAATTCGCGAAATTATTAAGCTAATTGATCAGTCTTCTATTGAAAAGTTCTCATACGAAGCAGACAACGCAAAAGTTGTTTTAGAAAAAGGAAACAATGGGCAAACAGTACTTCCTGTTCAAGTTGAGCAAGTAGAAGCACAGCCGGTTGTTGTTGCACCAGCACCAGAAGTAAAGGCACAACCACAACCAGTACAGGAAGCACCAGCTGCAGTTGTACAACAAGCAGAAGTTGTACATGATGAGTCTGTACATGAAATTACATCTCCAATGGTTGGAACATTCTATGCGGCGTCTTCACCTGAAGCTGATGCATATGTGAAAATTGGTGACAAAGTTTCGGACGAGTCAATCGTTTGTATCGTTGAAGCGATGAAATTATTCAATGAAATTGAAGCGGAAGTTTCAGGGGAAATTGTAGAAATTCTTGCGAAGGACGGTCAGCTTGTCGAGTACGGACAACCCCTCTTCCTTGTAAAAACGAACTAAGGAGGAATGGATTGTGAAAAAAATATTAATTGCAAACCGTGGAGAGATTGCGGTCCGTATTATTCGCGCATGTAAAGAATTAGGAATTGAAACTGTTGCAGTCTATTCTGAAGCCGATGAAGATGCTTTACATGTAGAGTTGGCAGATGAGGCGTATTGTATCGGGCCAAGATTATCGACGGATAGCTATTTAAACTTCTCTAATATTATTAGTACGGCAAAATTAACCGACTGCGATGGCATTCATCCTGGATACGGGTTTCTTGCTGAAAATGCGAGCTTCGCCGAACTTTGTGAAGAAGTCAATATTAAATTTATCGGACCTACATCCGATGCCATTTCAAAAATGGGTACGAAAGATGTTGCGCGTGAAACGATGCGTGAAGCAGGAGTTCCTATCGTTCCAGGTTCCACTGGTATCGTAGCCGATGAACATGAAGCGTTGGAAATTGCTGAAAAGATTGGTTTTCCAGTTATCATAAAAGCAACTGCTGGCGGTGGTGGTAAAGGAATTCGTATCGCTAGAAATAAAGAAGAGTTAATCACTGGCGTGAAGATTACACAAAAAGAAGCCGCGGCTGCATTTGGTAATCCCGGTGTTTACCTTGAAAAGTACATTGAAATATTCCGCCACGTTGAGGTACAAGTACTTGCGGATCAATTTGGACATACAATTCACTTAGGAGAACGTGATTGTTCCATTCAGCGTCGCATGCAAAAACTAGTGGAAGAAGCTCCATCACCAGCAATTACACCTGAACTTCGTCAAGAAATGGGTGAAGCAGCTGTAAAAGCAGCGAAAGCTGTTAATTATGAGGGCGCAGGAACGGTTGAATTTATTTTCGACCATATTAACAACAAGTTCTATTTCATGGAAATGAATACACGTATTCAAGTAGAGCATACGATTACTGAAATGATTACAGGTGTTGACCTAATCAAAGAACAAATTAAAATTGCATCAGGTGAAAAGTTGGCATTACAACAAGATGATATCAAGTTAAACGGTTGGTCAATTGAATGTCGAATAAATGCTGAAAACCCAGCGCGAAACTTTATGCCTTCACCAGGTAAAGTAACGATGTATATGCCACCGGGTGGTTACGGCGTCCGTGTTGATTCATCGATGTACACGGGGTATACAATCCCACCGTTTTATGATTCGATGGTTGCCAAGCTAATCGTTCATGCAGACACACGTGAAGAAGCAATTTTAAGAATGAAGCGTGCACTGGATGAGTTTATCATTGAAGGTGTCGATACAACAATTCCATTCCATTTTAATTTGATGGATGATGAAGTGTTTAAATCAGGTGATTTTGATACGAAGTTTCTTGAGAAATATGACATCATGAAGTAAAAGGAGGACAACTGAAAATGGCAGATAAAGAAATGCCTTCATTTGTAGGAATGGTACCATCCGAAGATGAAGCATTAGGGCGTGTTCAGCTTGCTCCAGAAGTACTTGAGGTTATCATCGGCATTGCGACGAATGAAGTAAAAGGTGTCGCACATACTAGAGGAAATTTCGCCACGGGTGTTGCTGAAAAATTTGGACGCACTCAGCACGGTAAAGGCGTAAAAACCAGTTGGTCAGAAGATGGCTTAACCGTTGATGTTTATTGTGTCGTGCAATATGGTTTTTCAGTACGTGAAGTTGCGTTCGAAATTCAAAAACAAGTTCGCAATGCAATTTACAATATGACTTCACTCGAAACGAAAGAAGTTAATATTCATATTACTGGCATAGAATCCGAAACAGTATGATGTAAATAGTCTGTCAAAAAAGTACACATTTAAAGTAGAGGAGAATTTTTTTGTGAATTCTCTCCCTCTACTTTTTCGTACTTATTGGACAAACTCTTTTATTGAAGTATAAAAAGTCTACTGTATCCGGAAACTTATGGATATGATATGATAATGCCGGAAAGCTACAGTAGAGGAGAAATGAAGATGAACAGAAGAATTGCACGTGAAAAAGCGATTCAAACGCTTTTTCAATTAGATAATACAGACTTACCAATAGAAGAGGCGATAGCTTTTATTGTAGAGGAAGAATCGAATGACTTCTACGAACATTTAGTGCGCGGTACAATGCAGCATAGAGAGGAAATTGACGCTGCTCTTACTGAAAACTTGGAAAACTGGGCGCTAGATCGTTTGCCCAAGATAGAAAGAACTATTTTACGACTTGCTATATTTGAATTGCTTTATAGCGAAGAAGCTCCTGAACGCGTCATCATGAATGAAGCGATCGAGCTAAGTAAAACGTTTGGTGATGAAAAATCGGGTCGTTTTGTTAATGGGGTATTATCAAAGTTTACGAAAAACTAGTAAATCATTTGGAGGACATACAAGTGGACAAAAAATTAATTGATGGAAAAGCAATAGGGACTATCATTCGTGAAGAAATTAAAGAGCGCGTGCAAAAACTTCAAAGTAAAGGATGTACCCCTGGACTTGCTGTAATCATTGTCGGTGACGACCCAGCTTCCCATACATATGTTAAAAACAAGCAAAAATCGAGTGTTGAAGTAGGGATGAAATCTGAGTTAATTCAGTTAGCAGCTACGGTAAGCGAGCAAGAAATACTGGATTGTATTGCCCAACTAAATGATGATGATTCGATTCATGGAATCCTTGTACAATTACCTTTGCCAAAGCATATCGATGAAAATCGTGTTATTTTGGCCATCGATCCAGCGAAAGATGTTGACGGTTTTCATCCGGTAAATGTTGGAAAGATGATGATTGGTCAAAGCACATATTTGTCTTGTACACCATACGGAATCATTAAATTGCTTGAACGAACAAACACACAGATCAAAGGGAAGCATGCCGTTATCATTGGACGCAGTAATATTGTTGGTAAACCAATGGGACAACTTTTATTACAGCGAGATGCAACGGTCACTTATTGTCATTCCCGAACAAAAGACTTAGCTCATCATACAAAGCAAGCTGATATATTAATCGTCGCGATTGGTATGGCGAAGTTTATTAAAAAAGAGCATATTAAAGAAGGCGCCGTTGTGATTGACGTTGGCATGAACCGAGACGAAAATGGCAAATTATGCGGAGATGTAGATTTTGCCGATGTGAAAGAAAAGTCATCTATGATTACGCCAGTACCTGGTGGGGTAGGTCCAATGACAATTACGATGCTACTTAAAAATACGCTTCTTAGTGCTGAACAGGTATGCGATACGGATAAACACGAAGACAAATAATATCTAGGTGTATGAAACGCTGTTCTTCATAGGTAGAACAGCGTTTCTATCCGTTCAAAGAGGGGGAATACAAGTGACGAAAAATCCATATTTAACTGTCCAAGCGTTAACGAAATATGTGAAAAGAAAGTTTGATGCGGATCCACATTTACGGCAAGTGTACGTGAAAGGAGAGCTTTCAAACGTCACGCTTCATCCGAGTGGACATGTTTATTTCACTTTAAAAGATGACAAAAGTCGGATTCGTGCGGTTATGTTTAAAATGAATGCACTCAAATTAAAATTCAGACCAGAAAACGGTATGAATGTGCTTATTATTGGAGATGTTTCCGTCTATGAAGCGAGTGGGCAATATCAACTCTATGTCCAAACGATGCAACCAGACGGCATAGGTGCACTATATCTTGCTTTTGAACAATTGAAGGAAAAGCTTGAACAAGAAGGATTGTTTAATGAAAAATGGAAAGTTCCGTTACCTGTTTATCCCACGACGGTCGGTGTTGTCACTGCTCAAACAGGTGCAGCGATACAAGATATTTGTTCGACAATTTCAAGGCGTTACCCATTAGCTGAAATTATCTTATTTCCAGCGATTGTCCAAGGTCCACAGGCAGAACCATCCATTGTTAAAGCTATCGAACAAGCAAATGACTATGGCGGCATTGATGTCCTTATTGTTGGACGCGGTGGAGGATCTATTGAGGATTTATGGGCATTTAACGAGGAAATCGTCGCTCGGGCTATTTTTTCGAGTCGCATTCCAATTATCAGTGCTGTCGGGCACGAAACAGATACGACAATCGCAGATTTTGTTGCGGATAAAAGAGCACCAACGCCAACAGCTGCCGCAGAATTAGCCGTACCAGCACGCGAAGAATTGATAGATAGAATTCTCGATAGAAAACGTGCATTGTATCGAGCATTTTCATATAAAATTAAACATGAACAAAAACAATTAACAACGCTTCAAACCTCATATCCTCTCCAATTCCCTGAACGACTTTATCGACCTTTTATCGAAAAGCACATTCATCTGGATGAGAGGTTAAGGAGAAGTTCAAAATCCATCACAGAGCGAGATGAAATCCGATTAGAACGGTTAACAAATCGATTGAAAACAATTTCTCCTATGAACCGTGTCAATGAGGCCGCGCGTGAAATTAGCGTGTTAACGAATCGGTTAATGACAACGTCTACACATGACTTAAAACAACACCAAAATCGTTTTTCATCGACTGTGCGAATGTTAACCTCGTTAAATCCTTTACATGTCATAGAACGAGGCTATTCCATCGTTTATCAACATGAAAAAGTTCAAAAATCAGTACAAACTTTAGAAATTGGTGGTTCTGTCAAAATAAAAATGCAAGATGGTACCGCAGAAGCTATGATAAAATCAATTCATAAAGATGACTTGGAGGAGAGTTAATTGAAAGAGGAGCCAATTCGCTTTGAAGAAGCAATGCTTAAGTTAGAAGAAGTTGTAAAGAAACTTGAAACAGGAGATGTTCCATTAGAAGATGCAATTACGCTCTACAAAGAAGGAATGGAATTGTCTGCGTTTTGTCAAGGGAAATTGCAACATGCTGAAAAACAATTAATGTCTATTATTGATGAGAATGGTGAAAGAGAACCGTTCGAACCGACTAAAGGTGCGGTCAAAGATGAAGAATAAATTAGACCAATTTATTGAAAAGAACACACCTAGAATTAACGATACCTTACATACGATTCTAATGAGAAAAGATATCCCAGAGAGTTTACAAGCAGCTATGCTGTATTCGGTTCATGCAGGCGGAAAGCGAATTCGCCCTTTACTAGTCTTAGCTACACTTGAAGACCTAGGCGTTCACGCGGAAGATGCATTGGAAGTTGCAGCAGCAATTGAACTCATTCATACATACTCTCTTATTCATGATGATTTACCAAGCATGGACGATGATGATTTACGCCGCGGAAAACCAACGAATCATAAAGTATACGGTGAAGCACTGGCCATACTTGCCGGCGATGCTTTACAAACACTTGCTTTTGAAACATTAGCGAGTTTACCGAATACGCGTCCAGAAAAAACCATTGAACTAATTCGGTTATTAGCAATTGCATCAGGGGCAAATGGGATGGTCGCTGGACAAGTGTTAGATCTTGAAGGCGAGAAAAAAAGTTTATCATTACAAGAATTAGAATTAATTCATTTAAATAAAACGGGTGCGCTTCTTACTTTTTGTATCGTGTCAGGTGGCATACTTGCGGATATAGACGTTGAAAAAATGAAAGCGATTAAAGCATATGCCGAGAATATAGGACTGGCCTTTCAAATTCAAGATGACATTTTAGATGTGACATCAACGACCGAAGAATTAGGAAAAAACGCAGGTAGCGACGAATCGAGTGAAAAGACAACTTATCCTATTGTTTTAGGGCTTGAAGGTGCTAGAAAACAACTGATGCATCATCATCTGCTTGCGAAACAGTCATTAGCCTTTTTAGAAAAGGACGATTCTTTACTTGCGCTCTTTGCAGACTATATTGTAGAACGGAATTTTTAAACGTGAAATTCTTGTACTGAGCGTTTCAGTTGTTATAATGAGATGAAGGATAACAACGTAGGTCGTTATTAATTTGTGAAGGTGTGTGATAATGGTGGATCTAACAAAAATTAATAATCCATCTTTTATTAAACAGCTCGATAATGAGCAATTGAAAGAACTTGCAACGAACATTCGCTCCTTCCTAATCGAGAAATTATCTGTTACCGGTGGTCATATTGGCCCAAACCTTGGCGTAGTAGAATTAACATTAATTCTACATAAGCTTTTTGACAGTCCGAATGATAAATTTCTATGGGACGTCGGTCATCAAGCATACGTTCATAAAATTTTAACTGGACGAGCAAATGAATTTGATACGTTAAGACAATATAAAGGGCTTTGCGGATTTCCTAAAATGGACGAAAGTGTACACGACGTTTGGGAAGCGGGCCATAGTTCGACTTCTTTATCAGCAGCAATGGGAATGGCCGTGGCTCGTGATATTAAAGGAGAAGACAATTACGTATTACCGATTATCGGTGATGGTGCTTTAACTGGCGGTATGGCGCTTGAAGCGTTAAATCATATTGGACATGAGAAAACGAATATGATTGTTATTCTAAATGATAATGAAATGTCTATTGCTCCCAACGTAGGCGCATTACATTCTATCTTAGGAAAACTTCGTACTGCAGGGAAGTATAATTCTGTGAAAGACGAGTTAGAGTACATTTTAAAAAAGATTCCAGCAGTTGGTGGTAAGGTAGCAACGGCTGCTGAACGTGTAAAAGATAGTTTAAAGTATTTACTTGTATCAGGGGTCTTTTTCGAAGAGCTTGGCTTCACGTATCTAGGACCAGTTGATGGGCATGATTTTGTAGATTTAGAACGTAATTTAAACTATGCAAAGAAAATGGAAGGGCCGATTCTTTTTCATGTAATTACGAAAAAAGGGAAAGGCTATCGTCCTGCCGAAAACGATAAAATTGGTACTTGGCACGGGACAGGTCCGTATAAAATTGAAACGGGAGATTTTGTGAAGTCAACAGCATCTGCCCCGTCATGGAGCGGCTTGATTGCCGATACTGTTAGCGAAATTGCGCGGGATGATAAACGAGTTGTAGCCATCACACCGGCAATGCCAGTCGGCTCGAAATTAGAAGCTTTTGCAGAAGAGTTTCCGGACCGCTTTTTTGATGTTGGAATTGCGGAACAGCATGCAACAACAATGGCGGCAGGTCTTGCGACTCAAGGAATGAAACCTTTTCTGGCGATTTATTCGACATTTTTACAACGATCTTACGACCAAGTGCTGCACGATATTTCCCGACAAAACTTAAATGTCGTTTTCGGGATTGATAGAGCAGGTCTTGTAGGCGCAGATGGAGAAACACACCAGGGGGTTTATGACATTGCGTTTTTACGTCATATGCCGAATTTAGTTATTATGATGCCAAAAGATGAAAATGAAGGACAACATATGGTGAAAACTGCAATGGATTATAATGATGGACCCATTGCCATTCGATATCCGAGGGGGAATGGTTTAGGGGTTCCGCTTGATGAAACTTTACAACCAATTCCGATTGGCACTTGGGAAGTTATTCGCCGGGGAACCGATGCGGCCATTTTAACATTTGGAACAAGTATTCCAATGGCTTTGGAAGCAGCTGATTTGCTATCAGAAAAAGGGTTAGAAGTCATGGTGGTTAATGCACGATTCATTAAACCACTTGATACTCACATGCTCGACAATTTATTTGACCAGGAAATTCCAATCATGACTGTAGAGGAAGCTGTACTTGCTGGTGGATTTGGTAGCGCGGTATTGGAATATGCGCATGATGTATCCTATAATGCTGCACCGATTGAGAGAATGGGAATCCCAGATCAATTTATTGAACATGGAGATGTGCCGCAATTATTAGCTGAAATTGGAATGACTGCTGAAAATCTGGCTGTTGAAGTACATGGTGTAGTTGAAAAATATGTATTGAAAAGAGAAAATGTATGAGTCAACGCGAACCGAAAGAACGCATAGACGTTCTATTAGTGAAGAGAGGCTTAGTTGATACGCGGGAACAAGCGAAACGTTCAATTATGGCAGGGATTGTTTATTCTGCACAGACGCGAATTGATAAGCCAGGGGAAAAAATAGCGGTAGATGCCCCGTTAACTGTAAAAGGAAATACGTTAAAATATGTAAGTCGAGGCGGTCTAAAGCTTGAAAAAGCATTAGAGGTCTTTGATGTGACAGTTGAAAACAAAATTGTGCTTGATATCGGTGCATCAACTGGCGGGTTTACAGATTGTGCATTACAGAATGGTGCGAAACATTGTTATGCATTAGATGTCGGTTATAACCAGTTAGCATGGAAAATTAGACAAGACGAAAGAGTAACTGTGATGGAGCGGACTAATTTTAGATATGCAACGACTGACATGTTCGAGAATGGACTGCCAACATTTGCCACGATTGATGTATCGTTTATTTCATTAGGCTTAATTTTACCAGCATTGAAAAACATTATCGTAAACGGAGGCGATGTAATCGCACTCGTAAAACCTCAATTTGAGGCAGGTAAAGGTAAAGTTGGGAAAAAAGGTGTTGTGAAGGAACGATCAACACATTTAGAAGTATTGGAAAAAGTTGCAGAAGTTGCCTACGAAGAAGGCTTTACATTACATGAAGCTTCTTACTCTCCTGTCACGGGGGGAGAAGGTAATATCGAGTTTCTATTTCATTTAAGAGCAGAAGAAAAAGCTGAAAGAAATTTTAATGCCGGAATGTTTGATGCACTAATTTCTAATGCTTACAAAGAGTTAAATTAGCGCGCGCTTTTTGCGCGCTTTTCCTATACCGATAGCAAAGCTTTGTAAGATCCGACTGAAAATCTGTATAGAGAGAATTACCAATACCGAAAAAGGAGGAAATTAAATGAACAAAGGACATCGACACATTCGTATTCGTGATATTATTTCGAAATATGAAATTGAAACGCAAGATCAACTAGTACAAAGCTTAAAAGACGCGGGCGTAGACGTTACGCAAGCAACAATTTCCCGTGATATTAAAGAAATGCATCTTATTAAAGTACCGACATCTTCTGGTGGATATAAATATAGCTTGCCTAGAATTCACGAATACAATACAGAACAAAAGCTTCACCGTGCGATGACGGATGCTTTTGTTAGCATAGACGGTGCAGGACACTTTTTAGTATTAAAAACATTACCGGGAAATGCCCAAGCAATAGGCTCTTTGCTAGACCATTTGAAGTGGGACGAAATGCTGGGAACAATTTGCGGCGACGATACTTGTTTAATTATATGTAAAGATGAGTCTTATATAGATGATGTAAGAGAAAAATTACTTGCGATGCTTTGAAAGTGGTGAGCAAACATGTTAAATGAACTTACAATAAGAAACTTTGCAATTATTGAACATTTGGATGTGTCATTCAGAAAAGGGCTTACAGTGCTAACAGGAGAAACGGGGGCAGGAAAGTCTATTATTATAGATGCTGTTCAGCTTTTAGCAGGAGGCCGCGGATCACAAGGTTTCATTCGCCATGGGGCGGATAAGGCGGAACTAGAAGGTCTTTTTCTGATAGAAGATGCAAAACATCCTGTGCTACGTACGCTTGAAAGTTTCGGTATACAAGCAGATGAAGGAACCATTATATTACGACGTGATATTAATGCGAACGGAAAAAGTGTTTGTCGTATTAACGGAAAACTCGTGACAATCGCCATCATGCGAGAAGTTGGGGCCAGCTTAATTGATATCCATGGCCAGCACGAAAACCAAGAGTTAATGCATGAACGAAGACATATTCATTTACTTGATCAATTTGCTGGAAAAGAATTGGAGAAAGCTTATCAGAGTTATTCTGAAACCTATTCAAACTATGCGAAGTTAAAGAAAAAGCTTGAAACAGCAAATGAAAACGAGCAGCAAATTGCCCAGCGTATTGACTTATATTCTTTCCAATTGACAGAAATTAATAACGCAAATTTAAGTATCGGTGAAGAAGAAGAACTTGAGGATGAACAGCGTAAACTGCAAAACTTCAGCAGATTATATGAACGTTTAAACACCGCCTACGAAGCAATTAGCGGGGACACACACGCATTAGATTGGGTCGGGGCAGCGATGAGTGATTTGGAAGATGCTTCTGGCGTCGATAAAAAATTATCGCCACACTATGAAGCTGTTGCCAATAGTTTCTATTCACTCCAAGAAACTGGATACGAGTTGAAAAACGTGATTGATGATTTAGAATTTGATCCCGCAAGACTAGATGCGGTGGAAGAACGACTTGCATTGCTTATTTCATTAAAGCGAAAGTATGGTCAAACGATAGAGGACATTTTACTTTACCGCGATAAAATTGCAGATGAGTTGGATCAATTAATTAATCGAGATGAAAGGCTGCATGCAGAACAAGTTAAACTTGATCAAATTATGAAAGATTTGGAAGTTGAAGCAGAAGAATTGTCAATTATTCGTATAGAAGCGGCTAAGCGTTTAGAAAAAGCGATTATGGAACAACTTCAGCAATTACATATGGAGAAAGCATCCTTTAAAGTGATGATTACGCAAAAAAAAGCAAATGAATTTGACATTAATGGTTATGATGAAGTGGCTTTTCATATTTCAACCAATGTGGGCGAACCTTTAAAGCCGCTGGTAGCCGTTGCATCTGGGGGAGAATTGTCTCGTTTAATGTTGGCTTTAAAAACAATTTTCTCGAAGCATCAAGGCGTCACTTCGATTATTTTTGATGAAGTGGATACAGGCGTTAGTGGAAGGGTAGCACAGGCAATTGCTGAAAAAATTGCGATGGTTGCCAGACATTCCCAAGTCCTATGTATATCACATTTACCGCAAGTAGCCGCAATGGCGGACCAACATTACCTCATTAAAAAAGAAGTGAAAAATGAACGAACAATGACAACAATCGAAAATGTTCATGCTAAAGAACGGACTAATGAACTGTCTCGTATGCTATCTGGTGCCGAAACAACAAAATTAACATTAAAACATGCCGAAGAATTACTCTTGTTAGCTGCTGAACGCAAAAAAACCTTACATAAAACGTAAAGAATGCCAGCTATCTTAAAATATTTTAATTATGTAATATATGGAAAAGCCAATTGTTTTCAGTAACCTTTTATGAATTTTAAACGGAATTGTACGATATCCCTAACACGTTCCTAAATTGCTTATTTTACCCTCTCATAAGATTTCGCCTAACGGACATACCAATAGTATCTTAATTCTTAGGAGGTGAACTATGGGATGGAGTAAGCAGTTAAAGTTGGTGGTATCGTTTTCTGTCGCCTTAATGTTTTTGCCAGTCAATTCGGGTATCGCGTCCGCAAATGATAAATCACTAATTCCGATGGGGCATTCAATCGGTATTAAAATGGATTTGTCAGGTGTTTTTCTAACGAATGATGTTTTACTTGGCAAAGATGAATGGTTGAAAGCTGGAGATCTAATCGGACAAGTAGATGGTGCCATCATATCGAATGTTGAAAATTTCGAAGACGCATTAACAAGAGTTGGAAATAAAGAAGATATCTCAGTTCTACTGACAAGAAATGGGGAAACACTTACAGTCCGATCGGATAACGAAGCAATGAAACGATTACTTCCATTCCTAAAAGATAGCACAGAAGGTACAGGAACCTTAACGTATGTCGACCCTGAGAAAAAAACGTATGGTGCACTTGGCCATCAAATTATTGATAGCTCATTCAAATCACCGCCGTCATTTAAAGAAGGCACCATTCATTTATCGGAAATTGAGCAAATTAGAAAGAGCTCGCCAGGAAATCCTGGATATAAAATTTCCACTATCGTTAAAGACGAAGAAACGCTTGGAACGATTCGTAAAAATGGTGTGTATGGAATTTTCGGTTCATGGAATAACTCCTACAAGGAAGTGTTATCCGAACCGTTACAGATTATGCACCAAGGAGACGTAAAGGTTGGTAAAGCGGAAATTTTTACGACGGTCAAAGGGACAGAAGTCGAGTCTTTTTCAATTGAAATTACAAATGTTGAACAAGATCAATTCCACTTTAAACTAACCGATTCTAAGCTTCTTGAAACAACTGGCGGTATATTACAGGGAATGAGCGGAAGTCCCGTCATTCAAGACGGAAAATTTGCTGGCGCAGTGACACATATGTTTATTGATGAACCTGAAAAAGGGGCAGCACTTTTCTTGGAGACAATGCGAAAAGGAGAAAATTAAAAAAAATGGTCAACCCATCGGTTGACCATTTTTTTATGGAGTAAGACAAAAATCAGTTGAATTTCGTTCGATTCCGGTTCTATTTTCAAAGAAAATCGTCGAATATTGCCGAAACCATACACCGTTGGATTCATTTCCTTTATAATAAGAGGTGAAATCAAACATGTGTCGAATTCATCTTATATGGGCATCTCGACGATTATGTTAACTGTCGACATAAATAAAAAATGATTTTGGGGGAATGGGACATGAACAAGATTAAATTAGCCATTGCTGACGATAACAAGGAATTGGTTAGAACAATGACGGCTTACTTCGACAAGAATTCGGAAATAGAAGTGATTTGGACAGCACATAATGGGGAAGTGTGCTTGTCGATGCTTAAGGAAGAACGTCCGGATATTTTATTATTGGATATTATTATGCCACATCTTGATGGTATTGCCGTATTAGAAACGATTGGTAAAACGCCGGAGTATGCAGATTTACATGTGATTATGCTTACGGCATTTGGTCAGGAAGATGTCATGAGCCAAGCTGCTACATTGGGCGAATCTTATTTTATGCTTAAACCGTTCGAATTCGATCGATTGACAAATCAAATATTCCAAGTTTCTGGGATGCAAAAAACAAGTCATCCAACCTCACAGGAAGCTGGGGGACAGTCCAGTGCGGTAACTCCAAAAATGCTTGATAAAACCATTACTTCGATTATAAAAGAAATTGGCGTTCCTGCACACATTAAAGGATATGCATTTTTAAGAGAAGCAATCCAAATGGTGTATTCGGATGTAGATTTACTTGGATCAGTGACGAAAATATTGTACCCAGATATCGCAAAGAAATATAATACAACTCCTTCTCGTGTAGAACGAGCGATTCGACATGCTATCGAAGTAGCTTGGAATAGAGGGAATTATGAAGTTATCTCGAAAATGTTTGGGTATACTGTTCATCATTTAAAAAGTAAACCAACAAACTCCGAGTTTATTGCAATGATTGCAGACAAAATTAGATTGGAACATATGGCTAGCTAATTAGATAGATGGGAGCGTTTACAGAATAAGAATGGATAACATGCAAGTAATTGCATGCTTTATGGTTGCGACAAGGAATAAAGTCCATTAAAGCGTCTTGTAAACACAAAAAACCTTGAGAATTCATCAAGGTTTTTCTTTTTTTGCAAATCTTTCTTGAACGCGACCTTTTTTTCGATCTCGATGTAGTAAAAATCCTGCGAAAAAGCCAAGACCCAAAGTAAACATAATTAAACCGACAATAAATTGGATCCAACTTTGTATAAATGGAGAAAATACAATTCCATATAAAGAGTCTCTCATAAATTTTATTCCACCGGCTGCCAATAAACCAGGGATGAGAAGTACGATAAAAGCTGCTAGTCTTGCCATTAAAAACAACTCCTTTAGCCTAATATCATTCTACCTTCTACAGAAATATTGTCAAGAAGTGGTTTATCATGTATGATAAGGTTGTATTGCAAAAGATTGCGTATAAAAAAAGGAGTTTGAACATCCTTGCAAAACGTTCTTATTGTTGGGGCAGGGACAGGTGGCTCAATAATACTGGATCTTCTCCAAAACTTAGAATTAATGAAAGTTATTGCAATAATTGACACTGATGAAAACGCACCAGGAATTGTACGTGCAAAAGAACTTGGTATTTCATTTGGCAATAATTGGCGAGATTTTTTAAATGATAATTTACACATTATTTTTGATGTTACTGGTGACGAATTGGTGTTCAATGAGCTTTTTGAGGCTAGACATTCTCAAACTGTGTTAATTCCGGGGTCCGTTGCAAATCTCATTGTTCAATTGCTACAAGATAATCATACATATACGAAACGGATTCGTGCAGAAGTGCACAAACAACGTCTTATTTTTGATTCAATTGAAGAAGGAATGGTAGGAATTAATGCGAATTGTGAAGTTGACTTTTTTAACAAGCGTGCATCAGAAATGATTGGTATTTCAATTGAAGATGCGATTGGAAAAAAAGTAACTGAAGTCATTCCAATGACAAAACTTCAAAGAGTATTTAAAACTGGAAAGTCAGAAATTAACCATGAATTAGTTCTCGCAAATGGTCTCGAGATTGTGACGTCTAGATTTCCGTTATACGATGAAAAAGGTGAAGTTGTAGGAGCATTTGCAGTGTTTAAAGATATGACTGAAGCGATTGCACTTGCAGAGGAAATTACGGACCTTGAAAAGGTTCAAACAATGCTTGAAGCAATCATTCATTCAAGTGACGATGCCATTTCAGTTGTGGATGAAAACGGTTACGGGATTTTAGTGAACCCTGCATACACACGCATTACAGGTTTAACAAAAGATGAAGTGATTGGAAAACCTGCAACAGCGGATATCAGCGAAGGTGAAAGCATTCACATGAAAGTGTTGGAAACGAAAAAACCAGTCCGTGGAGTCAATATGCGGATTGGTGAAAATAATAATGAAGTTATCGTGAATGCTGCTCCCATTCTCATGGATGATGAAGTAAAAGGCAGTGTCGGTATCATTCATGATATCACTGAGATGAGAAATTTGATGAATGAACTTGATCAAGCAAGAGCCATTATTCGAGAACTAGAATCGACGAATACATTTAATGATATTCGTGGCGATTCAGCGCATATTAAAATTGCGATTGAACAAGCGCGTATTGCCACAGATAATGACTTCACTGTATTACTACGCGGGGAAGTTGGAAGTGGAAAAGAATTATTTGCTCAAGCAATTCATAGTGAAGGTACGCGAAAGTTTAATAAGTTTATTCGAGTGAACTGTACAGCGATTCACCCTGACGTTCTTGAAGAAAAGCTTTTCGGGAAAATACTGGAAGATGAAAAAGATAAAAAAGCGAAAACAGGATTATTTGAAGAAGTAGATAATGGGACATTGTTTTTAGATGAAATTGCTGATTTATCGCTGTCTACCCAACGTAAACTGCTTCATTATTTGAAAACTGGAGAGTTTTTTGCATTGGGGAGTGCGCGACCGATGCAAACTTCTGTTCATATCATTACGGCAACGAGCCAGAATCTTGAAAAGGCGATTCACGACGGTACATTTTTGGCAGAACTGTATTACTTATTAAGTCGAATCGCCATTCAAATTCCGCCGCTTCGTAGTCGTAAAGAAGATATAGTGCCTATCGTTCAACATTTACTTGTAAAATTAAACAAGGAACTTGGCATGAGCGTAGATGTTGTTTCTTATGAAGCCAAACGATTACTCGAGCAATACGACTGGCCAGGGAATATACGTGAACTAGAAAACGTTTTAAATCGGGCGATGATCTATATGGAGCAAAGTGAAATGATATTAGAAGCAGTCGATGTGAAAAAATCACTTTTTTCCTCCAATAGAAGTAAAGAGGAATCTAGTTTGCCAGCTAAAAGTACATTGACCTCTATGATGGATGACTATGAACGTTCTATCTTAGAACAAGCGCTAATTGAAAACGAAGGGAATAAATCAGAAACTGCAAATCGGTTAGGGATTTCACTTCGTTCTTTATACTATAAACTCGATAAATATCAACTTGCATAGTTTGGAGGACAGATAATGATAAGTCTCGATTCGTTAATCAAAAAGGCTTCTTCAAGTACAAGTATAAATCCAACCGTTGCAGTTGCTGCAGCATGCGATAAAGAGGTGCTCAAAGCAGTACATCTAGCAGTGGAAAAGTCGCTTGCATCCTTTGTGTTATTCGACAATCAAATCGAATTAACACAACTAATGGAACAACATTTCCCGCAATTGCTCGATAACCAACAAGTTGTCATACAACATACCGGTACAAGAGAAGAAGCGGCGATGGAAACTGTGAAAGCAGTTGCTAGTGGTGAAGCGCATGTTGTAATGAAAGGAAACTTGCCGACTTCTGTTATTTTACAAGCTGTTTTACATAAAGAATACGGCTTACGAACGGGAAAAGTTCTTTCTCACGTAGCAGTATTTGAAGTCCCAAAATTTGAGCGGTTATTTTTTATTACAGATGCGGCTATGAACATTGCGCCTGATTTAAAAACAAAAGCAAATATCATTCAAAATGCAGTCGATACAGCGAGAGCATGCGGCATCGAACAGCCGATTGTTGCGCCTCTTGCTGCAGTGGAAACGATAAATCCTACAATGGATGCCACAATTGATGCTGCCTCACTAGTTGCAATGAACAAGAGAGGTCAAATTAAAAATTGTAGGGTGGATGGACCGTTAGCACTTGATAATGCAATTTCAATGGAAGCTGCTGCACAAAAAGGATTAACGGAAAACACAGCGGGTAAAGCAGATATCCTACTCGTTCCCAATATTGAAGCAGGAAATATTCTTTATAAGTCACTTATTTATTTTGCAAATGCTAAGGTAGGCGCGATTATTCAAGGAGCAAAAGCGCCAATCGTCCTGACATCCAGGTCGGATAGTGCTGAAAGTAAAGTTTACTCATTGGCGCTTGCAATTTTAGCTGCACAACAATAAAACAATCCTTAGGAGGAATTTATAATGGAGATTTTCAAGTATATGGAAACTTACGATTTTGAACAAGTGGTACTTTGTCAGGATAAAAATTCAGGATTGAAAGCAATTATTGCGATTCATGACACAACACTTGGTCCGGCACTTGGCGGGGCTCGCATGTGGACATATGCATCTGAAGCCGAAGCAATTGAAGATGCACTGCGTTTAGCGCGCGGAATGACTTATAAGAATGCTGCCGCTGGCCTTAATCTTGGCGGAGGAAAAACAGTGATTATCGGGGATCCGAAAAAGGATAAGAACGAAGAAATGTTCCGTGCTTTTGGCCGTTATATTGAAAGTTTAAATGGACGCTATATTACTGCAGAAGATGTGGGAACAACAGAAGAAGATATGGATTTAATTCATTTAGAAACAGACTATGTCACAGGTGTATCGGCTGAATTTGGTTCATCAGGAAATCCTTCGCCAGTAACAGCTTATGGCATCTATGTCGGAATGAAAGCAGCGGCAAAAGAAGCGTTCGGATCTGATTCTTTAGCAGGGAAAACAATCGCGGTTCAAGGTGTTGGGAACGTTGCTTATACGCTATGTGAGCATTTACATGAAGAAGGCGCCAAGCTAATCGTGACAGATATTAACGAAGAAGCTGTTCAACGTGCAGTTGATGCGTTTGATGCAACGGCTGTTGGCATTGACGAAATTTATTCTCAAGAAGTAGATATTTTCGCTCCATGTGCACTCGGGGCTGTGATAAACGACGATACAATCCCGCAGTTTAAATGTAAAGTAATCGCAGGTTCAGCAAATAATCAATTAAAAGAAGACCGTCATGGAGACCAAATTCATGAGATGGGCATTATTTATGCACCAGACTACGTCATTAACTCAGGCGGGGTCATTAACGTTGCCGATGAACTCGTTGGCTATAACCGTGAGCGTGCGCTAAAGCGTGTTGCCGGTATTTACGATACAATCGGTGAAATTTTCAAGATTTCGAAACGTGATCATATCCCAACTTATAAAGCTGCTGATCGTTTAGCGGAAGAGCGTATTGAAAGTGTCAGAAGATCACGCGGCCAATTTTTAAAACAAGAAAAAAGTATTCTTTCAGGAAAATAAAGGAACCAACGATATTCGAAGTGGAAGGAGGAGTGACTGTGCAGACAACAAGCTATAAAGTGCTAGTCATTAATCCAGGTTCAACATCTACGAAAATTGGTGTGTTT
This sequence comes from Sporosarcina ureilytica, assembly GCF_001753205.1. Lineage (GTDB taxonomy): Bacteria > Bacillota > Bacilli > Bacillales_A > Planococcaceae > Sporosarcina > Sporosarcina ureilytica. Next base: position 2,000,952 of record NZ_CP017560.1, on the reverse strand, counting down.
CAAGATGAAACGTTAGTATTGGAACATACGATACGTCATGCAACTGAGAAAATCGCACAATTTCCTTCCATTATCGATCAGTACAATTTTCGTAAAGATGCGATATTGAATGTGCTCGATGATGAACAAATAGAACTCTCGACATTAGATGCAGTTTGTGGACGGGGTGGATTACTCCGTCCTATTGAGGGCGGTACGTATGAAGTAAACAAAGCGATGATTAAAGATTTGAAAGCGGGATATTTCGGACAGCACGCTTCAAATTTGGGCGGTATATTAGCTCGTGAAACCGCCGTGGAATTAAATATCCCGTCATTTATCGTTGACCCGGTCGTAGTAGATGAATTATCACCGATAGCAAGAGTTTCCGGATCTCCTTTAATTCAAAGGAAATCCATTTTCCATGCACTCAATCAAAAGGCAGTGGCAAGACGTTATGCTAAAGAAGTGAATCAATCTTATGGAAAACTAAGGTTAATTGTCACTCATATGGGCGGCGGAATCACAGTCGGTGCACATGCAGAAGGAAGAGTAGTCGATGTGAACAATGGTTTACACGGTGATGGACCATTTAGCCCTGAAAGAGCAGGCAGTGTGCCAATCGGTGATTTAGTCGAACTATGCTACTCCGGCAGATACTTTCGTAGTGACGTGATGAAGTCTCTTGTTGGCGAAGGCGGTCTCGTTGGCTATCTTGGAACGAATGATGCGGTTCAGGTAGAAAAACGAATTACAGAAGGCGATGAAGATGCAAAGCTAATTTATGACGCTATGGCTTATCAAATTGCAAAAGAAATCGGAAGCGCTGCAACTGTTCTTGAAGGTAAAGTGGATGCGATTATTTTAACAGGCGGATTAGCATACGGAAAAGAATTTATTGAATGTTTAACATCAAAAATTAGTTGGATAGCAGAAGTAGCTGTCTATCCTGGTGAAGATGAACTTCAAGCACTTGCTGAAGGAGCCATTCGAGTTCTTTCCGGAGAAGAGGTAGTAAAAATCTACCCGAACGCATAAACGAAACGGCAGGTTTTAAAGGAGGCAATTGATTTGGGAAGAGAATATGATGTTGTCATTTTAGGCGGCGGAACAGGCGGCTATGTTGCAGCTATTCGTGCAGCTCAGCTAGGTTTAAAAACAGCACTAGTAGAGAAGGAAAAGCTAGGCGGTACATGTTTGCATAAAGGATGTATTCCGAGTAAAGCATTGCTGAAAAGTGCGGAAGTATATAGCACGGCTAAAAATCACGCTGCAGATTATGGTGTAAATACTGAAAATGTTACACTTGACTTCAAGCGTGTTCAAGAAAGAAAAAATGGCATTATTAAACAATTGCATCAAGGCGTTCAAAGCTTAATGAAAAAAGGGAAAATCGATGTCTTCGATGGATTTGGAAGAATGTTAGGTCCGTCTATATTTTCTCCGATGCCAGGAACTATTTCAGTTGAGATGTCCAATGGTGAAGAAAATGAAATCCTCATTCTTAAACATTTAATTATCGCGACAGGGTCAACGCCAAAATCTTTACCAGGTCTAGAATTAGATGAAAAGACTATTATGTCTTCAGACGGTGCACTTGAAATGGAAGAACTGCCAAATTCAATCATTATTGTGGGCGGCGGTGTCATCGGTATCGAGTGGGCTTCAATGCTAAATGATTTTGGTGTTGACGTGACTGTGCTTGAATATGCAGATGAAATCATTCCGACTGAAGATGTTGACATATCAAAAGAAATGAAGAAATTATTAACTAAAAAAGGTGTTAAGTTTGTAACAGGCGCTAAAGTATTGTCGGAAACAGTTAGTAAAAATGATGACTCTGTTACAATTTCGGCTGATGTTGGCGGCAATACAGAGACTTTCACTGCTGAAAAAATGCTGGTCTCTGTTGGTAGACAAGCAAATATTCATGACATTGGCTTAAACAACACAGAAATTGAAGTTGTAAATGGTGTTATTAAAACAAGACCAACATATCAAACGAAAGAAAATCATATTTATGCCATTGGTGATGTGATTGGCGGTCTTCAACTTGCGCACGTAGCTTCTCATGAAGGAATTCATGCAGTAGAGCATATCGCGAGAATACAAAACGAGCCAATTGATTATACAAAGATTGCGCGTTGTATTTATTCTAGCCCAGAAGTTTCTAGTGTTGGGATTACTGAACAACAAGCAAAAGAACAAGGGTTTAAAGTGAAAACAGGCAAGTTTCCATTCATGGCAATTGGTAAATCACTTGTAAATGGCAATTCGGATGGTTTTGTGAAAATTATTGCAGACGAAGAAACGGATGATATTCTCGGTGTGCATATGATTGGTGAGAATGTAACAGAGTTAATTTCTGAAGCAGGTCTAGCAATGGTATTGGATGCTACACCATGGGAAGTTGCAACAACAATTCATCCACACCCTTCCTTATCAGAAGTAATGGGCGAAGCAGCGTTAGCTGTCGATAAAAAAGCAATTCATATGTAAAAGGGGGACTTTTAAATGGCAAAAAATCGTCATGAGGCACTAGGTTTAACTGACGAAGATGTTTTACAAATATATGAGACAATGGTTCGTGCACGCAGAATCGACGAGCGGATGTGGCTTTTAAACCGTGCTGGAAAAATTCCGTTCGTGATTTCTTGTCAAGGACAAGAAGCCGCGCAAGTGGGGGCTGCTTATGCACTAGACAATCAAAAAGATTGGATTGCACCATATTACCGTGATTTAGGTGTTGTTCTTCATTTTGGAATGACTACGACAGAATTAATGCTTTCTGCGTTTGCAAAAGCAGAAGATCCAAACTCAGGCGGACGTCAAATGCCGGGTCACTTTGGTCAACGAAAAAATCGTATTTTAACAGGTTCATCTCCAGTTACGACGCAATTACCACATGCGGTTGGTGTTGCATTAGCCGCAAAAATGAAAAAAGAAGACTTCATCACTTTTGTAACTTTAGGTGAAGGATCATCTAACCAGGGAGATTTCCATGAGGGGATGAACTTCGCAGGTGTTCATAAATTACCATCCATTATTATGGTTGAAAATAATAAATACGCGATTTCTGTACCGTATGAAAAACAAGTTGCGGCAGAAAATGTTTCTGACCGTGCTATTGGATATGGAATGCCGGGCGTGACAGTTGACGGCACAGATCCATTAGAAGTTTACAAAGTAGTAAAAGAAGCGGCAGACCGTGCGCGTAGTGGGGAAGGCCCAAGCTTGATTGAAACAGTTTGTTACCGACTCACATCTCACTCTTCCGACGATGATCAACGTCAATATCGTCCTGCTGAAGAAATTGAAAAAGAGAAATCGAAAGATCCGATTATTACGTTCTCTGCTTATTTAAAAGAAGCAGGCGTACTGTCTGAGGAATTGGAACAAGAAATAGAAGAACGTATTATGAAAGAAGTAAACGAAGCTACTGACTATGCGGAAAATGCTCCGTATGCTGAGCCTGAGTCTGCATTGCTTCATGTGTATGCTGATGAAGGGGGGAACCAATAATGACGGTTATGTCATTTATCGATGCAATTACACTTGCAATGAAAGAAGAAATGGAAAGAGATGATCGCGTTTTCGTGGTAGGTGAGGACGTAGGATTAAAAGGAGGCGTCTTTAAAGCAACACAGGGTCTATATGATCAATTTGGTGAAGACCGTGTGATTGACGCGCCACTTGCGGAATCGGCTATTGCAGGTGTTGGAATTGGAGCGGCAATGTATGGCATGCGCCCAATTGCAGAAATGCAATTTGCTGATTTCATTATGCCAGCGGTTAACCAAATTGTATCGGAAGCCGCAAAAATCCGTTACCGCTCAAATAATGATTGGTCTTGTCCAATTGTTGTACGTGCTCCGTTCGGAGGCGGTGTTCATGGTGCTCTTTATCACTCTCAATCGGTTGAATCGATGTTTGCTAGTACACCTGGATTGAAAATTGTCATTCCTTCAACACCGTATGATGCGAAAGGTTTATTAAAAGCTGCAATTCGTGATGAAGATCCAGTATTATTTTTTGAACATAAACGTGCTTATCGTTTAATTAAAGGACAAGTACCGGAAGATGATTATGTTTTACCGATTGGAAAAGCTGATGTGAAACGTGAAGGCGATGACATTACAATTATTACTTATGGTCTTTGTGTTCACTTTGCATTACAAGCGGCTGAAAGACTGGCAGAAGACGGAATTTCAGCACATATTCTCGACTTGCGTACTGTATATCCGCTTGATAAAGAAGCGATTATCGAATCAGCTTCCAAAACTGGAAAAGTACTTCTCGTAACAGAGGATAATCTAGAAGGAAGCATTATGTCAGAGGTTGCAGCGATCATTTCGGAAAACTGTCTATTTGATTTAGATGCACCGATTAAGCGTCTTGCTGGACCAGATGTACCTGCAATGCCATACGCACCGACAATGGAGCGCTTCTTTATGGTAAACCCTGACAAAGTTGAAAAAGCAGCCCGTGATCTTGCGGAATTTTAATCGAGACGGAGGTAAATGTATTGGCAATTGAAAACATAACGATGCCTCAATTAGGGGAAAGTGTAACTGAAGGTACAATTGAAAAATGGTTAGTTAAACCAGGAGATAAGATTAATAAATATGACCCACTTGCTGAAGTAAATACAGATAAAGTTAACGCTGAAATACCTTCATCTTTTAGTGGAACAGTAAAAGAAATTATTGCAGCAGAAGGTGAAACATTAAAAGTAGGCGCAGTTGTTTGTACGATTGAAACAGAAGTCAGCGGGGAAGCCGCAGTTGAACAAGTTGAAGCGGCGCCTGCAAAAGAAGAGCCTGCGAATGAAATGCCTGCGGAAGGTTCATTAAAGCCTCAATCTCCGATTAAGCGTGAAAAAGGGGCAGCAAGCGGACGTTTTTCACCTGCTGTTCTTAGACTTTCACAAGAACACGGCATTGACTTGTCACTTGTTGAAGGATCAGGTCGTGGCGGTCGTATTACACGTAAAGATTTACAAGCTATCATTGATAGCGGAGAGATTCCAACTGCGAAACCGGTTCAAGAAGAAGTTGCCGTGCCGCAACAAGCTATTAGCGCTCCGGCGGCTGAGCCAGTTAAACCTGCAGCTTCAGCACCGAAAACTGAAATTCCAGTTGCGACAGGCGACATAGAAATTCCAGTTACAGGCGTGCGCCGTGCAATCGCAAATAATATGTTAAAGTCTAAACATGAAGCACCACACGCTTGGATGACAGTGGAAGTCGATGTAACGAATCTTGTTGCTTACCGTGATTCATTGAAAAATGATTTCAGACAAAGAGAAGGTTATAACCTTACTTACTTTGCATTCTTCGTAAAAGCTGTTGCACAAGCATTAAAAGAATTCCCGATGATGAATTCAATGTGGGCTGGCGATAAAATCGTTCAGAAGAAAGATATTAACTTATCAATTGCTGTTGCAACGGAGGACTCTTTATTTGTTCCAGTTATCAAGCATGCTGATGAGAAAACGATTAAAGGAATTGCAAGAGAAGTTAATGAACTTGCAACAAAAGTTCGTTCGGGCAAACTGGCCGCAGCGGACATGCAAGGCGGTACATTCACAGTGAATAATACTGGATCATTCGGATCGGTACAATCGATGGGGATTATTAATCATCCGCAAGCTGCAATTTTACAAGTTGAATCGATTGTTAAGAGACCAGTTATTTTAGACGGTGGCATGATTGCACCGCGCGACATGGTTAACTTATGTCTATCACTAGATCACCGAGTTTTAGACGGATTAGTATGCGGTCGATTCCTAGCACGCGTCAAAGAAATATTGGAAAACGTTTCAGCAGAAAATACGTCTATTTATTAATAAATCCCAAGCCTGTAGCCAAATTTTGGTTACAGGCTTTTTTCTTACTTACAAATTTAGCAATATTCATGTAAAATAGAAGTTGGAAGATTTTTAAAAGTTGGTGGGAGGGATAAGAGAAATGTTAGTAGACGAAATAAAACAAACAACATTTGCTGCAAGTACATATGAAGAATGGCAAGCACTTGCTACAAAATCATTAAGGGGACTACCATTTGATAAACTGATTACGAAAACGATTGAAGGAATCGATTTATATCCACTCTATACTGAACAATCATCAAAACTTGAATCACTACACCCAATACGTGAAGCAAAACAAGAAGCTGATTGGACAATTGCACAACAACAATATGTCGATAATGCAAATGATTTTATCCGAAATATGAAAGAATCATTTGAACGAGGAAATGAGGCAATTGTTTATGATGGTTCCAACCCAGTTGATTGGAATGACAAAGCGTTAATAGAGTTGGCCCAATTGGCAATCCAATACCCAATCTATTTTTTAAAAATAGATCAAAAAGATACCATTATAAACGTATTCCAACATATTGCTGATCAGGACAAAGAACGCGTAAAAGGTGTAGTAGATATTGGACAGGACCAGATGCCTAATGGGTTTATAAATATCCGTACAATTGGTGCTGATGTAACTGAAGCGCATCATCTAGGTGCAGATGCCGTAACAGAATTGGCTCTTGTCATCGCAAAAGCAGCTGATAATGCTTCGAATCAAGAAGCTTTTGAAGCATTAAATAAGCAGTTTTTTGTTCGTTTCGCAGTCGATACACATTTCTTTATGGAAATCGCTAAGCTTCGAGCTTTTCGAGTTTTATGGGAAGCGCTTTCAGTTGCATATGGGAATAAACAAGTTGACGCTGTTCCAGTATTGACGGAAACTTCATTGCGTTCTTATGCGACATTAGATCCGTATGTGAACTTGCTTCGTGCAGGAAATAGTGCATTTTCCGCTATCCTTGGAGGAGCAGACGTTTTAACGGTGCACCCCCATGATGTTTTGACGCGTCCTACTGAAACGTCCATTCGACTTGCACGAAATGTCCAGCTCGTCATTCAAGAAGAAACATTAGTATCAGAAGTCCTTGATCCGGCCGGGGGGTCCTACTTCATAGAATCATTGACGAAAGAATTAGTCGAGAAAGCTTGGAAACGATTTATTGAAATTGAAGAACAGGGCGGATACGCGGCTTATATAAAGAGTGAACAGTACATGGCCTATATTGACCAATTACATAAAAAGCGTTTAGCATCTGTTGCTAAAACGTCCAGTTCTCTTATCGGTACAAATGTATATGCCGATTTATTAGGAGACGAAGAGAAGGAAGCAAGTTTATCGATAAAGGGGAGACTTGCGGAACCATTTGAAAAGTTCCGGATTTCATTTGAACAGAACCAGCCGAAAGTTGCGCTGGTGACATTCGGACAATTAAAAGACTTCAAACCACGTGCAGATTTTGTAAGTGGATTTCTCGCAACAGGCGGAATTAAAACTGAGTCGACAGCTGAACTTGCAACAGTCGAAGAAGCGGTTAATTGGATACGAGCCAGGCAACCAGATTATGTTGTTGTCTGTGCGACAAATGAAATGACAGAACAGGTGATGACACCGTTACTTCAAAAATTACCAACTGAACTGACGATAGATGTGGCGGGAAAATATAGTGAGGAACTGTCGAGTCATTGGCAAGAAAACGGATTGAATGGTTTTATTTACAATGGACTCGACAAGTTGGAGAAGTTCAATGAAATCTTAGACCGCTGGGAAGGGGATGGGAAAGTTGACAAAGCCGAATTTTCGAAATGTAAATCCATTAAAAGTAACGGATAGACATATATCTGCTATTTCCGAAAAGAAACCATTTGAAACGAACGAAGGCATTCCTATTTTGCCTGTTTATGAGAAAGAGGATATTAAAAATGTCCAGCATTTGAATGATCTTCCAGGTATTGCGCCGAATACGAGAGGGCCATATCCGACAATGTACGTGACAAGACCGTGGACCGTTCGTCAATATGCTGGATTTTCAACGGCTGAGGAAAGTAATGCGTTTTATAGACGAAACTTAGCAATGGGACAAAAAGGTTTGTCGGTTGCATTCGATTTGGCGACACACCGCGGTTACGATTCTGACCATCCCCGAGTAACTGGAGATGTTGGAAAAGCCGGGGTTGCAATTGATTCTGTCGAGGATATGAAAATTTTATTTGACCAAATTCCGCTCGATGAAATGTCAGTCTCTATGACAATGAACGGTGCTGTTTTACCTATTATGGCCTTTTATATTGTAGCTGCGGAAGAACAGGGCGTGACACCAGAACAATTAGCTGGAACGATTCAAAATGATATTTTAAAAGAGTATATGGTTCGGAATACGTATATCTTCCCTCCAGAAATGTCGATGCGGATTATCGCAGATATCTTTGAATATACATCAAAAAACATGCCGAAATTCAACTCAATTTCTATTTCTGGCTATCATATGCAAGAAGCAGGAGCAACGGCAGATATTGAACTTGCTTATACATTAGCAGATGGACTTGAGTACGTTCGAACTGGTTTAAATGCGGGCATCGATATCGATTCATTCGCACCAAGATTGTCGTTTTTCTGGGCAATTGGGAAGAATTATTTTATGGAAATTGCGAAGATGCGTGCAGCACGTAAAATGTGGGCCCAGCTTATGCAATCGTTTGACCCGAAAAATCCAAAAACATTGGCGCTTCGGACCCATTGTCAAACATCTGGTTGGAGTTTAACGGAACAAGATCCATTCAATAACGTAACGAGAACGTTAATTGAAGCGAATGCTGCTGCGATGGGGCACACACAATCCCTTCATACGAACGCGCTTGACGAAGCGATTGCATTACCAACAGACTTTTCAGCACGTATCGCGCGGAATACGCAATTATTTCTGCAAGAAGAAACGTATATGACAGATGTTGCAGATCCATGGGGCGGCTCCTATTATGTTGAAAAACTAACGGACGAACTGATGGAAAAAGCATGGACTTTAATTGAAGAAATTGAAGAACTTGGTGGGATGGCAAAAGCAATTGACACTGGCTTACCAAAAATGAAAATCGAAGAAGCAGCGGCCAAGCGTCAAGCGCAAATTGATTCTAAAACGGAAATCATTATAGGTGTAAATAAATATCAATTAGATGAAGAAGAACCAATTGATATATTAGATATTGATAATACAGTTGTTAGACAAAAACAAATTGATCGTATTCAACAGATGAAGCAGACTAGGGATGAAGATTTGGTACAACAGGCATTGCACTCGATCACTGAAGCTGCACGAACAGGTCAAGGTAACTTGCTCGAAAAAGCAGTGAATGCAGCGCGTGCCAGGGCAACAATTGGAGAAATTTCTGACGCGATTGAAGTCGTTTCGGGTCGACATAAGGCGGTGATTCGTTCTGTGAGTGGCGTATATAGTGCGAACTTTTCGAATGAAGAAGAAATCGCGGAAGTAAAAGCGATGGCAGACGATTTTTTACAAAATGAAGGGCGACGTCCAAGAATTCTCATTGCAAAAATGGGACAAGATGGACATGATCGCGGTGCGAAGGTGATTGCATCATCTTTCGCTGACCTTGGTTTTGACGTAGATATTGGACCTTTATTCCAAACACCGGAAGAAACCGCAATGCAAGCAGCTGAAAATGATGTGCACGTCATTGGCGTAAGTTCACTTGCTGCTGGACATCGTACGCTCGTTCCTGAGTTAAAGGAAGCGCTTGAAAAAATTGGTCGAGAAGATATTTTAATCGTCGTTGGAGGTGTTATTCCAGCACAAGATTATGCATTTTTAAGAGAAAGTGGTGCTGCCGCAATTTTCGGCCCTGGAACAGTCATTCCAGTTTCTGCACAAAAAGTGATTGAAAAAATTTATGAAAAGCTTGGTTACGAAGAAGTGACGGAAGTATGAGTGAAAAAGAGAATCAACACGTGGATAGTGCGATGTACATTATGGATGGCATTCATTCACAACATGATGGCATGATAGGGACGCCGAGGAGACGTTTCGTCAAAAAAGACAGAAAGATAGCTATCACGGATCTGGCTGCTCAAATTGCGCAAGGTTCCAGACTTCACCTTGCAAGAGGAATTACGCTTTTAGAAAGTATTACGGCAGAAGACCGGAAAGCTGGACAAGAACTGCTATTAAGTTTATTGCCTAAAACCGGTAACAGCATTCGTCTTGGAATAACTGGTGTACCGGGCGCTGGGAAAAGTACGTTTATTGAAGAATTTGGCTTAAAGCTAGCAGAAGCAGGGCATAAAGTGGCCGTACTTGCCATTGATCCGAGTTCAACGCTTACAGGTGGGAGTATCCTCGGGGATAAAACACGTATGGAAACATTATCTAGGCATCCTAATGCTTTTATTCGCCCTTCACCATCAGCAGGTACATTGGGTGGCGTCCATAAAAAATCTCGCGAAACGATGTTATTATGCGAGGCGGCGGGTTACGATATTATTTTAATTGAAACAGTTGGTGTTGGACAAAGTGAAACGGTTGTTCGTGGCATGGTAGATATGTTTATTTTACTCGTTTTAACAGGTGCAGGCGATGAATTACAAGGAATGAAAAAAGGCATTATGGAACTTGCTGATATGATTATCGTTCATAAAGCCGATGGTGACAATATTCCATTGGCGAAAAAAACAGTACGAGAGTATAAGCAACTACTCCATTTACTCCAACCTGCATCACCTGGTTGGACAGGAAAATCATTACCTGTGTCCTCCTATGAGCGAACAGGTTTCGACGATGTTTGGAATAACGTGCTCGCATTTAAAGAAACAATGGAAAAAAATCAACATTGGGAAACACGGCGTAACCATCAAACGAAAGATTGGTTCCATGCAATGATTACAGATCGACTTATTGACTCTTTTTTCTCACAAGAAGGTAAAAAAGAAGAAGTTCAAAAATTAGAACATGCACTACTAAACGGACAGTTGACGGTGACAAACGCGGTAGAACGATTATTTGAATAGCAGGAGATTTTCACCCTTATCGACTCTTTTACATATTGTAAAAGAGTCGATTTTTTAAGGAGAGAGAATAAATGAACTTTCAACCTTTTACTGGTACTGTCACTAACATACAAAATTTTGGTTCAAGTGTGAATGGCGAAGATCAAGGATGCACACTGTTATTTACGGTGGATGGTAACAGAGATGAAATCGTCAATTTTGTTGTAACGCCACATACTTATTTTGTAGAAAACGAGACTATCAAGAGGGGAGATAGGATTACTGGATTTTACGACGCGGACGCACCAGTTCCTTTTATTTATCCACCACAGTATGAAGCTTGGGTAATCGCAAAAGCAACGAATGAGTACTTTGTAAAAGTCGATTATTTTAATCATGAATTACTGAGTCAAGATGGTAGCTTACGATTAAATATTGGTCCCCAAACTGAAATTTTATTAGAAAATGCCCAACAATTCCGTGGCCGCATTGCTAATCGATATTTAATCGTTTTATACGGCCCAACGACTAGAAGCATTCCAGCCCAAACAACACCTTATCAAGTAATTGTCCTTTGTATATAATCGTTAAATCAAGACGAAGAGGTTTACTTATTTATGGTAAGCCTCTTTTTTAATTTAGTACTGAATTCAACATTTATTTTAATATAAAGCTATAACAAATCTATAATAATATTACGTTCGGGGCGCTGCACTTTATATATATTTAATAAATATGCTTTTTTCCAATTTTTATAAACAAAAATGATATCTATTCAACAGCTAAAAATATATAATAATAGTCAAGGAAAGCGAAAACATCAATAAGAATTAAAGGGGAAGCGCATATGACTCAAACTTTTACAATCTCAAATCAAAACATTAATAGTCAATTTACGATGGTACAAGCTGAAGTTGAACATACAGCAGAAATTCTTGCTTTATTAGTAGAAACAGCAAAGTGGTTACGGAGTAAAGGATCTACACAATGGAATGCATTGCTTGATGGCGTAGATTCACATAATACGGAAGATGCCATTGAGCGCGGTGATGTTTTTATTTGTAAAGATGGCGAAAAAATTGCGGGAATGGTTATGCTCCTAAAGCAACCAAGTAAGTGGGATAGTGAACTTTGGGGGCCGAAAGCACATCACAATGATGGAGCTATCTATTTACATCGTTTAGCGATTCGCCGGGAATACGCGAATTGTAAGTTAGGGGAATCGATTCTAAATTGGTGTTATGGATCGATTTCTTTTGAAGGGAAGGAAATCATTCGGCTTGATTGTGTTGCGAATAATGAACATTTAAATAGGTTTTATCGTCAAAATGGTTATACATATCTTGGTGAGAAAAATGGTTATAGTCTATACGAAAGGTGAGACAAAGGGACTAAAATGGAATATTGTAATTCATGCTTGACTTGTATGACGGTTTCCACGATTGAAAAAAAGAACAGGTAATATAACAAATATACAGCTCTCTACTTCATAAGAGCTAGAGAGCTGTATGTTTTTCACATTAATTATTCACATTAACTTTGAAATAAACATAGTAGCAATGCCAAAGTATATTAATAATGATAAAATGTCATTAATTGTTGTAATAAGTGGACCCGAAGCAATGGCTGGATCTGCTTTAAATTTATACAATAGCAGTGGAATAATGGTGCCCGCCAATGTTCCGATAATAAGTGTTGCTAAAAGGGAAGAACCAACGACAAGGCCTAGTACGAGGCTACCGCGCCAAATGAAAGCGATAATCGCGATGACAATCGCACATGTAATACCAATAATGATCCCAACAATAAATTCTCGAAATAGTAATCTAGCGGCACTTTTCATTGTTAAATCTTCAGAGACGAGCCCACGAACAACGACCGCGAGTGATTGTGTACCCGTATTTCCCGTCATTCCTGCAATCATTGGCATGAAAAATGCTAAAGCAACAACTGCTTCTAAAGTAGCTTCAAACCGTTCAATAATTCCTCCCGAGATAAGTCCAATAAATAATAATAAAATAAGCCATGGCAAGCGTCTCCAAGCTGCGACGATAGGGTTTGTATGGAAATTAATTTCTTTACCAGAAGCCAATAGTTTTTCGATGTCCTCATCGGCCTCTTGCCAAACTACATCTAAAATATCTTCTACGTGAATAATGCCTAATAATTGTTGTGTACAATTGACTACTGGGATAGAAACTAAATCTTCACTCCTGAAAATTTGAGCTGCTTCTTCTTGGTCCATGTCTGTTGGAAAAGCGACGATATCTTTAATCATAATATCAGTGACATTCTTTTCCCCATGCGCTCCAAGTAACTCTCTAATAGATAAGACTCCGATTAATCGATATTCGGGACTGACGATATATAGGTAATGAATATTCGTTTTGCCTTGTACATTTTGTCGAAGATGCGTGATTGCTTCTTCTACTGTATACGTTTCTTGGAGTGCGATAAATCCTTTTTTCATAAGTGTTCCCGTCGTTTCCATTTCAAAAACGCCGTTCTGCATCGTTGTCATATGTGATGACCTCCTTAAAAAATCCACTTCTTTGTAAAATTGAAGGGGGAGATTAATCATGTGAAAAAGTAAGAACACCCTTCTACGCAAGAAGGGTGTTCAACAATTATCAATCATATTGAATAGCTTTCTTCGTAGAGCTTTAGCACTGCATGACATAGGGTGATTAGTCACTGAAAATCGTGTTTTTAATAGGTACGCTAACTTTTAAACATGCCCCCAGAACTTCCCCAAAACCAGCCGTATTATCAGAAATTGAATCTGCGGCCAATTTAGATATTAATATGTAATTGTCATACGAAAAACTCGCCCGAAATACAAACTAGTTTTCTTGCATAAGGTGCGATAGCGTTTCACTCGTAATACTAGCTTACCATCGATTGGGATTGTACGATAGCTTTTAGAGTGATCTTGTTTAGTTTCAATTCGGAACAAGTTGTGGCGGCTAAAAAACAGCGAAGATTTAAAAAGACAGAAATTCAGTCCCTTGTAGAGGGACTGAATAAAATCATTTGTTTAAGTCCTGTATACCTGGACTATGTTCATTTGGCATGTCAGGCATTAAAGGGACCGGAAACCCTTTTGGTGGATCCGTTACTGAAAGTGTATCATTGTTTCTGCTAGGGGTTTGACCTTGAAATATTTCGGCTATTCGAGTTGGGTCTAGCCTAAAGTTGAACTGTGCATTATGGTAACCCATTTCTATATATTTTCTACATTCAGGATATTTGTTGATATCATAGTTCGGAATCGGAAATAGTTTACCCCAATCCACACCCAATGTCTCTAAAGCTTTAGCAAAAGCATTCTGGTGCGCATTATCCCGCACAATAAGAAAAGCAAGTGTTTCTCGGAATGTTTTATTTGAACTCATTTCGTAAATACGTGTCTTTTGAAGTACGCCAGTTGATTCAAGAACCAAATTGTCAAGTAAGTCCGATATAAGGTTTCCATGCGAATAAACCCAAGAACCGTTCCAAGGGTTACCAGCAGCGTCAACTGGCAAAGAAGCTTGCGCTGCCATAATATAATGATGCGGATTCGCGTGCCTAACTGCATCATCAAGAGGTGCATGGTCAACACCTGCATTGCCTGGAACCTCGGACTCTCCAGAATCATTCAATAACTGGTTAATTGTATTTTGAACGAGTTCGACATGTGCAATTTCTTCTAGGAAAACACCTCGAAGCAAATCTCGATATTGTGTTTCTTTTCCACGAAAATTAGAGCTTTGGAAAAAGTATTGCATCATCGTTCTCATCTCACCATAATGACCGCCGAGAATTTCTTGCAACACTCTTGCGGCTTCTGGATCTGGTTTATCAGGGACGATTATATTAATTAGTTCTTCTTTATAGTAATACAAATTAATTCAATCCTTTCAAAGTTGACTTATTGAAATTAGAATGCCCAGGATAATAAGTATTAAACATTTACAAAAGTATGCACAGAAGGGGATCTGCATTATTATGTTGTCAAATTTTAATGGATAAATATGAGGAGTGGGAGACGTAACATCTCACAAATGGAGGATGTCATATTGCAAGTCTTTTGCATGTCAACACGGCTCCTGTTATGATTACTTTGAAAGAATGAAAGGAGCTTGGTTGATATGGGTATGGATTTTAATTTATTAATGACTGAAACTGTAAACCGGGCACGTTCAGAAATGGACGCGATTGGATATGAACAATTAACGACACCGGAACAAGTTGAAGAGGTTGTAAAACGTTCTGGCACTACACTCGTCATGATTAACTCCGTTTGTGGATGTGCAGGTGGTATTGCTCGTCCAGCAGCACAACATGCAGTACATTATGATAAACGACCGGATCACCTCGTGACAGTATTTGCAGGACAAGATAAAGAAGCAACAGCACAAATGCGTATGCATTTCGGAGATGATCATCTACCTTCTTCGCCATCGTTTGCACTTTTGAAAGACGGGGAATTAGTAGCTGAAGTAGGTCGTTATGAAATAGAAGGACATGACCCGATGTCAGTTGTGAATAACTTACAAAGTCATTTTGAAGAACACTGCGAAAAAGTGTAAGGACAAAAACGGTCAGAAAGATATGTGTTATTTCTTTTGTAAATGAGAGATTACATATTAAAACAATAAAAAAACTGTTCGCGCTTGCTAATCAAGAATTAGCAATGCCGGACAGTTTTTATTTATGCTTACGATAAAAATTATGTTCAATCAAAAAGCAATGTCACTTGGAGTTACATCATACTTAGGCCCATACCGAGACCAGATAACAACATCAAGCCAATCATAATGTATACAATCCACTTTTGTATGTTTTTATTACTCATCGTTTTTACCCCTTACGCTCGTTATTTATTCTTATTTTAACAGAAAACACGAATTTCACAACTGCTAGCAGTTTTATCAATTAAAATGTACAATAAGGATAGGGGGGGATGAACGTGAAAAATGTTGACCATATTGGCATAGCCGTACATAGTATCGAGAAAACGCTTCCGTATTATACAGAAACGCTTGGTTTAAAGCTGCTTGCGATTGAAGAAGTAGCTTCGCAAAAGGTACGTGTTGCGTTTATTGACGCAGGAAATATTAAATTAGAATTACTTGAAGCAACCGCAGAAGATGGACCTGTAGCGAAGTTTATTGAAAAGCGAGGGGAAGGTGTCCATCATATTGCCTTTGGGGTTGAAAATATTCGAACACGTATGCAAGATTTGAAAGAAAATGGTGTTCGTTTATTACAAGATGAACCGAAAAGGGGCGCTGGCGGTGCTGAGGTTGCATTTTTGCATCCAAAATCATCGTACGGGGTACTTTATGAACTTTGCGAAAAGACAACAATGGGGGAATGAGAAATGGATATTTACGATAAAATAAATGAATTATATGACAAAAGAAGGCAAATCGAGCTTGGGGGCGGAGACGAGCGCATTGAGAAGCAACATGAAAAAGGAAAACTAACGGCTCGCGAACGAATTGATCTTCTGCTCGACAAAGATACATTTGTTGAATTAAACCCATTCGTCACGCATCGAACGCGTGATTTTGGCATGGACTCACAAGTTGGTCCGGGTGATGGTGTTGTTACCGGGTATGGAAAAGTAAACGGCAGGCCGATTTATTTATTCTCACAAGATTTCACAGTTTTTGGCGGGGCACTTGGAGAAATGCATGCGATGAAAATTGCGAATGTGATGGATTTAGCCGCGAAAAATGGGGCACCTTTTATCGGTTTGAATGATTCAGGGGGCGCACGAATTCAAGAAGGCGTCGTATCACTAGACGGATATGGTGAAATTTTTTATCGTAATGCCATTTACTCTGGGGTAATTCCACAAATTTCGGTTATTTTAGGTCCATGTGCTGGTGGGGCTGTTTATTCACCTGCTATTACTGATTTCGTCTTTATGACAGATAAAACGAGTCAAATGTTTATTACAGGACCGAAAGTTATTGAGACGGTTACTGGTGAGAAAATATCATCTGAAGCACTAGGCGGTTCGAAAGTACATAATACGATTAGTGGAAATGCTCACTTTAGAGGAGAAGATGAGAAAACGGTCTTACAAAATGTACGACAATTATTATCTTACTTACCTCAAAACAATGAAGAAAAACCACCAACTATCCCATACGACGATACAGATGATTATCGTCCGGATTTGGCAGATGTTGTCCCATATGAAGGCATTCGTCCTTATGATATCCGTAGAGTCGTCGAACAAGTAGTTGATGAAGATTCCTTTATGGAAGTACAACCTGAATTTGCAAAAAATATTGTCATTGGACTTGCACGTATTAAAGGGGAAACAGTTGGCCTTGTATGTAACCAGCCGCGTGTCATGGCGGGTGGACTTGATATTGATTCATCAGATAAAGGGGCGCGTTTTATTCGCTTTTGTGACGCATTCAACATTCCAATCATTACATTTGAAGATGTAAGTGGATTTTTCCCTGGTATTAAACAAGAGCACGGCGGTATTATTCGACACGGTGCTAAAATTTTATATGCCTATTCAGAGGCAACTGTTCCTAAAATGACGGTCATTTTAAGGAAAGCGTTTGGTGGTGCTTATGTGGCGCTCAATTCAAAATCCATTGGAGCGGATGTTGTATTCGCTTGGCCAAATGCAGAAATTGCTGTAATGGGGCCTGAAGGGGCGGCAAATATTATTTTCGCAAGAGATATTGCGAACTCAGATGCCCCAGAAGCAACACGAGCTGAAAAAATTGAAGAATACCGCGAGAAATTTGCGAATCCATATGTGGCTGCTTCTCACGGTATGGTTGATGATGTCATTGATCCACGCGAAACACGTGTGAAGTTAATTCAAGCATTGGATATGATGCGGAATAAGAAAGAAACAAGACCTAAGAAAAAGCACGGGAATATTCCGTTATAAGGAGTTTTAAAAAATGAACAAAGAAAGACTACTAAACGAGTTTTTGGAACTCGTCCAAATTGATTCAGAAACGAAGCATGAACGAAAAATAGCCGATATATTAAAAGAAAAAATGACAGCACTCGGTTTTGATGTTGTAGAAGATGATACTGCAGAGCGAAGTGGACACGGTGCAGGTAATTTAATCGCATCCATGAAAGGAACTGTAGCAGATGCGGATCCAATTTATTTTACATGTCATATGGATACAGTTGTTCCTGGTCTAGGCATTAAACCTGAACTTCGTGAAGATGGTTATATTTATTCAGATGGGACGACAATTCTTGGCGCGGACGATAAAGCGGGGATTGCGGCATTATTTGAAATGATGCGTGTCGTAAAAGAGAAAAGCATTGCGCATGGAGATCTTCAATTTATCATTACAGCAGGAGAAGAAAGCGGACTTGCTGGTGCCAAAGAGATGGATCCTAAGCTGATTACATCGAAATACGGTTATGCGGTAGATAGTGATGGTAAAGTTGGTGGAATTGTCACAGCGGCACCATTTCAAGCGAAAATTTGGGCGACGATTCATGGGAAGACTGCACACGCAGGCGTTGCACCAGAAAAAGGCGTTTCTGCAATTAACATTGCTGCAAAATCGATTGCTGCGATGACATTAGGGCGTATTGATGGGGAAACGACAGCGAATATTGGAAGCTTCCATGGTGGGCAAGCGACAAATATTGTGTGTGATGAAGTAACGATTGTGGCGGAAGCGCGATCCATTCAGAAAGAAAAGTTGGCTAAACAGCTTGAACATATGGAAAGTACATTTTCTCGGGTAGCTGAGGAAATGGGGGGTGGCGCGAATCTTGAAATCCAGCATATGTATCCAGGTTTTAGCTTTACGAAAGATGTACCGGTTGTGCAAACAGCAATGCGCGCAATTGAAAATATCGGCAGAACACCTGAGTTATTAACGAGCGGTGGCGGAAGTGACGGAAACGTGTTCAACGGAGCCGGAATTCCAACTGTAACATTATCTGTCGGTTATGAAGAAATCCATACAACAAACGAACGTATGCCAGTTGAAGAATTAGAGAAACTTACCGAACTATTAATTGAAATTGTTCGAGTTACCGCAAATACGCCAAAGGAGGCGTAATAAATGGATGAACTTAAAGCAGTCATCGTTCAATGTGGCAACGAAGAGTATGCAATTCCTGTCCAATCTATCGTTTCAATTGAACGGTTAGAGCAGGTAAATCCGATTCCGCATTTGCCAGACTTTGTACTTGGGTTAATGAACATTCGAGGGGAACTCGTGCCGATTTTCGATTTTGAGAAAATCCTTTATCATCGGAGTGCCAAAGAGCATGATGAAACTCGCGTTGTTGTCGTTCAGACAGATGTTTTAACAATTGGTTTACTTGTACTTGATGCAAAAGAAATTATAGATATACCAAATGATTCATTAACGGATTCGGCTTTAAAAGTTTATTCCAAAACGCCTTATTTTACGGCGGTGGCGAATTTAGAAGACCGTATGATTACAGTAGTAGATCCTGAAGTGTTGGCGCAAACTCTTTCAGGTATGGATGAAATTGGCGCTTATGTTGAAGCGAAAATTTCAGAAGCAAAGTAAACTTATGGCCGAGCAGAGCAATCTGTTCGGCTGTTTTTCGGGAAGGAGCGGAACCGATGCAGAAAAACAGTCAAACAAGGGCAAGAGTGATTTTACATGTCGATATGAATAGCTTTTTTGCATCTGTTGAACAAGCATACGATCCTTCTCTAAAAGGCATTCCACTCGCTGTTGCAGGGAATCCGCAACAACGGCGAGGCATTCTTGTGACTTGCTCTTATGAAGCACGAGCATTCGGCGTTTATACAACGATGACTGTGGGAGAAGCAAGACGACTTTGTCCCGAACTGGTCATCATCCCACCTGATTTTGAAAAATATAGAATCGCTTCATCAGCGGTTTTTGACATATTACGTTCTTATACAGAGCTAGTAGAACCCGTTTCCATTGACGAAGCCTATGTCGATATCACAGATATTGGTGGATTAACAAATGCTGTATCGATTACGAACAACATCCAACAACGGATTTTACAAGAGCTTGATTTACCTTGTTCCATTGGCATCGCACCGAATAAATTTTTAGCCAAAACCGCCTCAGATATGAAAAAGCCAATGGGCATTACAATTTTACGGAAACGTGAAATTAAACAAGTGCTATGGCCACTTCCTGTTATCGATATGCATGGCATTGGGAAAAGTACAGAGAAGAAATTAGCGGAATTAAAAATTCATACAATTGGTGAATTGGCCCATGCGGATGAATTGATAATCAAGTCAGCGTTAGGTAAAAATGGTGTCCGGCTTAGAAAACGGGCGAATGGGATTGACCATCGTCCAGTTGATCCGGAAGCAGCAAATGAACGAAAGAGTATTGGGAGTTCTACAACATTGCCAATCGATGAAACGGATTTAGAAGCTTGTTTAGAAACGTTTAAATGGCTTGCCAATAAAGTTGCAATTCGACTTAATAAACAACAATTAGCTGGTTCCGTTATCATGATTCAAATTCGTACAGCAGACTGGCAAAATCAGACAAGAAGTAGAACAGTATTAAACCCGATTTTTAAAGAAGAGCAGATTTATGAGGAAGCGAAAAACCTCTTTACAACGCACTGGGACCATGAACCAGTACGTCTCCTAGGAATTACAATTTCAAATGTCATTCCACTGAATGAATTGTATGAGCAACTATCCATTTATGATTACGAAAAACATGCAAAAGATGCACAAATTGAAGGACTTGTTTCGAATTTAAATGAAAAGTTTGGACAAAATGCAATTAAAAGAGGGAATGACTAATAGGTGTACTTTGTCACACTAGCATCTGGCACTATAATGGAGACAACCGAACCTTATTAAAATTTAATTCAATGTATAGAACGAAAAGAGGAGTTGAAATGTTTGGATTTACATTTTTTAGGTACTGGTGCAGGCATGCCATCGAAAACACGTAATACGTCCGCGTTAATTGTTAATTTAACTGCGGAAGGAAGAGGATATTGGCTATTTGACTGTGGAGAAGCCACGCAACATCAAATATTACATACTTCATTAAAACCAAGAAAAATTGAAAAGATATTCATTACGCATCTACACGGCGACCACATATTCGGATTGCCAGGTTTAATCAGTTCGCGTTCTTTTCTAGGAGGCAATGAACCGCTAGATATTTATGGTCCATCTGGACTTTCTAACTGGCTATGGTCTACTTTACAGCTCACAAATACCCACTTAAACTATGAACTGCGCATCCATGAAATTACTGAGGAAGGCATTGTTATTGAAGATAAAGATTTTCTAGTCCGCGTAAAAAAACTGGAGCATGTCATTCCTTGTTTTGGTTATCGTATTGAACAAAAACCATTACCAGGTAAACTGCTCATCGAAAAAGCGATTGCTGCGGGTGTTCCGAAAGGCCCGCTATTAAAAAACTTAAAAGAAGGACAAGATGTAACATTAGCAGATGGGCAAGTTGTCTTAAGTGAAGATGTTACAGGTGAACCACAAACAGGATTTACGATTGCGATTCTGGGCGACACAAAATATTGTGATGCTTCTGTGGAATTGGCGGAAGGATCGGACATTGTCGTCCACGAAGCGACATTTGATAATGAAACTGGAAATTTGGCAAAGGATTACGGGCATTCGACAATCGGTGATGCCGCCAAAGTAGCCAAGAAATCAAATGCTAAAGCACTAATCGCTAACCATATTAGCGCACGTTTTTTACCGAGCGATATTGCGAAGTTAAAGAAACAAGGACAAGCTACTTTTGATAACATTTATATCGCTGAAGACTTTGCATGCTTTGAGTGGAAAGATGGTAAAGTGAATCAAAATAAATATAATGGATAAAAAATAGGATAACTTCGATTGTAATCCTGCTATCGTGGTTAAATTCCAATAACAATGGCTGTATAAAAGCTAATTTTATTAGAAGCATATCGTTAAAAGTTGTGTGATAAAGATTTTAGGAGGAACCCAATGGAAGTTTTCGCAGATTTTTTAGCAAAAATTGATCATCCAGATCATAAAGAGCGAGTGGAAGAAGTGTTAGGTTGGATAAAGAAGCAGTTTCCTAGTTTAGAACAGGTCGTTAAATGGAATCAGCCGATGTTTACGGACCATGGCACGTTTATTATTGGCTTTAGCGTAGCGAAGCATCATATGTCTGTTGCTCCTGAAAGGGTAGTGATTGAACGCTTTTCTGATGACATTGAACAAGCCGGGTATGACCATACAAAGGAATTGATACGTATCAAATGGAGCGGACCTGTTGATTATTCATTACTTGAGAAAATGATTGCATTTAATATTGAAGATAAAGCCGATTGCTCAACTTTTTGGCGAAAATAATTTATTGAGTAGCGCGAGATTATCGTTCAAAAGTTCCTAATAGGACAAATCCCTAACATATATAATTACGATGTTAGGGACTTTGTCATTTATGAACTTCTAAAATAGCAAAGTTAAGACGAATCTTAGTGCTCATCGCCGCAAATTAAGACGTCATCACCTAAAATAGCCATCCACGCTCGTATTGTTTTGGCACTTGAATTTCGGTGCGCAATTCTTTTGCCGCTTTGAAAGCCCAGTAAGGGTCACGAAGTAGTTCGCGACCGAGGAAAATTAAGTCTGCACGATTATTTTTTAGAATTTCTTCAGCCTGAATGCCAGTCGTAATAAGCCCAACCGCACCGGTTTCAATATCGGTCCCTTGTTTAATTGTTTCTGAAAACGTCACTTGATAACCTGGGAACACATCGATATTCGCTAGGACAACACCACCTGAACTTACATCGATTAAATCTACCGTTTGTTCTTTCATCCACTTAGTCATTTCTACATATTGTTCTGCTGTCATGCCACCTTCAGCATAATCATGGGCGGAGATACGAACAAATAACGGGCCTTCCCATTCTGAACGAACTGCATCGATAATTTCCCGTAAGACTCGATACCGATTTTCAGCAGTACCGCCGTATTCATCAGTACGTTTATTTGTCAACGGTGATAAAAATGAATTTATCAAATAGCCGTGCGCGGCATGAAGTTCAATCACATCGAATCCTGCTTTTTTGGCGCGAATTGTCGCCGCTTTAAAGTCTTGGATAAGTTCTTCTATTTGATCAGCTGTCATTTGATTAGGCGTTTTGGAGTTTTCGCTAAAAGCAATTGGAGAAGGTGCAAAAATATCCCCCTTTACGGTTGCTTTTCGACCTGCATGGGCTAACTGAATGCCTGTTTTAGCACCATGTTGTTTCATCAATCGAACTATTTCTGCGAGCCCATCAATATGATTGTCATGCCAAATCCCTAGATCTTGAGCGGATATGCGACCTTGCGGATGAACGGCAGTCGCTTCTACAATAATGAGTCCAATTTGCCCAACTGCTCGGCTTGCATAGTGTGTTTTATGCCAATCTTCCACTTTGCCATCTTCATGGTGACTTGAATACATGCACATTGGTGCTTGTACGATTCGATTTTTAAATGTTACATTTCGCACTGTAAATGGTTCAAATAACTTCGCCATTCTCATCTTAACCCCCATTTATGATATATACGTATAGTTTAGCAAAGTAACCATGTTAAATTAGAAAGTATGCTTTTATAAGGAATCCATTAAATTGTCATTGCTTCATTTTACAAGCCGCTAAAGAAAGTTCTTTTGAACGTTCAGTTGCTTCGTCGATACACTTGGCTAGTAACGTTTTGAAATTACCATCCGCTAATGCTTGCAGACCTGCGGCAGTTGTTCCGTTTGGACTTGTGACATTTTCTCTGAGCGTTGCTGGTTCTTCTTTCGTTTCTTTTAACATAGCTGTCGCACCTTCAAGTGTTTGAATAATAAGTGAACGTGCAATGTCCGGCGATAACCCTTTTTGAATCGCTGCCTCTTCAAAAGCCTCGACTAAATAATAAACGTAAGCTGGACCACTTCCGGATAATGCGGTTACTGTATGCAGGTCTTGTTCATCGACTTGTTGAACGAGACCAATTGCATTCAATAAGGTAAGCAATTGTGTTTCTAATGAAGCGTCAACTGCATGGTTTAACGCAATTCCGGTAGCCGATCTTCCAATGGTAGCAGATGTATTAGGCATTGCCCTTGCAATGGGTCTTGCGCCTAACCCTTTTTCAATTGTGTCTATTGAAACACCAGCAATAACAGATAAAACGGCAGAAGTTTGATTTAAAAAAGGTGAAATGTCCATCATCGCTTGGTGAATATCTTGCGGTTTTGTAGCAAGAACGACCAGGTCTGCTTTTTTTAACGCGTCGCGTTGTTCACAAACGATAGAGATCCCATATTTTTGCTGTAAAGAATAGAGCCTCTTATCGTCTCCTTTATTCATCACAAATAATCCTTCTGGATGAATCACTTCTTTTTTAACCATTCCTGCGATGATCGCCTCGGCCATTGACCCCGCACCTACAAATACAATTGTTTTCATATGATCACTCCTTTTTTCTAAACAAAAACGAAATTCGTGTCTGCTTAGAGATGACAGGCACAATCTGCATATCTTTGAGCATCTGACACCTAAAGCTAGACGTAAAAAATGCGCTTTCGTCCCTACAATCAGGACGAAAACGCATGTTTCCGCGATACCACCTATATTTACTGGTTTTCCAGTACAACTTATCCCATCTGTAACGCGATGGTGACGGCTATGTTTCCGTAGCAGCTCGGAAGTAGGTTCGAAGGGGGAGTGGGATAGTGGCTTTCAGCCGATGACCACATTTGCTTTTATCCATCACGACTTCTACTAGTCTTCGTCAACGCCTATTTATTCATCGATTATTCCGATTATTACACAGTCTTGAAAATTCGTCAACAGATTACGGTCGATGTATGCGTTTATTACAATAATGGTTTTGTTGTTAAGTTGAAAGTAAGAGGTGACGCAGTTATGGAAAAGTTGTACAATATACTGAACAGTGATTCACTTTCGATTGGAAAAGATTGAAATGGGAGAGTCAACTTAATGTGAAAAGAGGATGATTAGATGATACATAAAATTGAGATTCCGACACCATTTGCGGTCGGTGATGTGAATGCATTTTTGGTAAAAGGGGATGCACTTTCGTTATTTGACGCCGGGCCGAAAACGCCTGAAGCATATGAAGCGTTAAAATATGGGTTAAAAGAAGCTGGATATACATTCAATGATGTTGAACAAGTTTTTTTAACACATCATCATCCCGATCATGCGGGTTGGATAGATGCGTTTGACAACGCGGAGATTCTTGGTCACCCGTATAATAACGTATGGCTTAAGCGAGATGAAGCTTTTTTTAACTATCATGACCAATTTTACCTCGAGCGCCTACTTGAAGAAGGCGTGCCAGAGCAATATTTAAGTTGGGTTCCTAAAATGAAAAGACCTATTGCGATGATGGGCGAAAGATTATTAGATAAAAAGATTAACGAGGGCGATGCAGTTCCGGGGCACCCTGGTTGGACTATACTAGAAACATTAGGTCATGCACAAAGTCATCTTGTATTTTGGAATGATAAAACGCATGAGATGATTGGCGGCGATCTTTTACTTGGAAAAGTTTCGTCAAACCCACTTATCGAACCACCATTAAACCCAGCTGACGAGCGACCTCGTTCCTTATTGCAATATAATGCTTCTTTAAAAAGGCTATTAACATTACCAATTGAAACGATTTATGCAGGCCATGGTGAAGAAGTACATGGTATCCATTCGCTGATAGAAAAGCGTCTTATGCAACAACGTGAACGTGCGATGAAAGTCCGTGCCATGTTAGCCGATGGTCCACGAACGATTTTCGAGTTAACCCAAGAATTGTTTCCTACTGTCTATGAAAAAGAATTAGGCTTAACATTGTCAGAAACAATTGGGCAAATTGATTATTTACTTGACGAAGGTTTCATACTCGAAACACGAGATGCGCATGGTGTATTCATTTATGAACAAAATTAAAACGTTTTTCATTACAGGTGCAACAAGTGGTGTTGGTTATGCACTTGCGGAACGACTGCTTTCAGAGGGGCATCGAGTTTGGGCAACAGGTCGGTCAATCGAGCCATTGAAACAGTTACAAGCAGATGGCGCAAAAATAGTTCCAGCAGATTTGACGAATCGAGAGGAAATGGACCAACTACTTCTTACAATTGACACGCCGGATGTTGTTATTTTTTCGGCAGGTGTCGGGACCTTTGCGTATGCCTACGAAGCGACGGATGACATGATTGTAAGTACAATGGATGTCAATGTAGCTGTTCCAATGCAATTGACGCGCCGATTACTTCCGCGCATGATGACGCAAAACAAAGGCCATTTTATCTTTCTAGGTTCGCAGGCCGGTAAGGTAGCAACCCCAAAAGCTTCCATTTATGCAGCTTCTAAACATGCACTTATCGGTTATACGAATGCACTTCGAATGGAACTTGCACCATTCGATATGTACGTAACAACCATTCATCCTGGTCCGATAGATACGCCATTTCTAGACCTTGCTGACGGTTCAGGAAAATATCGTACATCAGTGGGTAGACATTTGCTGACCATCCAAACTGTCGTCGATGTAATTGTGCAAGTCATCGAAAAACCAGTGCGAGAAGTTAATTTACCATGGTATATGGGGATTACAAGTAAGGTATATGCGCTCATGCCAGCATTCATTGAACGCGTAGGGCGTAAATTCTTTTTTAAAAAAGATTAAAACTGTAACTATTTACGTTTTTTTCAGTCTACTCTTTACATACGAAGAAAAGCTAAAGGGGTGTTGACATTGAAAAAACATCGGTTTTTATTGTTACTATTGATAAGTGTTTTTCTGTTTATAACTGCTTGCAGTGCATCTGAGTCTAAGAAAGATATGGTTGAATCAAGTGATTCTGAAGTTTGGTCAAATGACATGGCAGTAGAAAGGGATTCTGCGGCCTATGAGTCTGAAGAATATGTTGAAGAAAGCGAAGATGCTAGTGAGGGAATACATCACAGCGCAGATGATATCCCGACAGTTAGAATGATCATTCATAGAGCTTTTTTACAATTCCAAGTTGCGGATTTTGAAAAGGCGCAGCTGAATATTGAAAAGAAAGTTGCGAAATATAACGGCTATATCGTTGAGTCGAATGTGTATCACGAGGAAGATAAAACAATTAGCGGTAATATGATGCTAAGAATTCCCGAAAAGCATTTTCAATCGTTTTTAACAGATGCAGAAGGAGAAGCAACGGATATCATTCAGCGGAATGTAACAGGAGAAGATGTCACGGAACATTACGTCGATTTAGAAGCTAGGTTAAAATCGAAGCGCGTTTTAGAAGAAAGGCTGCTCACCTTTATGGAACAGGCTGAGAAAACAGAGGACTTATTAAAAATTTCATCTGACTTAGCGGTCGTTCAAGAAGAAATTGAAGTGATTGTTGGGAAAATGAAGTACCTGGAAAACCAAACAGCACTTTCAACAGTAGAAATTCATCTATTTGAAAATCGTATTGTTATTCCAGATATTGATCGTAAAGGGCTCGATACATGGGAGAAAACGAAAAAACAATTTACTACAAGTATCAACTATTTGCTTGCGTTTGCCTCTAGCCTTGTTGTCTTTTTCGTTGGGAATTTCCCGATACTTTTACTTTTACTAGTGATTATAAGTGGTGTTTATTTCTTCATTCGTCGGAAATAAACCGTAAAGAGTGATAATCCCTACCTTTTTACGAATAGACTAATTGACAACAAACAAATTTATCAAAAGGGGATACTAGATTGAGGCGTCAGGACATCATGCGAGTAGCAATTCTGTTCATTGGGATTGTACTTCTAATCAATGTTCTCCTTTTTCTATTTCGAGGAGGGCATGGAAGTTTAAGTAAGTCTATACCTGGAGATGAAATTGTCAATATTCATATCACGACTGATATTGGAGATATTCAAATCGCTCCGCATGATGGAGACGATATACGTGTGCATTTGGAAGGTAAAACAGCTGAGAAACCTACAAAAAATTACAAGCTAATCGTGAAAGAAAAGCACGATGAACTTACGGTTCGTGCGAAAACAAAAACGAAGTGGCTCCCTTTTCAAAAATCACCGGGGAGCTACACCGTGTTAATCGAACTACCTGCCAAACAATACGAACAACTCTATGTGGAAGCGGATGTTGCGAACGTTTATATTGAGGCAATTGCAGTTAGCAACTCTTTCGTTACGACAGGTGTCGGCAATATTACGTTGAGAAATGTAGCTGGCTCGCTAAATAGCGCAACCGAAGTAGGAGATAATACAATTGAACTGCCTACGATTACGGAAAACATATCTGCAACTTCAAGGGTAGGTAATGTTATCGTGAAAATGAAAGAAGTCCCGTTAGCTCTTCAATCAGACATTCATAATAGCGTTGGGAATACAACGATTAATTTACCAAATGCAGAAGAAGGGTCTATCGGGATAGATGGTCCGCTACTGAAATTAACAGTTGAAGTCGGGAATATCTCTGTTCTCCTAGTAGATGGGTGAATCATTGTGATGTTCTAAGTAAAATTGTTAAACAGAACTAAAAAAGCCGCGCAGGTCTAACTACTGGGCGGCACTTTGTATAGGAAAGTTATATATGAATCCCGCTTACTCTACTATTACGATAAAGCCTCTCTCTCGCTTCCGAATATTCTTTATCCAACTTATCGACATATTTGGCTGTACTTGTCACGGCTTTAATTGCACCAATCCCTTGACCACTGCCCCAAATATCTTTCCATGCTTTAGCACCATCTTCACCAAAATTCATTTTAGATGGATCGCTTTCAGGTAAATTGTCTGGATCTAATCCAGCAGCTTGAATAGATGGCTTCAAATAATTTCCATGGACGCCTGTAAATAGATTGCTATACACAATATCATCAGACGTACAGTCAACGATTGCCTGTTTATACGCTTCAGAAGCACGGGCTTCATCCGTCGCAATAAACGGGGAACCGATATAAGCAAAATCAGCGCCCATCGCCTGGGCGGCTAAAATTGAATCTCCCGTAGCGATTGATCCAGACAGAGCAAGTGGACCGTCGAACCACTCACGGATTTCTTGAACGAAAGCAAATGGACTTTTTACACCGGCATGTCCGCCAGCTCCAGCTGCAACTGCAACTAAACCATCGGCACCCTTTTCAACTGCTTTATGGGCAAAAGTATTATTAATCACATCATGAAACACAATCCCGCCATAGCTATGTGCAGCGTCGAATATTTCTTCACGAGCACCTAACGAAGAAATAATAATCGGAACTTTATATTTCACACATAATTCCATATCCTGTTCTAATCGTTCATTGGATCTATGGACAATTTGATTAATCGCGAATGGTGCTGCCGGGCAATCTGGATTTTTTGCGTTATAAGTTGCCAGTTCCTCGGTGATCTCCGCCAACCATTCATCTAGTTGGGCGGCAGGTCGTGCATTCAGTGCAGGCATTGAACCAATAATTCCTGCTTTACATTGTTCTATGACGAGCTTCGGATTGCTAATGATAAACATAGGTGCAGCAATGACAGGGATGCGTAAATGTTGAAGTGGTGATGGGATTTTTGACATGTATTGATCCTCCATTCAATTTATCTGCATTTTCGTTATGCCTTCTTCTATTATTAAAGAACTTTACGTCTAACTTTTCTGAGCACCTCCTCAATTGCTATCTAAATATACTAACTAGTTGGAATATAGCACAGATAAAGAGATTTGTATATAAGTAATTTGTATGCATGTGATTTTTAGGTATTCTACAAATGGTCGTGTGATGCTACAAATCACTGTAAAAAACTTCCGATTGAATAAATGAATACTTATGTATTATACTTAAGTTAAGAACACTTGTTCCTGAAGGGGGTTAATCATGAATTTACCAAAGCGAAATATTGTTTGCATTGATATGAGAAGTTTTTATGCAAGTTGTGCTGCGGTACTAGAAGGACTCGATGTCATGGAAACGCCTATTGCCATTATTGGTGATAAGAACCGGAAAGGGGGAGTTGTTCTCGCCGCCTCGCCGCCACTTAAAGAAAAGTTCGGCATTCAAACAGGTAATCGGCTATTTGAAATCCCGGACGACCCATCGATTCGTTTAATTGAGCCGAAAATGCAGTTTTTTATCGATGTATCGATGGAAATTACGCGTCTTCTGAATCAATACGTACCGAAAGAAGCCATCCATACGTATAGCATTGACGAAAGTTTTATTGACCTTGATGGAACAGAAAGATTATGGGGGCCACCAAAAGAGACGGTACGTCGTATTCGAGATGATCTTGTTCGTCAATTTCAATTAAATGCTGCATTTGGCATCGGGCCGAATCTTCTCCTATCAAAGTTAGCGCTTGATCTGGAAGCAAAAAAAGTAGGCATTGCCGAATGGACATATGAAGATGTTCCTGGAAAACTTTGGCCTGTCGCGCCGTTAAGTCGAATGTGGGGAATTGGCAGTCGACTAGAACGAACGTTAAATCATATGGGGATTTTTTCCGTAGGTGACTTAGCAAATACCTCCCTTGAAAAACTAGAAAAGAAATTTGGTGTAATGGGGAACCAACTTTATTATCATGCACACGGCATCGATTTATCAGATATGGGTCCTCTACTTCTTGAAGAACAAATTAGTTTTGGAAAAGGCCAAATGCTTTTTAGAGACTACGTGAAGCGTGAAGATATTTTAGTCGTTATTCTTGAGATGTGTGAAGATGTGGCGATGCGGGCGAGAAAAGCGAAAAAAGTAGGGTATACGGTCCATTTATCCGCCCAGTACTCTAAAAATGCATTTGGTGGTGGTTTTAATCGGTCACGTTCTATAGCTGAAGCAACCAACGATACGATGAAAATCTATCAGGTATGTGTGGATTTATTAGAGGAGTTTCATGATGGGCGACCAGTTCGTCGATTGTCGATTAGTTTAACGAAATTGGAAGATGAACATGTCATGCAACTAAGCTTATTTGACGAGCATAAATGGCGCAATCGAAAACTTGGCGAAACGATGGATATGCTCAGGAGTAAGTACGGTTCTACCGCGATACTACGCGCTGTTTCTTATACGAGGGCAGGCACCGCGGTGGAAAGATCTAAATTAATTGGGGGGCATTTTCGGTGACTAGGCGGGCAATGCGATTAAAATAAAAAACCACCATATGCCAATAGACATACAGTGGGATAATAAAACACATTAAATGAGCAAATCAAACAATGTGCTGTCTTTATTCACTTCTTTATAGGAAAACCCGGATTGATTCATCCGTTCAATGAGTCCTTCATAATCTTCGCTATATTTTAATTCGATGCCGACGAGTCCAGGACCGCTTTCTTTGTTGTTTTTCTTCGTATATTCAAAAGTGGTAATATCGTCATCCGGTCCTAGCACATTATCCAAAAACTGTCTTAAAGCGCCGGCCCGTTGCGGGAAATTAACGATGAAATAATAAAGTAACCCTTCGTAAATTAATGATTTCTCTTTGATTTCCTGCATTCTTCCAATATCATTATTCCCACCGCTAATGACACAAACAATCGATTTCCCTTTAATTTGATCTTTATAAAAGTCGAGTGCTGCGATTGGTAAAGCACCAGCGGGTTCAGCGATGATGGCATGCAAATTATATAAATCTAAAATAGTAGAACAAACTTTTCCTTCGGGCACAGGCACAATATCAGATAAATACTTCTGGCAAATGTCATACGTATGATTTCCAACACATTGTACGGCAGCACCATCCACAAACTTATCAATAGACGATAAAGGTGTCGCACTTCCAGCCTCAAAAGCCGCTTTCATACTTGCCGCGCCAGCAGGTTCAACCCCAATCATCTGTGTCATTGGCGAAACATTTTTGATGTATGTACTTAGCCCCGCCATGAGTCCGCCTCCGCCGATACTTGAAAATACATAATCAATTGGCTTCTCAATGTCGTTCATCACTTCAACCGCCACCGTTCCTTGTCCAGCGATAATATCTGTGTCATCGAAAGGATGAATAAACATTTTATCTTCAGTCGTTGCAAATGCCATGGCGGAGGTAAATGAATCATCGAAAGTATCGCCAATCAACACAATCTCTATATAATTACGCCCGAACATTTTCACTTGATTTACTTTTTGTTTTGGTGTCGTTTGCGGCATGAAGATTGTTCCATGAATCCCTAATTGCGCACAGGAATAAGCAACACCTTGGGCATGGTTGCCAGCACTCGCGCAAACAATTCCTTTTTCACGGGCTGCTTTTTCGACTTTTTTAATTTTGTAGTAAGCCCCGCGTAATTTAAAAGACCTCACATATTGCAAGTCTTCTCTTTTTATATAGACGTCACACGCGTACTTTTCAGAAAGCTGTTCATTTCTTTGTAAAGGTGTATGTGTTACTACATCTTTTAACAGATGATACGCTTTTAAAATATCTTCAACATGTAACGTATCAACTTCCGTTTCTTTAGTTGTCATGTTTATTCCCTCCGTCAATTCATAAAGATTTTATAATTGTAACATAAAACAACGCCTTGTGTAAATATTCACAAAAAACAATATAAAATTGAGTGCGAAAGTATTTAAAAAACCGGATAATTTCATATTGTTCCGACATTTGCTAAACTATATTATAGGTTCAATTTTTCAGGAAAAGTAGGGGGAGTTATGTGAAGGTATTACTGCAGTTAAGTTGGTTTTTCAAACAACAAAAAAAGCAATACATAGTTGGAATAGGCGCACTTGTTCTTGTATCTCTTTTACAATTACTACCGCCAAAAATTATTGGAATTATAGTAGATGATATTACGAGGAGCTCATTGACAGCTTCCGGGCTTACAAAGTGGCTAATCATTTTAGGTGTCGCGGGAATTCTTATGTATATCGCACGCTTTTATTGGCGGGTGATGA
Source organism: Sporosarcina ureilytica (assembly GCF_001753205.1). GTDB lineage: Bacteria > Bacillota > Bacilli > Bacillales_A > Planococcaceae > Sporosarcina > Sporosarcina ureilytica. The sequence goes on along the minus strand of NZ_CP017560.1, from coordinate 1,968,233 downwards.
TATTTGGGTCGGCTGTGCTATTGTCGCGTACGATGCGTGAAAAGCTGTTTAATCATTTTACACGGATGTCACCTTCTTTTTATCAAAAAAGACGTGTCGGAGACTTAATGGCACACGCAACGAACGACATCAATGCGGTTCAGCAAACAGCTGGAATGGGTGTATTAACATTAGTGGACTCGATTGCAACAGGGGGATTTGTTATTTTAACGATGGCCCTCACGATCAATTGGAAACTGACGCTAATCGCGCTTATTCCGTTGCCATTTATGATTTTTTTAACGAGTTACTATGGGCGTTTATTAAGACAAAGATTCCGTTTCGCCCAAGAAGCCTTTTCGAATTTGAATGATAAAACGCAGGAAAGTATTACGGGTATTAAAGTGATTAAAACATTTGGGCAGCAAAAAGAAGACATTGAAGATTTTACTGATTTATCTACAGATGTTGTTGCTAAAAATATGCGGGTTGCTAAAATAGATGCATTATTTGATCCGACCATTACGGGCATATTTGCAGTATCTTATATTTTATCGTTTTTCTTCGGAACGAAATATATCATTGCGGGCGACATGTCCATAGGTGATATGGTTGCCTTTAGTACTTATCTCGGGCTGCTGGTTTGGCCAATGTTGGCATTTGGATTTCTATTTAATATCGTTGAGCGCGGAAATGCCTCTTACAGCAGAATCACGGAGCTACTATCCATTACGCCTGAAATTAAAGACTTACCAGGTGCAATTAATGAACGGCCAAAAGGAGATTTGGAATTCGATGTAAAAGAATTCAAATTCCCTGGAGACGATGCGCCTGCTCTTGAAAATGTTCATTTCACTTTAAAGAAAGGTGAAACGTTAGGCATTGTGGGAAGAACGGGTTCAGGGAAGACAGCCATTTTGAAGTTATTACTTCGTGAATTTGAAGGATATAAAGGGAGTATTCAGTACGGAGGCCATTCCATTCATCAATATAAACAACAAAGTTTACGTGCGTCTATTGGTTATGTGCCACAAGATCATTTCTTATTTTCCACAACGATTGCGGAAAATATAGCTTTTACGAATCCTAAAATTGCAAAAGAAAAAATTTATGAAGCTGCCGAGCTTGCGCAAATCCATGAAGATATTCTCGGATTTACAGAAGGATATAACACAATCGTAGGGGAACGGGGCGTTTCATTATCAGGCGGTCAGCAACAAAGAGTTTCCATTGCGCGTGCATTGATTATGAATCCGGAACTATTAATCTTAGATGATTCACTCTCCGCTGTAGATGCAAGAACAGAGGAAGCTATTTTGGAAGCATTAAAACAAGCGCGTACAGATGAAACAACCATTATAACGTCTCACCGGTTAAGTGCAATTCAACATGCGCATAAAATTATTGTCATGCATGAAGGAACCGTAGCGGAAGCTGGAACGCATGAAGAGTTGCTGGAAATGGACGGTAAATATAAAGAGATGTACGACTTACAGCAACTTGAAGTAATGGTCGAACAGGGAGGTGAGGAGCAATGAATTCGGAAAAACAGCCTAAATTAACAGCAAAAGATCAGTGGATTGTTTTAAAAAGATTATTGCGTTATACAGTCCCTCATAAAGGCAGTATTGTCATTGCCCTCATCTTACTCTCTTTAACGATTACGGGTACAATTGTTGGTCCTTTAATCATTCAAAGGTTTATAGATAACAATTTGACACAGATGAATTTTCCAAAACAAGAAGTTATAGTCATTGCTGCAACCTATATTGGTATACAATTATTTATTGTCATCGTATCTTACTTTCAGTTAATTCGTTTTCATGACATTGCTTTGAAGATTATTCAGCAAATGAGAATTGATGTGTTTTCCAAAGTGCAAGGTCTTGGCATGACTTATTTTGACCAAACACCAGCAGGCAGTATCGTGTCACGGGTGACAAATGATACCGAATCCATTAAAGATATGTTTGTGAGTGTGATTGTGACATTTCTTCAGGCTGTCTTTGTTTTAATCGGTGTTTATATTGCTCTATTTTCATTAGATGTGAAATTAACCTTTATTTCATTGTTGCTTCTGCCATTGTTCTTACTTATTGTTTCGGTATACAGGCATTATAGTGCGGATTTTTATCAAGATATTCGAGAACGGCTGAGTCAATTAAATGCCAAAATTGCTGAATCCCTGTCTGGTATGGGGATGATACAAGCGTTTAGGCAAGAGGAAAGACTAGAACTTGAATTCGATGAGATCAATGAAAAGCATTATCGGGCAGGAATGCGTAATATCAAATTTGATGGTATTTTACTCAGTCCAGCAATCGATTTGCTCTATACAGGTGCCATTATTTTCGCCCTTGGGTATTTTGGATTTCTCTCATTAGAAACTTCAGTGGAAGTCGGAGTTCTTTACGCGTTCACAACGTTACTTGGACGTTTATTCCAACCCGTACAACAAGTCATGCAGCGTTTATCAATTTTCCAACAAGCGCTCGTGTCTGCGTCTCGGGTATTTAAGTTAATGGACGACACGAATATGGAACCTGAACAAAAGGTAGTTGAACATGCAAAAGTCGGCGAAGGAAAAATCGAATTTCGCGATGTGTCATTTTCGTATGATGGACAAACGGACGTCTTAAAAAACATTTCCTTTACAGCAAATGCGGGCGAAACGGTTGCACTCGTTGGGCATACGGGAAGTGGAAAAAGCTCAATTATCAATTTGCTCATGCGTTTTTACGAATTTGAGCGAGGAGAAATTTTAGTTGACGGTATTTCTTTGAAAGAATATCCCCCAGATGAATTACGTGAAAAGATGGGCCTTGTCCTACAAGATCCATTTATGTTTTACGGAGATATTGAAAGTAATATTCGTTTACACGATAAAGAAATGGCGGAAGAACAGGTGAGAGGTGCGGCAGAATTTGTAAGCGCAAATGATTTTATTGAAAAACTACCAGATAAATATTCACAAAAGGTTACAGAACGTGGCGCAACATTTTCAAGTGGTCAACGTCAATTAATCGCATTTGCGCGAACGATGGCAACGAATCCTAAAATACTTGTATTGGATGAGGCGACAGCAAATATTGATACAGAAACGGAAGTTGCCATTCAGGCAAGCTTAGAAAAAATGCGTAAAGGCCGGACAACGATTGCCATTGCACACCGATTAAGTACAATTCAAGATGCTGAACTCATCTTAGTTTTACATAAAGGTGAGATTGTTGAACGTGGCACGCATCAAGAGCTGTTAGCACAAAAAGGGTTATACCATATGATGTATGAGTTACAAAATAGTTCGGCGGAGAATGCGGGGTAATTATTTATTTAACTCCTAGTTATAAGAAAATCACTCTTTATAAAAGAGTGATTTTCTTTTTCACTTTATCGATACGTATACCAAACATACCAACCATTATGTTTATCTTTAATTACAAACATAATCCCTGAGGAAGCGCTCGCAGACGATAATAACTTGGGAAATTGAACTTTAATTAACCAAGAGTTATCGGCCACCCTGTTATTGCATAGCCTTTGAGCCATCTTAAAATAGGCCTCATCGTATGGGACTCCAATCAATGAGCGTAAAGGTATCGCTTCCTGTACTTCCCATTCACTGTATATATCATATGGATAGGCGTCTGGGATTAATTCATTTAGTTTTCGTGAAAGTTCCGCTTTATCCTTACTTGTTGTTTGGATTAACGCATCGGTAGTGGGGCATCTAGGTTTTAGATAGGGAAGATCCGTTGACTCGGCTTTAATATTTAAATTCATTATACAAAACAAAATACACTTAAATAGTATGATTTTCTTCATAACGTCACCTATTTGACTTAGACTTTTACATTGTATCAATTATATTTTGTCTGTTATTTTTAAAAACATACTTTTAATTAAATGTTTGTGTAAAACGAACGGAATAGTTAGCAAGCTATTTTGGCAGATTTAAAAGCCTGTCGCATCTGATCGGTGCTTTCCGCTTTTTATTCAATCCAGCTGCAAGCACCAGATGCTCGGGTCATAAGTCAATTCAACTACGTGGCAAACCCCGCCACTTCGTTGACTGACCTTATGCCTGTCGCATCTAAGCTGTGCTTTCCGCTTTTTATTATTGTTCACAAACCTTTCACAGTCAAAATAAGCGTAATATGGGGTTTCTTTTGATACGATGAAAGAAGTATTGTAGTAAAGGAGACGAGATGATGGGAACTGATTTGAATATGTTTTTTGCATTTGGAGCCGGCTTTTTAAGCTTCATTTCGCCTTGTACATTGCCGTTATATCCGGCGTTTCTTTCATACATAACGGGCATGTCGCTCGATGATTTACAATCCGACTCCAAGCGAATGACCAGTAGAGGGATGTTACATACCCTTTTCTTTTTAATAGGTTTTTCACTTATTTTTATCGCAATGGGATTCGGGTCTACGTTTCTCGGTACGTTTTTCCAAGAAAACATTGTCATTTTAAGACAAATCGGTGCGATTTTTATTGTGATCTTTGGACTTATGATTATCGGATTATTTACACCAGAGTTCCTAATGAAAGATCGTAAACTGCAATTTAAAAATAGACCAAGTGGCTATGTAGGGACATTGTTAATTGGGCTTGCCTTTGCTGCAGGTTGGACGCCTTGTTCAGGTCCAATTATCGGTGCGATTATCGGATTAGCAGGAACCAATCCAGGTTCTGGGATGTATTATATGATCGCATATGTTTTAGGGTTTGCGATTCCATTTTTCACCCTGTCATTTTTTGTAACCAAAATTGGTGCTATCCGTAAATACAGTGGCCCAATTATGAAATTCGGCGGATATATTATGATTGCCTTTGGGATTCTACTATTCTTTGACGGGATGACGTATATCATTAACTGGCTAAGCCCATTCTTTGGGGATTTCCAAGGTTTTTGATAAAAAGGGCCCAGTAGTTATACTGAGGCAAAACATATGATAAAACGTGGGTAACTGCCATTTGGGAGGAAGCTAAATGAAGACAATTCAGTCATATGAAGAATGGCAAATCGCTATAAAAAAGCACGACAGTTTATTATTATTCGTAAAAACAAATCATTGTTCAGTTTGTGAAGGACTATTTCCGCAGGTGAAAGCATTAAAAGAAAGTGATGCATTGCCTTTTTATGTCCTAAATATATCGGATGTACCTGAAATGGCCGGTCAACTATCATTGTTCACTGCCCCTGTTGTTCTCTTATATTATAAGGAAAAAGAATATGCACGATTTGCACGGTTTGTTCCAATGGAAGATTTAAAATACAGAATGCAAGAATTAATAGATGGGAGGGAACAGCGTGATTGAAGCACTATTTGCATCAATCCCTCCATTTTACTTAATTATTGGATCGACTGTAATGGCACTTTTTATGGGAATCTTAGCAATCATTGTACGTTCTAAATCGGCCAAACAACCTGTATCAGTGAAGAAAATTATATTACCGCCTGTTTTTATGTCGACGGGTGCACTGATGTTTATTTTTGAAGAATTTCGTGTAGCGCCGTTACAAATTATTGAAGCACTTATGGTTGGGATATTGTTTTCACTAATATTAATTAAAACGACAAACTTTGAAGTTCGAAACGAAGATATATTCATTAAAAGATCTAAAGCATTTGTATTTATCCTTTTTGGATTATTGCTTATTCGTTTAATAGGAAAATTAGTGTTAAGTAATACAGTAGACGTCGGCGAACTTGGCGGGATGTTTTGGATTCTAGCGTTTGGAATGATTGTTCCTTGGCGACTTGCCATGCTTATTAAATTTAAAAAACTTGAAAATACATTCTCGATTTAAAAAAAGAGTTGTCCTAGCGTCATAAACAATACGCTAGACACTCTTTTTTGTCTTATAGGCAACTAGTAATATGTTAGACAAAAAACTCCAACGCAATCTACCAGCGTTGGAGTTTATCGATTTTGAGAAGCTATATCGCGCTAAATATTATTTATTTCGCACTTAGTAAAAAGAACTCCTCATATGGTGTGACATCTATTTCCATTTCCGCTAGCTTTTTGCGGAGAAACCTATGGTCACGTTTAGGCGTTGCAATGATATATCCACGAATGATTACATCTAAGTCTACCTTTTTTAATTTTTCCTCGAGTGCTAGCTGTCCAATCTTTGCACCTATTTTTTGTTTGGCAACAGGTCGAAATAATTCCGGAACTGGACTACATAGTTCTTCTAATAACGCCTTTGCTTTGTCGTCCCAAAGATGCAGTGATTCATTTACATAGTATTCTTCCCAGTCAATGATTGATTTCCCGTCTTCTTTCGGAAACAATTTCAAAAACTTGCGAAACATAAAGAAGCCACCAATTGCGAATAGACCTACGAGTACAACGACCCAAAATAAGATAAACCAAAGAAACCAACCGTCAAGCATTCAATTCACCTCTTCTATACTAGTTAACATTATAAGAGAAAAATTGAAATAATTCACGGACAATGTTTCCTTTTTCATTTTTTCGTTCTATATCAAGAGTGAAAGGGAGATGTTAAGCATATCGGAAGCTTCACGTTTTTGTTGACACTTTGTCATATCACCCACGGTCCTTTGCTTGTTTGGTAGGGGACGTTACGTTATGATAGAGGCATCATGATCATTTATTAGTGAGGGAGAAGTTAATGCGCAATATTTTTAGAGTGCCTTTTGTACTCATATTTGTACTTTTGTTAACAGCTTGTTCAAGTAATGGATTTAAAGCCGATTATAAATTAAAAATCGAGCCATTTACTTTTACCAATCAACATCACGAAGAGGTATCGCTGGATGATTTAAAAGGACAAGTTTGGTTAGGGCAGTTTGTCTTTACAAATTGTGCAACTGTATGCGGACCAATGATGGTCAATATGACTAAACTTCAAGATGAACTTGTTAAAGAAAATGTTGAAGATTATAAAATCGTTTCATTTACAGTAGATCCCGCAGTCGATTCACCTGAAGTGTTACAAGAATACTTAGATATATTTGAGCCGGCTGATGAGTCGAAATGGGAAATGTTAACGGGTTACAGACAAGATACTATTGCGGAAATTGCTAAGAAATCATTTGCAACAATTGTTGCACCAGATCCAAATTCTAACCAAGTCACGCATGGTGTAAACTTTTATTTAGTTAATCGTGACGGAATCGTCGTAAAAATGTATAATGGAAGTATGGATGTTCAATATGAGGACATTGTAAAAGATATGAAAGCGTTAATTAAGCAAGGGGCTTAAACATTTTCACTTGTAAGTTAGGAGGAAAAGGATGAAGAAAACTAGAAACGGATTGTCGCTGAAGACAAAGGCACTACTTATCGTTTTGTTCATCCCGGTTGCTGTAACTGTATTCACTTTATCTGCTATCGTCTGGACAAGCATTAATCACCCTGATCTCCTAAAAAAATCGGCAAATTCATTATTAGATTTGCAAGACCGTCATAGTGATATGAAAATACCTGAAGAATATATTCCTATTTATATAGAGGCAGCAGAAACGTATAACGTTCCTTGGACGTTATTGGCTGCACATCATCGAATTGAAACAAAGTTTTCGACAATGGACCCTCTGCTATCACCGGCTGGTGCTGAAGGACATATGCAGTTTATGCCTTGTACTTTTGTTGGATGGAGTTATCCAGGTTGTGGTGGGCTCGGTAAAGGGAATATTCCTGAAGATGATAAAACAAACCCAGAAGTGATTGAACGGCACGGCGGCTACGGGGTAGATGCAAATGGAGATGGGATAGCAGACCCTTATGATATAGAAGATGCTATCTATAGTGCAGCGAATTATTTAGCAAAGAGTGGCGCTGCCAATAACGAAATTGAAAAAGCGATTTTTGATTATAATCGAAGTGAAAAATATGTACAAGATGTCCTATGGTTTTACAATAAGTTTGAAGAATCACGTGAAACGATAGAAGCGTCTTACTTTGGAAGTTAATTTCAGTTATTAATAAAGGATGAATCTCATGTGAATGGGATTCATCCTTTTTACTTTTTGAAAATTGAATTGTCTATCTTCCGAAACTAAATGGCGGTTTCCGTTTTTATCCTTTACGCATAGATTTTAAGAGTAGGCTTATAATAAATACGAATATAAGCGCGCCGATTAATGCGGGGAAGACGTAAAAGTCGGAAACTTTCCAACCCCATTGGCCGAGTAGTTTGCCACCAATCCACGCACCGATAATACCAGCAATAATATTACCGACAACACCACCTGGAATATCCCTACCTAATATAGCACCGGCTAGCCATCCAATAATACCGCCGATAATTAAAAACCATAAAAAACTAAACATAGAATATCCATCTCCTTCTAAATCAGTTATTCTATGTTATGACCATTTTTAAAAGTTTTAAACAACTAAATTTTGATTATCGTACGACTGTTGCATTGAGTGTGTTTTCAAAATGACTTAATGCCCACTCATGACCAGCTTCGTTAAAGCTTGCAACTCCTTTTTCATGAATAAAAATATCAAACCCTTTATTATACGCGTCTACTGAGGTATGTAAAATACAAATATCTGTACAAACGCCGACAAGATGTAGCTCAGTTATTCTGCGAGCCCGAAGTTGTAATTCAAGGTCCGTTCCCGCAAATGCACTAAATCTAGTTTTATCCATCCAAACCACTTTCTCTTTGTTCTGTTCATAAACTTGTTGAAGCGACCCGTATAAATTTCTTCCAGCCGTACCGCGAATATTATGCGGTGGGAAAGGTTTTGTTTCGGGATGAAATGGGTCATTCAATTCATGTACATCAACAGGGAAGACCACAAATTGTTCCTCATCGATAAACTGTTTGGTTAAAGATGAAATATAAGATTCAAGTGCTCTCCCAGGTTCTCCGCAACTTAATGCTCCTTCTTCTGCAACAAAATCAACCGTATAATCAATAACAAGTAAGGCTTTTTTCAATTCGAATCAACTCCATTTTCTGTTTATTTCTATCATGCCACATTGATAATAGATTGTCATCAGAAGTTACCAAATCGTAATAACCATGTTATGACTTGAGCTTAAAGCTAGGGTAACCGCTTGCATTCCAGTGTTTTCTACAGGTCATTAATTTTACTTATGAGAATCTATAAAGTTATTGTATTTTACTTATGTGCTAGACTATTATATGATTAAGTAGAGAAAAGACGCTTTTTAACCGCCTTTTCAGTAGATATTAGGAGGAAATTAAATGGCTAAAAGTAATTTACACAACAGTCGTACTTCTTTCGAGCTTGATGGTAAGACGTATAATTACTATCGTTTAAAAGCAATTGAAGAAGCTGGCATTGCAAACATCTCTAAACTTCCTTATTCAATCAAAGTGCTACTTGAATCTGTACTAAGACAACACGATGGCTATGTCATACAAGACAACCACGTTGCAAACCTTGCGAAATGGGGAACGGATGCTGATCCAAACGGTGAAGTACCATTTAAACCATCTCGTGTTATTCTTCAAGACTTTACAGGAGTTCCAGTTGTTGTTGACTTAGCTTCACTTCGTCAAGCAATGGCTGACATGGGTGGTAATCCAGATAAGATTAACCCAGAAATTCCAGTAGACCTAGTTATTGACCACTCAGTACAAGTAGATAGCTACGGAAATGAGTCAGCACTTCAATTGAACATGGAACTTGAGTTCAAACGTAATGCTGAGCGTTATCAGTTCCTAAGCTGGGCACAAAAAGCGTATGACAATTACCGCGCAGTTCCACCTGCAACAGGAATTGTTCACCAAGTAAACCTAGAGTATTTAGCAAATGTTGTTCATGCAGTTGAAAATGAAGACGGTACATTTGAAGCGTACCCAGATACGCTCGTTGGAACGGACTCACATACAACGATGATTAACGGTATGGGTATTCTTGGATGGGGTGTTGGTGGTATTGAGGCTGAAGCAGGAATGCTTGGGCAACCTTCCTACTTCCCATTACCAGAAGTTGTTGGGGTTAAGCTTGTTGGAGAACTTCCAAATGGAACAACTGCAACTGACCTTGCATTAAAAGTAACACAAACATTACGTGAACACGGCGTTGTAGGAAAATTTGTAGAATATTTCGGACCAGGTGTAGCAAAATTACCACTCGCAGACCGTGCAACAATTGCAAACATGGCGCCTGAATACGGTGCAACTTGTGGATTCTTCCCAGTAGACGAAGAAACACTTGACTACATGCGTTTAACAGGCCGTGAGGAAGAGCAAGTTCAAGTTGTTAAACAATATTTAATTGAAAACGATATGTTCTTCACACCAGATAAAGAAGAGCCAACATATACAGACATTATCGAAATCGATCTTTCAAAAGTTGAACCAAACCTTGCAGGACCAAAACGTCCACAAGATTTAATTCCACTTTCAGAAATGCAACGTTCATTTAACGATGCGGTTGTTGCACCTGAAGGGAACCAAGGATTCGGTTTATCTCCAAATGAATTATCGAAAAAAGGAACAATCGAATTCGAAGATGGACGTAAGGTTGAAATCAAAACGGGCGACCTTGCACTCGCAGCAATTACATCATGTACGAACACATCTAACCCATACGTTATGTTAGGTGCGGGACTTGTGGCGAAAAAAGCTGTCGAAAAAGGGCTGAAACCAGCACCGTATGTCAAAACATCACTTGCACCAGGTTCTAAAGTTGTTACAGGTTACTTACAAGATTCCGGTTTACTGACATACTTGGAGCAAATCGGCTTTAACTTAGTAGGATATGGTTGTACGACTTGTATCGGTAACTCAGGACCACTTTTACCTGAAATCGAGAAAACAATAATTGAAGAAGATTTACTAGTTTCTTCAGTACTTTCGGGTAACCGTAACTTTGAAGGGCGTATTCACCCACTAGTAAAAGCAAACTACTTAGCTTCACCGCCATTAGTTGTTGCTTATGCACTTGCTGGAACAGTTGATATCGACCTTCAAAACGACCCAATCGGTCAAGATAAAGATGGTAATGATGTATTCTTCAAAGACATCTGGCCAACAACTGAAGAAGTTGCAGAAGCTGTTAAATCAACAGTAACACCTGAACTCTTCCGTAAAGAGTATGCACGTGTATTCACTGAGAACGAAGCGTGGAATGCGATTGAAACGACTGACGATTCACTATACAACTTTGATGATGAGTCAACATACATTCAAAACCCACCATTCTTCGAAGGACTCTCAAAAGAGCCTGCTGATATCGAAGGCCTAAACGGCTTACGTGTTATCGGTAAGTTCGGGGATTCAATTACGACAGACCATATTTCTCCAGCAGGTGCAATCGGTAAAGATACACCAGCCGGTAAATATTTAACGGATCGCGGAGTAAATCCACGTTTCTTCAACTCATACGGTTCCCGTCGTGGTAACCACGAAGTGATGATGCGTGGTACATTCGCAAATATCCGTATTCGTAACCAAATTGCAAAAGGTACTGAAGGCGGATTCACGACGTACTGGCCAACAAAAGAAATTATGCCAATTTACGATGCTGCCATGAAATACCAAGCAGATGGTACAGGTCTTGCAATTATTACAGGTAAAGACTACGGAATGGGTTCTTCACGTGACTGGGCTGCAAAAGGAACATCCTTACTCGGCATTAAAACGGTTATCGCTGAGAGCTATGAGCGTATTCACCGTTCAAACCTTGTCATGATGGGTGTGCTACCACTTCAATTCATGAAAGGTGAAAGTGCTGAAACACTTGGCTTAACAGGCGAGGAGGAAATTAGCGTAAACATTACGGATAATGTTAAACCACGTGACATCCTCAAGGTAACAGCAACTGCGAAAGACGGTTCAGTGAAAGAATTCGACGTCCTTGCACGTTTCGATTCTGACGTTGAGGTAGATTACTACCGCCACGGTGGTATTTTACAAATGGTTCTTCGCGACAAAATGAAAGACAACAAAGTAACTAATTAAGTGATTTTTAAAACTGTAGATAAGGTCCCACGTGACTTTATCTACAGTTTTTTGTCATTCATATGAATCAATTTCATAATTACCTAAAACCGCTAAGCTGATACAGTATATAGTTAAGAACGTTTTAACTTAACAGAGGCAATTTCATAATTGCCCAAACTATATATTGTATCGGCGCAGCGAAAAGATTGGATTATGAAATTGACTAATGTAAAAAGAAATACATATTTAAAAGCGTCCTACACCATTTATGGTAAACCTTTTGTATAATGAAGAAAGAGGTGATTCAATTGTTTATAAGTGAAAAAGAGATAGAAATTCGCTATGCAGAAACAGATCAAATGGGTGTTGTTTATCATGCAAATTATTTAGTATGGATGGAAATTGGACGAACCGCATTGATACAAGATCTCGGCTTTACATATGCAGGATTAGAAAAAGAAGGTTATTTATCTCCTGTGACGGATTTATCGATACAGTACAAGGCAGCCATGCGTTATGGCCAAGTGGCAACAATCCGTACTTGGGTTGAGACACATGGACGTTTACGCACGACGTACGGCTATGAGATTTTACATGAAGATGGTACGGTTGCAGCAACTGCTCTATCTGAACATGTTTTAGTGAAAAAAGATAATTTTAGACCCGTATCTTTAAGTAAAGTAGATCCTGCTTGGGAAGCGAAATATCAAGAAGTGAAAAGGGTTCAAGTCTAATGGCATTCGGCATTAATCGACAAGAGTTGATCGCTTGGAAAGAGGCAGTTGCAGCTGGTGAAATCGCGTTTTTAACGCATTATTGGCTGGATGAACGTTTTCCAAACTGTAAAACGGTTACAAAAGCAGGCTGTGGAAATATTGTGAGACTTGCGGAATGGGGCGAGAAATACGGTCTTAAGCGTGAGTGGATTGATATGCGAGATGATTATCCTCATTTTGATTTGTTTGGGGAACATGAGAAGCGAATTTTAATAAAAGAAGGATTAACCGACCAGTTAAGACGGTTTAATTTATTATAAATGCCTTTCATTAGGTTCGAGGAGTCTGTTTTGCATAAAAAAAATCGTGAGAGCATGAAACTCTCACGATTTCTTATAGAAATAAGACAATTCTTGTAGTTTTGGATTGACGTCAACAATTAAATCGTGTCCATCGAAAAACCATTCATCTCTGCTTTCGATATAATAAAGGACACCTTCTTTTTCTATCTGTACAGAGGCTTCGTCAGGTTCAATTTTAGTTACACCTAAAGAAAACCCCTCATGTAGTGGACTCGAGCCGCCGTATCTTGCGAAAAAACGAATTGCCTCGCCTTTACTTACATCCATTTCGTTCGTAAACCACTTTAATGCTTCATCGCTCAAAACAATGTTCATTGACAATCCCGCCTATCACGTTCATTCTATTACTTTAACCAAGTTATTTTTGGTTCAGTCCCCGCACGGATCCTTGCAATATTTTCACGATGTCTGTAAAAAATAAATAGCGTTAAAAGACCTATGACGATTAACAATGAAAAATCACCTGTATTAAAAAAATAAACAACACTATAAATAATGCCAACGATTGCGACTGTCATCGAAGTAAAGGAGACCATTTTTGATAATTTTAAAACGATAAAAAAGATAATAATGACAAGTAGAAATACTGGCCAATGATACCCTAATACAACACCACCTGAAGTAGCGACTGCCTTCCCACCTATGAAGTTAGCGAAAATCGGATACATATGTCCGACAACTGAAATCAGTCCTAAAATTAGTGGATGAATCGTTGTTTCCGAAAAAAACGGAAGTAAAGGAAGTAGTGTTGCAGCTGTTCCTTTTAAAATATCTAATAATGTTACGATGAAACCGGCAGTTTTTCCAAGTACACGAAATGTATTCGTTGCTCCAAGGTTACCGCTGCCATGTTCGCGAACATCTACTTTGTAAAACCATTTGCCAACCCATAATGCAGAAGGGATAGAGCCCAGAATATAAGCGGCAAAAATCATTATGAATAAATCCATGACGTACTCCTCACTTTGTTGTCTAAGTATGCATTAAGTTTATCAGAACTATGGTCATGCGACAATGGCAGTTATATGATATGAGGTGTAAAGTTTTCTGCTCTCGTTGCAATCAAGGCATTTTTTATATACAATTAATGAAGCGAGCTTCTGCAAACGTTGATTTGACAACCTTTTCCGGAAGCGGTACGATAAAAGTTAAGAACATTCGTTTGATGGAGGCGGAATTTTGACGAAACAACCAGAAGTTTATAAATATGATGATGATTCAATCCAAGTACTAGAAGGATTAGACGCCGTTAGAAAACGGCCTGGAATGTATATAGGTTCAACGGATACACGCGGTCTTCATCACCTAGTCTACGAGATTGTTGATAATGCAGTGGACGAAGCTCTTGCAGGATTCGGTGCCGAAATAGATGTGACATTACATGTAGATGGTAGTGTCAGTGTCCGTGATTACGGACGTGGGATGCCTACCGGGATGCACCAAATGGGAAAACCGACGACAGAAGTTATTTTGACCGTGTTACACGCCGGCGGTAAATTTGGCCAAGGCGGTTATAAAACAAGTGGTGGACTCCATGGTGTTGGTGCTGCTGTTGTGAACGCTTTATCTGAATGGCTAGAAGTGACGATTTATCGAGATGGAAAGAAGTTTCGTCAACGTTTTGAGCGGGGTGGAAAGCCAGTTACAACGCTTGAAAAAATCGGTACGACGAGAGAAAAAGGAACAGATATTCATTTCAAACCAGATTCTACAATATTCTCCGCTGTTAAATATCAATATGAAACATTAAGTGAACGTTTACGAGAATCTGCATTTTTATTAAAAGGGTTAAAAATAAATTTAAAAGATGAAGAGACTGACAAACAAGAAACTTTTTTCTATGAGTCAGGCATAAAAGCATTTGTTTCATATTTAAATGAAGAAAAAGATGTACTGCATGAAGTGGCTTACCTAGACGGAGAATCGGAAGGCATTGAAGTTGAATTTGCTTTTCAGTTTAGTGATGGCTATTCTGAAACGATATTGTCGTTTGTTAACAACGTTAGAACAAAAGATGGCGGAACACATGAGACAGGGGCACGAACGGCTCTAACTCGTGTTTTTAATGATTATGCAAGACGAACTGGTCTTTTAAAAGAAAGAGATAAGAATCTAGAGGGAGCAGATGTTCGTGAAGGGATATCTGCCATTATTTCTGTTCGCATCCCGGAAGAGATTCTTCAGTTCGAAGGACAGACAAAAGGGAAGTTGGGCACAAGTGAAGCTAGATCTGTCACAGAGTCTGTAATATCCCAAAAACTATTATATTTCCTTGAAGAGAATGCGGAATTAAGTGCCTCGCTTATCCGAAAAGCGATTCGTTCCCAACAAGCAAGAGAAGCGGCACGTAAAGCACGTGAAGATGCACGGTCCGGTAAAAAGAGAAGACGCTCGGAAACGTTACTTTCAGGTAAGTTAACCCCCGCCCAATCTCGTAATGCGGCAAGAAACGAATTGTATCTTGTCGAAGGAGATTCCGCAGGCGGTTCTGCAAAACAAGGACGCGATCGTGTTTTCCAAGCGATATTGCCTCTTCGTGGTAAAGTGATTAATACCGAAAAAGCAAAGCTGGAAGACATTATGAAAAATGAAGAAATTAACATGATTATCCATGCGATAGGTGCTGGCGTGGGCACAGATTTTCATATTGAAGATGCAGCCTACGATAAAATTGTCATTATGACGGATGCCGATACAGACGGTGCACATATTCAAGTACTCTTATTGACGTTCTTTTATCGATATATGAAACCACTCGTTGAGGCTGGAAAAGTCTTCATTGCACTTCCGCCACTATTTAAAGTATTTAAAGGCACAGGCAAGAAAGAAAAGGTTGAATATGCATGGACAGAAACAGACCTTGATGCCGCAGTAGAAAAAATCGGTAAAGGCTACATGTTACAACGTTATAAAGGTCTTGGGGAAATGAATGCGGACCAATTATGGGAGACAACAATGAACCCTGCAACGCGTACGTTAATCCGTGTCACGATTGAAGATGGTGCTAAAGCAGAGCGACGCATTACAACGCTCATGGGTGATAAAGTTGAACCAAGAAGACGATGGATAGAAGAAAACGTCGATTTCGGACAACTTGAAGAACATAATATTTTAGATAATGAATTTATCCATGTCGAGGAGGATTATGAATGACAAATGTTGAACGATTTCAAGATCTTCCACTCGAAGAAGTTATCGGGGATCGATTTGGAAGATATAGTAAATACATCATTCAAGACCGAGCATTACCAGATGCGCGTGACGGATTGAAACCAGTACAACGCCGGATTTTGTATGCGATGCACCATGATGGCAATACACACGAAAAGGCATTCCGTAAAGCTGCCAAAACAGTTGGAAACGTAATTGGTAATTATCATCCACACGGAGATTCCTCTGTCTATGAAGCGATGGTGCGGATGAGCCAAGATTGGAAACTTCGCCATTTAATGATTGAAATGCACGGAAATAACGGTTCCATCGATGGCGACTCTGCGGCAGCAATGCGTTATACAGAAGCACGTTTATCTGCGATTTCCGGTGAAATGTTGCGAGATATTGAGAAAAACACGGTTGATTTTATTCCAAACTTTGATGACACGGAACCGGAGCCTACTGTCTTACCGGCTAGATTTCCAAATCTACTTGTCAATGGGTCAACGGGAATTTCAGCGGGTTACGCAACAGATATTCCACCGCACGCACTCCATGAAGTGCTCGATGCGGTTCTTCTTCGACTTAAAAAGCCGAATGTAACGGTTGATGAACTCATGACGGTCATCAAAGGGCCTGATTTTCCAACCGGCGGTATTATACAAGGAACGGATGGAATTAAAACAGCCTATAAAACAGGTAGAGGTCGGTTTGTGATTCGTGCCAAAACGGATATCGAATCTTTAAAAGGCGGAAAATCCCAAATTGTCGTATCTGAAATTCCATATGAAGTGAATAAAGCAAATCTCGTAAAGCGTATGGACGAACTCCGAATTGATCGGAAGTTGGAAGGGATTGCCGATGTAAGGGATGAGTCGGATAGAACAGGTTTGCGTATTGTAATTGAATTAAGAAAAGATACGGATAGTAACGGTATTTTACAATATTTATTAAAAAATACAGATTTACAAGTGACGTATAATTTTAATATGATTGCAATTGCTGGGCGCCGGCCAACTTTAATGTCGCTGCCAATGTTACTAGATGCTTATATTGACCATCAAAAAGAAGTTGTGACAAGAAGATCGGAATATGATATTCAAAAAGCACAAGATCGTCTACATATTGTAGAAGGCTTAATGAAGGCGTTATCTATATTAGACGAAGTCATTCAAACGATTAGAAGTTCTAAAGATAAGCGCGATGCTAAAAATAATATTATCGAGAAGTTTGGGTTCTCCGAAATTCAAGCGGAAGCGATTGTATCGTTACAGTTATATCGATTAACGAACACAGATATAACAGAGTTGCGAAAAGAAGAAGAAACATTGAAAAAAACGATTGAAGAACTAGATGCAATCTTAAAAAGCGATAAAAAGCTTACGGCAGTCATTCGTAAAGAATTGACGGCACTTCGCAAGAAATTTGCTGAGCCTAGAAGATCGGAAATTGAAGCAAAAATCGAAGAAATTAAAGTTGATATTGATATCCTTATACCGAGCGAAGAAGTGTATGTTTCTGTTACAAAAGACGGCTATATTAAACGAACGAGCATTCGTTCTTATAGCGCATCAAATGGTACTGGACATGACATGAAGGAATCTGACTATATGTTATTTGAAGAGCAGATGAATACACAGCATCATCTATTGTTGTTTACGTCATTCGGTAACTATTTATATCAGCCAGTACATGAGTTACCAGATATTAGATGGCGTGATCTTGGTCAACATATTTCAAGTATCATTCCCTTAGAGCCGAATGAAGAAATTGTAGCGGCAATTGGTATTGAAAATTTCGAAGAAGATGCGGTCGTCGTAACCGTAACTGAGAATGGAAACATTAAAAAATCATGTTTATCGAATTATCCAGTCAGACGTTATAATCGAACATTTATTGCAATGGGCGTTCGCGATGGTGATCGGATGGTTGACGCCAAACTCGTGAAAGGCGATGAAGATGTCATCCTCTTTACGCATCAAGCGTATGCACTCCGGTTTTCATTGTCTGAAGTGAATGTAACTGGTATTCGTACCGCTGGAGTTCGGGGGATTAATTTAAAAGAAGATGATAAACTTGTCTCGATAGTTGTCGTATCTGATACGAATGCTTCGATTATTGTAGCTACACAGCGTGGGGCAGTGAAGAGAATGGGACTTAAAGAACTTGAGACAGCGAAGAGAGCTCAGCGCGGACTTCTCGTCTTAAGAGAACTACAAACGAACCCTCACCGGGTAATAGGTGCAGTGATGGCAACAAATGATGAAATTATTGTATTAGCGACAGAAAATGATGAAAAAGTACCGGTTCAAGCTGGTACTTTAAGATTAGTAGATCGTCAATCGAATGGAAGCTTTATTGCCGATGAGAAAAAAGAAGGAAAAGTTTCACATATTTATAAGGATCCAAAAGCGATTATAGAGTCATAACCAGAGTCACGGGTGTAAAAATCCCCGTGACTTTTATTTTGCAATGCCGTATAATAGTTCGAAATACGAAGTATTATAAAGTAGCTGATTTTATTACGAACGGGGATAGTGTTATGTGGAAAAATCGTAACATTTGGATTATTTTAGTTGGGGAAATGGTTGCGGGTTTGGGTTTATGGACAGGGATTATTGGTAACTTAGAATTTATGCAAGAAAAAGTTCCATCTGATTTTGTGAAAGCGTTAATTATGTCTGTAGGATTACTTGCAGGACTTGTTGCA
Organism: Sporosarcina ureilytica; assembly: GCF_001753205.1. GTDB lineage: Bacteria > Bacillota > Bacilli > Bacillales_A > Planococcaceae > Sporosarcina > Sporosarcina ureilytica. The sequence goes on along the minus strand of NZ_CP017560.1, from coordinate 1,949,395 downwards.
GGTCCATTGGCCGGTAAAGTGATAGACCAATCCAGGAAAAAAACAGTGCTCCTAATTTCGGGTTTTGGGAGAATGGTGAGTGTTGTGTTCATGTTAATTGCACTCGGTACCGGATCGATTTGGTGGATGGTTGTTTTCATGATTAGCATTCAGTTAGCGGCAACTTTTTATTTCCCGGCATTACAAGCTACAATTCCACTTGTTGTGAAAGAGGACGATTTATTGACAATGAATGGGCTGCATATGAACGTTGCGACTGTTTCTAGAGTGCTTGGGACCGCTTTAGCAGGCGTGATGCTCGTCTATTGGTCGCTCGTGACGCTTTATTGGGCTTCGATTATCGCTTATGGCGCACTGCTCCTATTCACCTTCATGTTGCAAATTGACGAAGGAGAGGGCGTAAAAGACAGGGAGGCAAAAGTGAAAAGGCCAGCAAAATCTGGTGGTTTTATGGAAGTGTTTCCTGTGTTAAAAGCGTATCCGGCAGTACTGATGACACTTGTTATGACGTTAATTCCTTTACTCTTTATCGGTTCCTTTAACTTGATTGTGATTAATATTAGTGAGATACAAGATTCGGCGGCCATGAAGGGATTAATTTATACGTTTGAAGGCATTGCATTTATGCTCGGCGCTTTTGCGGTAAAATATATCGCCAAAAAATGGAGAACAACGGTTATATTGTTTGCGTTTGCTTCGTTTGTGGCGGTTGCTGAATTTATGTTATATTTTGTTGAGAGCCAAATGATTACGTTAGCTGCTTTTGCAGTATTGGGGTTTGCTTTAGGCTGCTTTTTCCCAACGGCGATGGTCATCTTTCAAAAACAGATGCCAAAAGCATACCACGGCAGGTTTTTTTCATTCCGTAATATGTTAGAACGCGTTATGTTTCAAGTTGTCCTACTAACAGCAGGCGCTTTTTTAGATATTATCGGACTACAATCGATGGTTGTCATTTTTGGATTCATCAGTTTAGGATTAACCGCTTTATTTTTTATTCAAATGAAGCGAAGAAATATCATACTCGAACAACCAACCGCGGAAAGCATATGACTTTTTGCGGTTTTTTTAGTGAATAATCGTGAGTACCATAATTAGGGGGATTATTTTGGGAGGGTTTGTGGTTATCGCTATATGACAGTGAATCAATCATTCATATAGCAGTCTTAACACTTTCAAATGAAATGGGTGATTATTATGGAGAAGGAAACAAAAATAATATGCAATCAACGACTCATTTTAAAAGCTGCGCAATCAGTATGGGCTGCAAATAAATATTTTGTTTTAGCATGCAGTCAGCAGCAATATCGTAAAGTTCGTGAACATCTACGCCCGGAAAATGTGAAGTTAGTGAAGGCTTACGAAGTACTTTCCGATGTGTATACTGCATTTAAGGAAGTGCCAAGTACTGATTTACCGCAAATTACAAATGCGCTGTACCATATATCTGGTTATTTTAAGAAAGTATTACCAAGTGCAGCGAGACAAGAGCTGGATATGCTGATTCAAGTGAATCCAAAAGAAGCTTTACGTATTTTAGAGAGCTACACACTTCATTATCAAGTTGATTATTTATTGAATTGTAGTTTGTGGCCAAGTAAAAGAGGGAATTGTTTTAATCAAATTACTGCTCTGCTGAAAGACAAAGGAAAAACGTACCCACCGAATACACTCTATTGGAACGGTAACTCTGTCATTTTTAAACAGAAGGAAAGCAATGACATCTTTTAGAGAATCTAGAGAGTAGGGAATAGAATGAGATTATGGCATGAAGATTTATTAACAGAACTACCTAGACAACAGTTATTAGGGCAACATAGGGAATGTTGTGCACTTCGCGGCTTAGGTTGGAATAAAAAGCATGCGACTGTAAATTATGTATTTGACCACGACCCCTATAAGCTTTTTCAATACCACATGAAAGTGATCAATGAAATGAAAAGACGAGGTTATAAGAATGATCCGTTATGGGAGAATCCAGCATATCGTGGAAAGCAATGTTCATCATATGAAGTGGTAGTAATTGAGCAGGAAAGTAAACCGATTTATCCCGAGCATAATGAATGCTATATGAAGGAATGCCTTGAAAATCTTGCGGAGAAAGGCATTCATTTAATGATTGAAATGCCAGGTTCTTGAAATAGCAGAACCTGACACTTCATTTACGCACTTGGATGCGAAAGTCCGTCCCAAACAGATTTATAAATCTCTGTCACTAATTCATCTAATGACAAGGGAGTAATCTTGCGGTATCGTGACGAACTGCGGCGGCGCAATTATGATGGGTTCTCTTACAACGGTTTTGGGAATGCTCTCGCTAGGACTCGCGTATTACGTATCGTACGACCGCTTTGCAGTGCCGTTTAGCTTGTCAATCTTCATCATGGGGATTGCGGGGCACTAACTTTGCTTCCAGCCATTCTAGCGTTACTTGGGTGTGTTGCATTTATTCCGCGTACTGAAGAAATGATGCAAGAAATTGAACAGAGAAAAGGGAAGTCGCGATCAATCGATTATTATTCCGGTACTTCTTGTTATTATCGCCGTTTTACTATTCGTTTATTTAAAGTCCATTGTCGCGACAGCTTATTTACTTGCAACTGTTTTATTATCTTATTTCTCAGCTCTTGGACTAGGTTGGATTGTGCTACATCATTTCTTTGGTGTTAGGAAATCCAAGGGCTAATTTTATGCGTTCGTCTTTTTAGTCGTATTAGGGTGAGGATTACAATATCTTCCTCGTCTCAAGCATTTGGCAAAAGCACAAGCATATGCCGTTAAAACAAGCCATTTTCTTCCAGCCATGAACGATGAAAGCTATGCCATACAAGGTAAAGACGAATAACATATTGAAAAGCATCTCTTAATGAGGTGCTTTTTTCTATTGGAGATAATCCAAATACTTCGTACGATATGCCTTGTGCTACAATGGATGCAAGAATTTATTGCAGAGATTCTCAATCCTAAGTCATTTAGATAGAGTAGGTTTCACACGAAAGGAAGGAGTTCAATGATTCAAACAAAAAAGGATGTCCTTCGATTCGAGGGTGAATTGAATAGCATTAGAAGAGAACAGATGCGTTTTACTGAAACTTGTTTCAACGAAAAAATACATGAAAGCTGGGAACAGTTAAAATTTATTGCAGCAAAAAAACAATTACAAGCAATGCCAATTGATACGATTTCGACATTAGGAAGAGGAATTCCGATTAATCGATTAGCAATGAATGGATTTGAAACGATTTTTGACATTCGGAATAAAAGCATAGAAGACTTGAGAATGATCAATGGTATCGGTGAAGTAAGTGCGCAAGCAATTTATGAAGCTGTGTCGAAAAAAGTAACATCTGTCTATGAAGCAGCAACACCTAAACTTAATCCGATCATCTTTCAAAAGAAGATTTATTGCTAATAGAAAGCATTTATCGCAAATGGAAACTTTCAGAAGCAGTTGAGTCTTTGAGAGTTACAATAGAGACATTGGACGAAGGTTGAAAGTAAGTTTGCAATAGCAAAGAGAAAAAGAGGTTTTTGGGGGAGTCTTTTCCAAACTAAAAATGAAAAAGAGAAAATAAACGATGCGATGAATAGATTAAATGAAAAAATGCATCAAGACACTTTACACAAAGCAAGAAAACAGTTGATGCAAATTCATCAGTTTACAGTTTCTCATGACATTCTAACGAATCATTTTATTGAAAAAAACGCATCCTATTATACTGAAATTGAAAAAGTAATAGGATTTGATGCTTCTACGATTACAGATGATTTTTTGTCGAACGAAATTGTTGAAGAAATTCAAACGTTACCATTAGATACAACAGGATTGAAATTAGACTTACGTCAGTATCAAATGTTTGGGGCAAAATATGCTTTGCATTATAAACGTACTTTACTAGGTGATGAAATGGGGCTTGGGAAAACGATTCAAGCGTTGGCACTTATTAATCATTTATTCGAAAATGATGCAAAGTATTCAATCGTTGTTTGTCCTTTAAGTGTGTTAGCGAATTGGAAACGTGAAATTGAACAACATTCTGATTTAAAAACATTTTTTTTCACGGAAATCAGCGGGAATCGGCGTTTACAGCATGGCAGAAGGAAAAAGGCGTTTTATTAACAACATATGAGCATACTTTTCACTTAGACATGAAGAGTATAACAATCAATGCGCTGATAGTAGACGAAGCACATTATATTAAAAACCCAGAAGCGAAACGATCGAAAAGTGTTTACCAATTAGCAAGCATTGCAGATTATGCGTTGTTTATGAGCGGGACACCGCTTGAAAATCGTTTGGAAGAAATGAAGCAGTTAATAGCGGTATTACAACCTAATATCGCGGAGATGTTATCAAATGAATTACATTTACTGCACCCAAATGAATTTAAAAAGACGATTGCACCTGTTTATTTACGAAGAAATCGAAAAGAAGTTTTAAAAGAACTTCCGGAACTTGAAATCATTCCGCAATGGATGGATTTTGGGGAAAATGAACAAGAACGTTACGAACGAGCAGTTAGTTAGTGCTGGGCAGTTAATGTTAATGCGGCGGGCTGCATGGCTAGGCGGAACTCCTGAAAAATCACCGAAACTCCAAAAGTTATTAGATATATGTGAAGAAGCGCATGAGAATGGCCATAAAGTGTTAGTATTCTCGTTTTTTAGAGACGTCATACGGACTGTGCAAAGTCATTTAGACGGCAGAACCTTTGAAGCAATTACCGGGGACGTACCAAATCATAGGAGGCAAGAGATTATCGATGAGTTTACGAAAGCGAAGCCCGGGTCTGTCTTACTAAGCCAAATTACTGCAGGCGGCGTCGGTTTAAATATTCAAGCGGCTAATGTCGTCATTTTATGTGAACCGCAGTGGAAACCCTCAATTGAAGAACAAGCAATTAGTCGCGCTTATCGAATGGGGCAATCAAGAAATGTCGTAGTATATCGTCTTTTAACGGAAAATAGCATCGACGCGAGTATGCTGGAGTTATTAGGTCAGAAAGCCGGCTTATTTGATTTATATGCCAGAGAATCCGAAGTTGGATCGCTCGCTTTAAATGAATATGAAGATGGCGATGACGAATCGGTTAAAATGAAAGTGTTACAGTTAGAGAAAGGTCGACTGAAGAGCATGACAGGTTAGATGAAGTGGGGGATAATATGATTAGTATCGCCAAGTGAAGAAGGATGAACGATTATGAACATTTAAGTATTGTTGAGTAAGTAATTCTTATTTTAATCTTTAGGTTGTTGTAGAATGTGGAGTACGGTATGAATGAGTAGTAAATCACAAGATATCGTATATATTTATGTATTAATTATTTAACAAAATGAAGTATTAATTGTAGTCAAGTTCTAACACTGAAAAACGTTAGAACTTGTTTTAATTTCACACAGCTTAAGATGAAGATGCCAGCAAGTCGATAACTAGGAAACTGTTTTGAAGTATTTTCGAATGAATCTTGAGTGATTGGATTTATCTTAGCCAAAAAGTAATCTGTTGATAAAGCCTTAGAAACTTAACAGTATGTGATCTATAAGGATAAAATCAATAAATCCTATAAAAACACAAAATATCTCAATGTTATAAGTATACTTATCAATGAAACGTAACTTCCGATAATATATATTATGACGGGGGCGTTCTGTGATGTATAGAGTGATATGTTAATATCACTCCTTCTGCTCTATCCTGTATCGATAATTTTTGTTTTTAACATCATTAATATTAATAAATTGGACGCCATACTCAATTACATCATTTATAAACAAATTCTTTTCTTTAGCAAACCATCTCAAGCTCTCTAATAACTCTTTGTCATAAGTTGTTTTATATTGGACTCGATCTTTTGGTCTTAAATCCTTGTTATAAGAAATACTCCCTTTTATTAACACGTTTATAATTCCGTTCTCCAATAAATAGTTAACATGCGTTCTGTTTTCTTTTGCGATAACCGTTAATTCTTTTAGAATGGATTTACTAATATTAGTTCTAAATTTTATTCGGGATACGTCTACTGTTTGAATTAGTTTCCCGTCTATCATTTTCCACAATAATGTTGCCCCCAAGCTAATTATTAAAAATATTTAATCGTTGTTCCATACGTTCTCTTTTAGATAAAATATAATCATTATTATGTGCATGTTTATAGATGATTTTAGCAAGTTTAGGGAGTTCCTCTTTGCCTTTAATCCAAATTCTGTAAATTGCCTTTCCTGTTTGAGTAGTAGAAGTTGTAATTTCAGTTCGCAAATTCCAGGTTCGGAAGACGGTATGAAGTCCTTCAGCAAAGGATTGACTAGCAGAAGTTATATTCATTACATAACCAGTGTTTTGTACCCAGCCATCACCATCTATTACACCTCTGATAAAGGAAGCTAAGTACTCTTTTGGAACTGCCGGAAATGCTAGCGTTAATGATTTATTAGGAGTTATGCCTAATTCCTCTAAATCTTTTTTAATTACTTTAGAGTTAATAATAAGCATAGGTGTAGATCTTGTAGGCGCGCTAGGTGCTAATATATAGTCTGCCTGCATATAATTTGCAATTAATCGAAGGATTCTTTCTTCCTTTTGTGCAAAGTATATAGTATGCGTTTTCTTGTGCATTTGGCCATCTGTAACAAACAAACCTAATACCCAAGCCATTTCATGTGACCAAGTCTTAAAGTAGTCTTCATTAACTTGATTCTTTCTTGGTTGCCCGGAATACTGCTCTCGATTCATAGGTATATTATGCTTGTACATAACATTACGGATAGCACGATCCGAAATCCCGACAATTGCAACCATTTCCTTAAATGGCATTCCACTTTTATACATCCGAATAATTACTTCGTCTGTCATTCCTGGATTTCTTGGCATAGACATTACTCCTTTCTCGTGTCATGCTAAAAGAGATTTATTTAAGTAAAACAAAAATAACATCTTACATACTCAATTATACAAACAAAGGTTCTAATTGTCCAAAAACAATAGTGACTAATTAATTGGGAATATCGTTAATTAAAGAAAGACCTTACGGCATTACCCGTAAGGTCTGTATACAACTGAAAGCGCCAACAGCTCGAATACTATTTCCCCATTTTCCATACAGTCGCTATATTGGCAGCCATTCTTTCCGCATAATCGGCTGCATGCTCTAATGCATCTTCCAATGTAACGGCGCCCGGCACGATGCTGAAAACCGCGTCCATGCCATAATCATGAACAATATCGCTATCAGCTGACAAGCTTCCTGCCAGCCCAATCACTGGCACGCCGAATCGCTTCGCCGTTTTGGCGACGCCCATTGGTGTTTTTCCAAAAATTGTTTGTGCATCGATTCTTCCTTCTCCCGTAATGACAAGATCCGCATCTTGTACGGCTTGGACGAGACCGGTTGCTTCTATGACGATGTCTACTCCTCGCTTCAGTTCGGAAGGTAAAAAAGCGAGCAATCCACCACCCAGCCCCCCCGCTGCACCAGCACCAGCAAGATCCCTAATACTTTTCCCGAGATCACGTTCAATGATGGTTGCGAAATGATGGAGATTCTGATCCAACTGGCTGACCATCTCCGGAGTAGCACCTTTTTGTGGACCGAAAATGGCTGATGCACCTTTTTCTCCCGTAAGCGGGTTGTCCACATCACAAGCAATTTCTATTTTCACATGTTCCAACCTTGGATCCAATTGAACGGGATCAATCATCGCCAATTCATGCAGTGAACCGCCGCCCGGACCGATTTCCTTGCCATCAATGTCAAGAAGCTGGGCACCGAGAACTTGCGCCATTCCCGCACCGCCATCATTCGTGGCGCTTCCGCCAAGTCCGATGATAATATGGTCCACCCCATAATCTAAAGCGGCGGCAATCAACTCTCCCGTTCCTCTCGTCGTTGTGAGAAGCGGATTTCGATTCCCGTTCGGCACCAAATGTAAGCCAGAAGCTGCCGCCATCTCGATAACAGCGGTCCGTTTATTGCCTAAAATGCCAAAGAAACTCTCAACTGGCTCTCCTAGCGGCCCCGTAACCTGTTTACGAATAATTTCACCGCCCGTCGCATCGACAAGCGACTGGACAGTTCCTTCTCCTCCATCGGCCATCGGTACTTTTACATATTCAGCATCAGAAATCACCCGTTTCATGCCTCTTTCAATGGCTTCTGCAACTTCTTTCGCTGTCAGACTTTCTTTAAATGAATCAGGCGCAATGACGATCTTCATGTTTATCCCGCTCCTATCCCTTTATACTTATCCCCAAAATTGGAACACACCGAAAATCAATGTTGAAATAACAGCGATTGTCACAACCCGATAATTGTTTCATACGGCATCACTTTCTTTACTGACAAAATTCTAGCATGCTTCTACTTTCTGTTGCAGAGAACAATTGTTCTATCACGTGAAAAAGCGCATTTTTTAATGAAAAACCTTACAATGTCCTTAATCCCAAATTGTTTATCCTAGTAACATCATATTTAATTGCGAAAAACACAATAATATAATCCGGTTGTCAATCAAACGTATAATAAAAGTATATAAAGACTAGTATAAAAAAGACCGCCTCGATACTGTTTTATCGAAACGGCCAAATGTAATAGCAGGTCCCACCAAGGGATCGGCATAAATAAGGTGGAATAACCCATCCATATTGAGCCTCTAACTCAAGGATGGGTTATTTTTGTTGTATTCATCACCATCTTCACCAAGATTAACATCCAAAAGGTATACGCTCTCCCCTCTCGTAAAGTGGTACTTTACCATATTTTCATCATAATTCTCCCAACAAACATTCTTGAAATCTTCTCATGTAAATAACTACGAAATTAGAAACTCGAAAACAACCTTTATAATTGGTTTTGCAGTGAAAATGTTTTACGCTCGACTTAAACTAACATTTCAATTATGATTAAATTGAGAACTTGAGTTAATTCTTTAATTGATCTTTTTATTTTTCACATTATAAAAAGCACGTTTTCAATTCAATACGCACTTCGATTAAGAATAATTCTATTCATAACAAAAACAAACAAGCGAGGTACTATGCATGAATAATCTATTAACTGGAAAAAACTTTATAATTATGGGTGTAGCGAATAAACGAAGCATTGCCTGGGGGATCGCTAAAGCCCTAAACGAAGCAGGAGCTAATTTAATCTTCACTTACCAAGGTGAACGTCTAAAAAGAGAAGTTGAACGACTAATCCCTGAGTTAAATCAAGAAAATACATTACTTGTAGAGTGTGATGTAACAAGCGATGAAAGCATTGATAACGCTTTTGGAACGATTGCCGAACAATATTCGGTTGTTGACGGTTTAGCACACTGTATCGCTTTCGCGAAAAGAGAAGAGTTAACAGGTGACTTCTCAGATACAAGCCGTGATGGTTTCCAACTTGCACATGATATTAGTGCATTCTCTTTAGTGGCTGTTTCTAAGGCTGTCAAGCCACTTCTAAAAGAAGGCGGCTCAATCCTAACACTTACTTACTTGGGCGGGGAAAGAGTTGTTAAAAACTATAACATTATGGGTGTCGCCAAAGCCTCCCTCGATGCAAGCGTTAAATACCTTGCCAACGACTTTGGACAGCATGGCATTCGTGTGAATTCTATTTCTGCTGGACCGATTCGTACGCTTGCAGCGAAAGGAATCGCAGGCTTTAATGAAAACCTCAAAGTTATTGAAGAAAAAGCACCTTTAAGAAGAACGACGAATCCAGAAGAAGTCGGTAAAGCCGCTGTATTTTTACTGAGCGACCTCGCGAGCGGTGTCACTGGTGAAAATCTACATGTCGATTCCGGCTATCATATCATCGGTTATTAATGTTTCCGGAATGACCGAAATTAGGTTCTTTGTCAAATAAAAATTGGTGAAGAATTTAATCGACGATCATTTATCTATTGTGGGAAGATTCAAATTCAGTAAAAAACTGACTTTGGGTCTTCCTTTTTATTATACGACTATCTAAATCCCCCATCACTTTCCATTCTAAAGGTTTAAAGAAACCTCGGAACAAGTGTTCCCAACCCTAAAAAAGCGCATTTTGTTGTAAATAATTCAATATCCTTTAGCCAATTTGCATCTTATAAAGAATAAATATCGTTTATAATCACTTTAATTGTTGCCAACTCTAATTTTGCTTGAGTTGTGTCTTGTTGCTCTGTTGCCTTAATTAGCCTATGAATACTTTCATTTAAGCCTTCATACTCCCCCTCATCCCCCAATAACTGTAATTTCCATTGTTGATTGTCATATAGCGTTTTTAGGTTATTTGCTTGCTCAACTAAAAAACTCCATTCAGCAAACTCAAGATGTTCCTCGATTGTACTTATATGATCATTAAAATAAGAGTGCCCGGTTACCTTTGAGCAACCAGTTAGTAATAATAACAGGACTCCAATCAATATTAATTTTCTCTTCAACATTGAGCACCTCACCTTTGTATGTTTCTTACTATATTGCCCAATAATAAGATAAGCATAAAAAAGGTGGAGGGTTTTACGTGCCAGAATTTTTATTAATACTCATTCGATCCATTGGGGCTTTTCTTATATTATTAATAATGGCCCGCATTATGGGGAAAAAACAGCTTTCACAACTAACGTTTTTCGATTATTGTGTTGGTATCACAATCGGATCTATTGCTGCAACTATGTCCGTCGATCAAAATGTTAAAATATCAAATGGAATTGTTTCATTAATTATTTGGGGTTTGTTTCCACTCGTTTTAGCCTATTTAGGCATAAAAAATCGAAAGTTTCTACACTTAACAGATGGAAGGCCTGCCATTATTATTAAAAATGGCCAAGTGTTAGATAAAAGTATGAAGAAAAACCAGTTGGCAATTGATGAATTAATGATGTTGTTACGTGAAAAGAGTGTTTTTAAAGTAGATGATGTAGAGATGGCTATTTTAGAGACAAATGGTGAACTCAGTATCATGTTGAAAACTGAGCAACAACCTGTTACACCTAAATTATTAGGTTTAGAAGTTGAATCCGAACATGCTCCATCATTGTTAATCGCAGATGGTACGGTTTTAGAACAGAACTTGGCGATGCTTGGTTATTCTTCAAAATGGTTATTAAGCGAGGTTAAAAAACAAGGTGCATCCCAAATTAAGGATGTGTTCCTGGCTCAAGTAGATTCAAAAGGCAATCTCTATGTTGATCTATATAATGAAAAAATGGTTCAGAATCAGGTTGAGCAACGACCATCATTGACGGATGCGCTCAAGAAATTACAAGCAGATTTAGAAAAATTCTCCCCTGAAACCGAAAATAAAAAGACGAAGAAAATGTACAGCGAGCAAACAAAAAAATTACAAAAAACAATAGAGGATATTATGCCCTACTTAAAATGATTCAAGTGTGATACGTTTGGTACTTATTAGATATACCCAATCGGTTTTTATGTACGACTGCTATCTTTGCTGAGGCTTCTTATTAAATGTAATTTCACCTAAAGTTAAACCCTCTTTTCATCCTTGTTTCGGGTAAATAGTTAACATGTGTATCATTTTCCTAAAAGCCAACAAACTTGCCAGGCTAATATTAGTCAGAATTTAGTTGCCGGAACACCTGTTGTATGAACTGTTTCATCTATTTTGATTGTCAAAACAAACATTCTCTTTGTCATACTTCCTCACTTTACTTGAAAGCTGCGTAGGTTTTATTTTCATTAAAATAGGTATACACGGTGTATGCCTTATACGGTTTTAATTTATTGCAGAGGCAGCGCCCCGAACATAATAAACGAAATATTCCAAGTAATCCGCCAGTAGGAGGATGATACTTCTCTCAAATAAAAATCACAAATCCAGCTAAGGAATTGTGCCATATTAAAAGCATGTGTTATTGTTCAGCCACAACTTTTTTTCTCCAACTCTATCTGCGCAGTTCTTTCAAAGTCTATGTAACAGGTTGCCGCCATTCCTTCCCTGGGTTAATCAGACGAAGGCCAATCTCATCTTCAAGGACATGGAGGTGAATCGATTTGTACGTGTAAAGCCCACCATAACGCAACCCGTACCGCCGTATGGTTGGGTTCACTGCCTTCTCCCCTCAAATTGGTTTATTAATGAGGAGTTTCAAGGAAGAGGATTAATGACTAACACTTGCAGGCTATTGTTTCGATGAGTTAAAACTAAAGACGTCTCTTCATATTCCTGTATAAAGATATCTGTCTTTCATTTATCTCGATTTCTGTCCATTGTTCCCAATGATTCTGTATACAAAAAACGGTAGCGATATTATTAGCAATGTACTAAAAATAAGAATAGGTATATGCCTAAAAAAGATTCCAAGCGATGTTAAAACACCCGATACACATAGTGATAGAAACATAATACCTAACAACGATTTTTGTTTTTTACTCACGTTATTTCTCCATCCCTTATGATTTGATAGGCTGAAATAGAATTTCACCCAATGAATTAACTAGCGGAGAGTCGATAAATACTAAGTTCCCCGCTAGTTAAAAATAAATTAAGTTATTATGTATTTTGGATTATTGTTTTATAATTAACAGGATCGGTGTCACCTTCAGTGTTAATCATTAAAATACTAGAAGAATCATCTAGTCCTAGACTAGTTTTTATTTCATTTAATTGATCGTTTGTCATTAATTCATGTAACAAACCCAATGGCACCGCCCCAGATTCCCCAGAGATGATTTTGACATCATGAGGAACAGGTGAACTTAAAACGCGCATGCCTTTTGCACTTATTGAGTCATCACAAGAGAAGAAATAGTCACTGGTTGTTTTTAAGATTTCCCATCCAATTGGATTAGGTTCTCCACACGCAAGTCCCGCCATCATCGTAGATAGATTTCCATACACCCGTTGCGGTTCTCCTGTTGTGCTCTGTGCCGATTGATAAAGACAATCCGCCTCAGACGGTTCAACTATTATGATCTTAGGGGCCGAACCTGACGCTGAATGAGAAATAGCGGCGGCCATAGCTCCAGCAAACGAACCTACCCCAGCTTGAAGAATAACATGGGAAATCTCACGAAAAGTTAATTGTTTTACTATCTCCGCAACAATTGTTGTATAGCCTTGCATAATGGATAGAGGAAGCTTTTCATACCCTTCCCAGGCAGTATCCTGAACAAGTACCCAGTTATTCTCTTTGGCAACGCTTGCGATATGTTGAACCGTATCGTCATATTTCATATCTGTAATTTGTGCATCTGCACCAAATTCTTGAATTGCCTTTAAACGCATTGTTGAAGAGCCTTTTGGCAAATAAACCTTTGCTTGCTGCCCGAAAAGCTTTGCGGCCCATGCTACACCTCTCCCATGATTACCCGCCGTAACTGTAGCAAATGTGGATTTTGGTAAACTCTTAACATGTTCTAATAATTGAAGGAAATTTATTGTGCTTAAATCAAGTGAAAGTTTTTCAGCAAAATAAGAAGCCATCGCATAGGAAGCCCCTAAACCTTTAAAAGCATTCAGTCCAAATCGCTTTGATTCGTCTTTCACATAAATTTGCTTTACTCCTAGAGAATTTGATAGACCAGATAAAGAATGCAGTGGAGTAATTTTATATGCAGGTATACTAGAATGAAAGTTGAGAACTTTTTTCATTTCTTTTTCAGAGAAATTTACCAATTCCTGCGTTACAGGTTTCGTTTCTTTAAACCGATTATCAACCCAACTAATGTCGTTCATTTTATAACCTCCATAGTGATATCCTACATCGTTTTCTCGCTTTTCAATAACCATTTAAACCATCTGCCATGTCCATCCGTTTCTGCAATTGTATGTTGATGCATCATCCCATCTAGAATATAATCAAGGTGTAAATGACCATCATAAATATTATTGTATATATGAAAGATGTCTCTTTCTTGTCCAATCGTTTCAATCGTTTGGATTAGCTGATTTCTTAAATCCGGCGGCATTTGATTTGCAACGTGCGTATGAAAAACACAAATTACACTTTCCTCTGGAATATCCTTAACATATTTTGGTAATAAACGTAACCCATCACCTTCAACTAACTTCACTGAATTATTTTGAAGATAATTTGCTGCCTGCTCGAACATATGTAATCTTTCTTTATGCTCGGGCCAAATTAATGATTTTAGCCATAACTTTTCATCCTCATCATTTAAATCAATCGTATTCAAATCTAAACCAAGTCTAGTGGTGACCTGGGGTAGGGGTGGAGTCAGATGGAGAACTGGCCTCTTATCTCCCTTTATTTCCGCTGTAATATGAAGTTTAGCCTCTGTATTTCCATAAACGTCTTGTTGTCCGTAAGAATATGCATATTGATCCCAAAGCAGCTGTAATCCTGCACTAGTGCCTATTTCGATCAGTGCTAGCGGTTTATTTGCTAGCTCGTATATCGTACAAAAAACGGGATAAAGGTATGCACATCTTCGTACTTCATTCGTCTGAACAAGCCTGGATTTAAGAATAGCCTCAATTTCAATCCGATGTTCTAGGCAAAAATCCTTAAAGTGATCAAACGATTCGTTGTATGGTTTCGGATGATTAACGATGCTAGGATAGTATTTTTTTAATGGGTGTTTCTGGCCCTTTTGTAAAAGATAATGGACTGCGCCAAATAAAAGGTTTGGAATTGGTTGCCCTTTTTGAGCATTACTAGATATTTCAAGAAGACAATTGTCGTTTGCAATTTTTATAGATAGGTATTCATAAAGCAAACTTGAGCCTTTACATTCCCTTTCAGCAAAATTTAAAAAGTTTCGCGATAATCTATCAATATTATGCATGATAGCTTCCCCCTACAATTAAAGGTTACTGTAACTATTAATCAAGTCGTACATAGTTAACTTCTTGTATAAGTAATATATAATTTTAAAGAAGTTCCCATAATCGTTCGTAAGCTATTTCTCCGTCCGTACTTTTCAAGAGAAAAACGTCCGGATTACTAAGGTTTTGCCATTCATCGAATCCGAAGTTTTTATTATAATGATTTAAAAGCAATGATAATAAATTTCCATGTGTCACGATGATTGTATTTTCATCTTTTCCATTAAAAACATCCTCAACAACATCTACTATGCGATTCATTGCTTCCCGGCTGGATTCTCCGCCTTCAAATTTAAGCTCGAAATCCTTAAATGTTGCGCTTAATTTGTCCATCCAATCTGGAAGATTTTTTGAACTTAGCATACGTTCTGTTAACCGATTATCGAATTCAATTTCGACATCCAATTGCTTTGTAAGCGGTATAATTGATTGAACTGCGCGTTTAAATGGACTTGAAATAATTCGATCAATATTAATTCCAGAGAAAAAGTCCACTAAAGATGCCGCTTGTTTCAGCCCATTTTCCGTAAGTTCCGCATCGGATGATTGTCCTTGTGCTTCGCAATGCCTTACTAGATAAATTTTCTTCAACTTAATTGCTCCGTTCCTTCGCTATCATTAAGCTGTTTTTCTCTGTAATACCATTTCAGATAATACATAATTCCTGACTTATCTACCCAACTAAAATCGATTAACTCTTTCTCTAAAGAAGTTTGTAGTTCGTCTACCGAAATCCATTTTATATCTTCGGATTCATCCCCTTCTATTAGCAGTTCGCCAGAGGCATGGCATCGAAAGTACAGGCCTAGTGAATCCACTGGACCATTTATCGTTTGATAAACAGCAAAAGGCTTCATAGCTTCTACATTTGAATCAACATCATTCGTTTCAATTCTTGTTTCTTCTCCCAATATTTTCGTTACATGAAGTCCAGTTTCTTCGAGCACTTCCCTTTTAAGTCCAACTAAAAAAGGTTCAAACTCTTCTAATCTTCCGCCAGGCAGCTCATACGGAGTTTTATTCTCATTCGGTTTCACTCTTTTTTGTATAACAATTTCCGTTCCATTAGATCCTTCTCTTTCAATAATTGCCCTTACGTTAACGTACACAGAAATCCCCTCCGAAAATCTTTTGTTCGATTACTGCGGTTGTTTTAGTAGTTTTATGCCCAGTTACTTGAAAATATATCTAATATAATCACGGTCCAATAAAGAATGCTGAATGTAAAAAAGACAATACAAAATGTAGCTAGAGCTTTTGGTAATTTACCGTAAAGATAGATGAATGCAATTCCAATTAGTACATGGAAAATAAGAAAAAGAATACTACTCAATTAGCGTTCTCCTTACTCACTAGAAATTCTCTCATTCTCGGTGCCTTTAAACATATATCTAATCCCTTTGCCTGCTAATGGCTCTTCTGAATATCTAGGGATTACATGAAAATGCGCGTGGAAAATATGTTGTCCGCCAATTTCACCACAGTTCCAGCCAAGGTTGTACCCTTGTGGTTGATGCTTCTCGTCTATGTATTTTTTAACATCTTGAAGAAGACTAAAAGTTGCATTCCACTCTTCTTTTGTTAAATCAAATGCAGTTTCTCTATGCTCATTCGGGACAATTAACCCGGCCCCCTCAAGCTGACTCCCCTTTACTTGGGCTTGCTCTAGTTGCAAAAACATGCAATGCTCATTAATAAAAATCACCTTTTGGTTCGCTTCTAAATTTGGATTACAAAATACACAGTCTTTCAATGAATAGAACACCTCTTCATTCTTCGGTCTTTTTAGACTATTTAGTCATAACCCATTATAACTTCATAAAATCGATGAGGATCTAATCGCTGTAACCCCGATGATAAGGCAACATTTGGATAACCGTTTTCTTTAGCCCATTCATGTATGAAAGAGAGAAGTTTATCACCATAGCCACTTGTATCTATTTAATATTTCCTCCGGGATATGACAATAATCATTTGGATACCTAGATAACCTATCTTGATGTTCTTCTGCACTTCTTACATAGTTTATAAGAGGTAATACTTCAACAACTATAAGGTCATAATCAATTCTTTCACTTAGATATGCCTTCGCCTCATTTGTGTTACTAACATTTCATTGTGAGTATATCAATTTTTTCGTATTTATCATCAGAAAGGCTTTCTACATAAGTCCAACCTCTGTTCCTATAATAGTCTGATGCATCTTCCGTTCTTAAATAAAGCTCATTAAATCCTAATTCCTTGACCACGTTTATTGTTTTTTCTACTAACTTTTGTCCAATTCCCTTACCACGAAATTCCGGTTTAGTATACAGTGAACCTAGCCATGGTTTATACTTTTGCCTTACCTTTAAGTCGTTTTCAAAAATCGATACGGTTCCTAAACACATTCCGTTTTCTAAGGCTATAAGTGTTATAGGAAATTCATTATCCTTGGTGTTCGCAAAGTATTTAAAAACATCTTCAAAATCCATATTACTGCCTGTTTTCATTACAAATTCTTTATAAATCATTTCAGAAACTTCTTTAACTTTTCCTGGATGATTTAATAAAAAGTCAATTTTCAATATTTTACCCCCGCACACTGTTTTGTTTTGAAACGCTATATCCCTAAATAGCTGTTTTTGAATTCAGTTCTAAATGAAAATTAGACCTGTTGATTTGCTCACAATGATAGCGGGAGTTTCCCGGCTCGCTCTACTCTTTCAAGTACACTTCTTAGAGTTGCATTTCGTTACAAAAAGGAAATTTTAGGCCCCCACCATCCTATACTTTCCTAAATGAACTAATTTTCTCACTATAGAATTTCAATGTATTTCTAACTATTTAATGATTGCACTATTCAATTTATTATAATCAGTGCGTATCATACCTAATAAATCCAGGTCCTCAAAGACTTCTCCTTTTTTAACATCATGTCTCAATGTCCCTTCAAATTGGAATCCTACCTTTTCCATTACTTTTCGAGACGCGGGGTTTCTGGACATACAATGACCGTATATTCTTTCCAAACCAAGTTTTTCAAAACCATAACTTATCATAGAATATGCTACTTCAGTTGCGTAGCCTTTTCCCCATTCATTCTTATCAATAAAATAGGCGATTTCTGCCTTTTGGTGACTGTTAGAAATGCTGACAAGCCCACAATTTCCTATGTATTTATCTGGATATTCCTTTAAAAAAATTGCAAATTCAAAAGCGGTACCTTCTTTTGCGCTTCTATGTAAATAATCAATCCATTTATACACAACTTCTTTAGGGTATGGATGAGGAATTGTGATCATTGTGTCAGCAATTTCCGCCTGTGACACTACTAGATAAATAACATCTGCAAATTCATGTTTATATGGTTTTAATAGCAACCGGTCTGTAACTAATCGCATTTTTCTTCCTCCGTTCAGCGTTGATCCCGTCTCGGATAAATGTATAGTATGATTAACCTCTACACTCAAGCCCGGTGCATCTGGATCAACTAGTAAGGTTAATTGCTTTGATTTTGTTTTCTTTTATAGAAATAAAAAAGATTAAAAGCACTGAAGAAAGCTACTACCAACCATAGCCATTTCAAAGAATGGTCATAGTAAAAAGCAAGAATAGAATTCGTGACTAAAAGAATGGCAACAACAATCGAGAGATTAAACCTAATTTGACTAGTCATTTCTTCATCTCCGTTCTAAGATTGGAACAATTTGACACTAATATTCCAGGTGGACGCACCTATTTGTGAGGAATCGCGCTCATTTGTTGAATACTCACAATTGAAGTATATTATAACATAAGGAATTCATTTTTCAGAAAATATCCAAAACCATATTTGATAGTTATTAAGAGAATGTAGAAAGGAGTCAAAATATGATACAACGGCTTAAAAAAGGAGATAAAATTGGCATTTATTCACCTTCATCTCCTGCAACTGTCACGGCAAGTAAACGTTACTTGCGGGCAAGACAATTTTTAGAATCTAAAGGTTTTATCATAGTAGAAGGAAACCTAACAGGAAAAACCGATACATATCGTTCTGGTACACCAAGAGAACGTGCTGAAGAATTAAATGCTTTATTGCGTGATCCTGAAATCAAAATGGTGATGTCCACGATTGGCGGAACAAACTCTAATAGTATGCTTCCCTATATTGACTATGAAAAGAAGGTCGATTAATAGGCGGCAACAATAATGCGATGTATGGTTTTATCGGTACAGAGTATTTTCCAGAGATTAAAAAGGGAGATATATTATTGCTTGAAGACTGTATGAAAGATGCTTCGACCGTTGAGAAAAATTTTGCCATGTTAAAGCTGCATGGTGTATTTGACAAAGTCGCGGGCATTATTTTAGGTAAACATGAACAATATGATGATCTAGGAACAGGAAAAAAACCACTGGATATCTTATTGGAACAGCTTGATGGTAAGGCTATTCCCATTTTAGCTGATTTTGATTGTTGTCATACACATCCTATGCATCCTTTAGCGATTGGTAAGAGGGTAAAGTTAGATGCAACTATGAAGAAAGTGTATTGTACGGAGAGATGGATTTAAATTAATGTGTCTAATATCCGTTTCATCCAACTCCATAATCGTTGTAACTGAATTTATCAATTATATAAGCGTTTAAACTCACTTCCAGAACAATTGTTCCGTAAGCTAGAAAAGACCATTTTTACTTTCTGGTTCCACCTCTTAATAACGCTAAAACCTCAATACGATGGTCATGATTATGTAGCATGAAGACGCTAGCTCTATACATCTTTGTAAGTTTGAGGATGAATTAATAGATAAACGAATCGTAAAAAATTAGAATAGAAAAATCATCCACTCTAGGCAATGAAGCCTGTAGTGGATGATTTTATGGAAAGGTCTTTATCGTTAACTCTCAACCCCAATAGAATCTGTCCCTTTCAATCGCCCTTTTTCCATTGGTTTCCTATCATCATTCTTTATCATCTTAATCTCGCGACTACGCTGAATAAACAATATTGAAAGAATCAGCATTACACCGATACCATCAGACAGTAAACCTGGGTAAATTGTGAGAAGTCCACCAGCAATTAACGCAACCCGTTCCACGATTGTAGCTTTTGAAATCAACCAACCAATTACACCAGCAGCTAGTATAATCACACCTATCAATGCGGTTAAGATTGAGATAATGATTTCCCCCGGCGCCCCGTCCATCAATAGTGAAGGTTCAAAAACAAACATGAATGGAACAATAAAACCAACTAAGCCAAGACGAACGGCTTCCAATCCTACTCGATTCGGATTACTACCAGAGATCCCTGCGGCGGCAAAGGCTGCGACTGCAACAGGTGGAGTAATTGCTGAAAAGATAGAAAAATACACAATAAACAAATGAGCAGACATGGTTGAAATACCTAATTCAATTAATGCCGGTGCCGCTAGCATCGCAGTTAATATATAGGCTGCCGCAACAGGCATCCCCATTCCTAAAATGATACAAATGAGCATAACGAGTATTAAAGTAGGGAATAACATCCCTTCTGTTAATCCAAGAACAATGCTAGTTAATTTACCGCCAAGACCTGTAGACATAATCCCCGCTATGACTAATCCTGCTGCAGCACATGCCGTTGAAACAGGGATAGCAGACTTAACGCCATTGACCATTGCCGAAGCAATATCCCTTAACCCCATACGCGTCTTTTTACGGAACCAACTAACAATGACGATAGAAATGATGCCGTAAAATCCGGTTCTAGAAGCACTATACCCTTGTATTAGAAAAAATACCAATACAACTAAAGGAATAAAATAGAACCATCCTTCCCTTAAGACTGTAGAAAGCTTTGGAATATCCTCCTTAGCAGCTCGCGGTAAATCCAGTCGAAGTGCTTCGAAATGAACCATCGTTAACAAAGATGCATAATAAAGAATTCCAGGAATAATCGCAGCAATTACGATGGAACCGTACGGCATTTGTGTGACGGCAGCCATCAGAAAGGCAGATGAACCCATAATCGGTGGCAATATACTTCCACCTGTAGAGGCGGCTGCTTCCACTGCCGCGGCAAAAGAAGGTTTGTAACCTGTCTTCTTACTTACAGGAATTGTAAAGGAACCAGTTGTTACTACGTTTGCTGTCGGGCTTCCAGATATAGAACCAAATAATGCACTAGCAAGTACAGCAACTTTGGCCGCTCCCCCTTTTGTTCTTCCTGCAACCGCTGTAGACAGATTGAAAAAGAATTCTCCAGCCCCTGCCTTATTTAAAAACGCACCGAATAACATGAACATAAATACGAATGAGGCTGCAACGGAAATAGGCGACCCCCACAGACCATTAAAACTAAATGCCAATTCGTCTAATACATCTACAGGCGAAAAGGCCCGATGCCACATAAGACCTTCAAATCTGTGCCCCCATAAAGCATACCCAATGCCAATGAAGACAATTACAATAATAGGATAACCGATTGTCCTCCGAGCAGCTTCAATGCTCAAAAGCACAAATACCAATCCGAAAAATATATCAAAGTTCGTTAACGGCTCCATAATCGGAATTCTTACAGCAAAGCGTTCCGCGTGAATCGTGAAATATATCCCTGCAGCAAAAGCAAGTATGGCAGAAATATAATCGATTATCGTCGGTCGGGTTAAACCGGAACCTTTGGAATAACTGTATGTTAGAAATGTAAGACCTAAAATAAACGCCAAATGAATCGCCATTTGGTTCATAGGATTTAATTTACCCCAGACGACAGACCAAATTTGAAAGACAGCTAATGTAAATGCTAGAAGGGAAAATATTGTTAGATGAATATTCGACAATTCACGCTTTTCTCCTTCTGTGAACCATCCAGTGAATCTATTTTTAAAGTTCACGACTCAAACCACTTCCTTAAAGATCAAGAATTTTCTTAATCAAGCATGCCTGCTTTCTTGAAAAACTTCTCTGCGCCAGGATGAAGTGGCACTTGCCCAACTTCCATCATATTGTCAGCTGTTAAATTTTTAAATTCTTCGTGTACTGTTCCTAGAAATTCAAAGTTGTTATAAATCGCTTTCGTTATTTGATAAACTTCCTCATCTGGCACATCCTTATGGACAATTAATATCGCCGGCGTAAACAAAGTATCGATATCGTCTTGTAAAAAATCATAGCTGCCCGCTTTAATTGTTCCGATTTCCATTCCAAGATCATTCGATACCGCTTGTAACACTTCTTTATTGAAAGAAAGCATCTTTAGGTCCGTCGTTGTCGATGCTTCAATTATACCGCTTGAGGGGATGGACACAGCATTTCCATTCGCATCAATTCGCTTGTCGGCCATTAATTCATATGTCTTCACATCGCTTAAATTTTCAATGGCCCCGCCCCAATCAACAATATTTTCATATGTAATTCCATATTCATGTAAAATGTTTTTCGTAATAATTTCACCAGCAGACCCTTGCTGATTGACGGACAAACGAATCGGTATTTTATTTTCAACTATTTCATCAATAGAATTATACGGGGCATCTGATCTTACGACAAATTGATAATAATTTCCAGGGACTATAACGCTAATTGCACGAATATCCTCATATGCTTTTGGATATGGTTCTGTGCCTGTATAAGCGGCATAGGCGGTCATTGAATAGGTAATCCCATATGGAACCAAATTTGTTCCGACGGCAGGCGGGTTTTCTACAATACCGCCGGGCTCAACAGTAACGACCGCGCCCTTGTTTTCCCTGCGGATAGACTCGGCTACTCCCTCCGTAAATACAGACCATGCACCACCCGTACGTCCACCAATGATAGTTGTTTGTAATGCATCAGAAGCATCTTCCTTCTCTGATTCCTCATTATGTACTGCTTTTTTATTACTGCACGCGACGATAAATAAAACACTGAATAGCATTGCCATTAAAATGAAACTTCTTTTCATCATAACTTCCTCTTTCAATAGGATTATTTTTTGTTGTCTTCCTTGACTTGTAGACTAATATCGAGTGCTTTTACTGAGTGTGTTACAAAGCCCAATGAAATGTAATTGACGCCAGTTCCGTGATAAGTTGCCAAGTTTTTCAATGTAATCCCACCCGAAGCCTCTGTAATGATGGTTTCCGGCACATACTGAACAAATTCCTTCACTTCTTCAGGTGTACGATTATCAAACATAATTACATCCGCGCCTGCTTCAATTGCTTCCAGTACTTCTTCTTTCGTTTCTGTTTCTACTTCAATTTTTACCATATGCCCAATTTTATCCCGTACGCGTTGCACTGCTTTCGTAATAGAACCCGCAAATGCAATATGATTATCCTTAATCATAACGCCATCATATAATCCTTGCCGATGATTTTTTCCGCCACCACTTACAACAGCGTATTTATCAAACATACGCAGTCCTGGAATTGTCTTTCTCGTATCACAAACTTGAATGGAAGGATCGTTTAGCGTTTCCACACATTCGTTTACAACTGTCGCAATGCCGCTCATTCGCTGCATAAGATTTAAAATTACCCTTTCACCTGTAAGTAAATGTGCGATTGGACCGGCTACTTCCGCAATTTTATCCCCGGCAGTCACCACATCGCCATCCTGAAAAAACCCAGTTACTTTAATAGAAGGGTCTAGCAAATGATAAGCCTCTTGAATGATACCTAGACCTGAAATAATTCCATCTTCCTTCGCAATGAAAACGCCATTTCCCATCTCTGTATGTGGGAAAATCGTTTGGCTCGTAATATCTTGATCGCCAATATCCTCCAATAAAAAAGATTGTAATTGCGTTCGTAGCTTTAATAGATTCATACCCCAACTCCCTCTCTTTACCCTTTCGTTGTGAAAATCTTCACAAATGATTAGGTAGTTTTCCAATGGAAATAATCAAAATCATTGTAGCACCAACCATGTGTCTTGACACCTATATTTACATATATTTATTGAAATAGCAAGTTAATTTTATTTAAACACATTGTAAAATTCTGTTATAAAAATATTTGACCAAAGGAAACCATTCTCCCTCGCGAACGTATAATCATATACAAACAAGTTTGCAGAGGGGTGCCTATGTATTCAGATCCTATCGGGAACGTGATGTTTACAATCGTACCGCTTTTAATAATTGGCTTTGAAAGTGGGAATCGGATAGAGTTTGCTTTAAACAGCAAGGAGTACGGCATGCTGACAGAAAGCGATAACGGTATGTTAACTTTCCCTCTTGATTCGAGCGTACGTAATAACAAAAACGGCCTTCGCTATTATCTAGCAAAGGCCGTTTTTGTTGATGTTAAAGTTAACTTTTGTCCATTACCGCAAAGTAATTCTCTTCATTATCCGCAAAATTAAATACTCTGCCTGTAGGCATCTTCATAACTTCTCCCACCGTAACGTTATTATTGACCAATTTATTATATAATACGTCGAATTGATCTGAGAAAAACATTAAAGAAGGTGTCCCAAGGTTTAATTCTGGAGACATTTGAGCAATGACTTCCTTATTGTGTAAAATGATACTCGTCTCTGCACTTTTTGTCGGTGCAATTTGAATCCATCTTATGCCGTGTGCATTTTCTTCATGAATAACAGTAAAACCCAAATTCTCTGTCCAAAATTTTACTGATTCATCTTGATTATTTACATACAACATAATTTGTCCTATTTTGTTAATCAAAAGTTTCACCGCCCGATTTTTTAGCTTCACCAAAATGGTAAAATGACCAGATATAGTAAAGAAATTAAATGTAATACTGGTATGAGTGTAGCTGCTGTATATTGCGCTATAATTAATATTAAATAAAAGGATTTTGATTTGTTCCGTAATTAATAGCTTATACTCTTAACGAGCCACGGAATCCCCTTGCAGCATAATAGGAGTCTGCCCCGTTGTGATAAACAAATACGGTATCGTAGCGATAATCGCAAAAGATTGCTCCGCCAAGATTTCTAATTTTTTCTGGTGTTATTACCCAGCTTGAAGATTTCATATCGAAATTTCCAAGGCTTTGTAAGTGGCGATACTGTTCTTCAGTTAAAAGTTCAATGCCCATGTCAGCCGCCATATCCATTACGTTATTTTCGGGTTTATGTTTCTTTCTAGACTCTAATGCTTCTCGGTCATAACAAACACTTCTTCGCCCTTTTGGACTTTCTTTTGAACAGTCGTAAAAAATGTATTCGCCAGTTTCTTCATCCCGGCCAATCACGTCAGGTTCTCCTTCTGTTCTTTCCATTTCATTGAGTGACCACAGTTTTTCGGGATTCGCTTCCAGTTTTTCTTGGATTTGCTCCCAATTAAGTCCTTCATGACGGTCCATGTTTTTCTCAAAACGCAGTTTTAATGTAGTTAGTAATTCTTCAATTTGATCTGATGTAAGGTTTTTCTCTGCCATATTAACTTCCTCCGTATAATGATAAGATGTATTTTTATTTTACACGAGTTTCAAACATACGGCTATTCTCGAGTAACTGTTTACAACTTTAGCACTTCAATACTTAAGTGTCTCTATTGTAACTAATTTAATTATTTTCTCGGATCTATACGTTTAAAAAAGACATAGAAAGGAATGCATAATGAATACCAGGCATAAGGAGAGCTGTTTATTGAAAATGCAACAGCCTTTATAAAAGGCGGACAACAAATTCGTGTAAACGATACTGGTGGATATGTTCAAATATTAGAATGCATTCATTATGTATAAGCTTATTTGAAATATGTTGACTTGAATGGATCCCATCCTTGAACTGTTAACTCAATTTCTTTGTGATTTGATGAACCTATTGCTGCGATTAATGTCCTAACTTAACCGAAAATTCTAATCCATCGTCATCCTTATTAAAGTATGTGCTTTCCTTTTTAAACACCAATTGGATATTTCCAAGATCTTCCGGTAAAGTCGGAGATACAACATATGCGAGGGCCGTATGTCCACCGGATCCCCCGCCTCCATTATTTTGGACAGTATATTTTGTGCCACTCTCATCTATAATTTCTAATTCCAAAAAAGGATGATGCATAAATTCACCTGGTAAATCTCCAGATGAATCACGATCCATCGTTACATTTACAACTGTCGCATTTTCAAATTGACGCAAAAATGTTACGAGAAAAAACACATCATCTTTTTCAAAAGATTTTAATACCGGGATATTTTTAATAAATCCTTTTGGTTCAATGATTGGTTGGTAATGTTCCTCTTCTAACAAACATCTAAAAAGCGCATGTAAAAATTCCGCTTGAAAGGCGTACTGATTCACCCATTCGTATATCAGTTCATCTGTTGGAAATCCAGGATTCTTAGATAATTCTTTTCTCTTGTTAATTAATACACATAATTCCTCATCAATCTCCTTAAGCTGTTCGTCATAATGTGCTGTAGGTCGTTCATATGGTCCATGCCACATAGTTAAGCCCCCAATGTATTTTTCCTTATTGCAGGAATTCAAATAATAATCTATATTCACTATAGCAAACAACACTATCTTAATCAGCTTGTATCATCTAACCTTCGAAAAGTTTGACGATATCATCGAACTTTTGTTATATTCGACTATATCATCGAACTTTCTATTGCGAATGAAAAAGGAGTGGTTCAATCATGTCAAACAAAGTCTCCGTTTTCATCATGGATGTTAGTAATTCATCTGAAATAAATGCAGGGGGTAAATTGAGTAAGTATCTCCAAGATGTGGTAATTAATCTAAAGGATTGGGTAGGAAAAGAGTTTCAAGTTCACGTTTCTCACCGAGCAGGAGATGAACTCGTCGTTGTAGCCAGTGGCTATGCATCGACCTATACACTTGCATTCTATTTAAGCCGGATTTGGAAGTTCCCTGAACATAAACCTTATTTTGGACTTTCTTTTGGGGAAATCGATGACGATATCGATTCATTAAATATCGAAACTTGGATTCATCCACTCATGAAACAAGCTAGAGTCGCCAACGAACTGATAAAAAAACAACAAAATCGAGTACAATTTCGCTTTGAATTACATGGGACACCCGATAAATCAGGTTTCGAAATTTTTAACAAGCAGTTCGAAACATTATTGAATACGAGCTTGACGTTAAACCAAGAACAAATTAACGAACAAACAGATATACAGTCCCTCGTTTGTTCATTATATTTAATTGTTGGACAGCAAAATAAAGTAAGCCAATATCTTGGACGATCAACGTCTACTATTTCAAGCCATATAAAAAATGGTAAGGCAGACATGATTTTAAATGCTTTTTATGACATTGCCCATGTATTGGAATCATTAGAAGAAAATGATGGGGAAGGTCAAAGCAATAAACTGCAAACCAATATTAGAAAAAATATAATCACCCGCCTACATGATTATTTTCCTTTAGAAGGGAGAATATAATGACCGTATTATTGCTGCTTCTTGCACATTTAATCGCCGATTTTTGGTTGCAGACAGACCAAATGGTAAGGAGTAAAATCAAATATATAAAAAGACACATCCTTCATCATTTGCTGACAACAGGAATTGTCCTTGTAATTTTATGGGGATATCAATACGAGTTTCATCACATTATCGGCTATTTTATCTTTCCATTATTATTTATTTGTTTCACTCACCTTTTTATTGATTTACTTAAAATCAAGCTCGTTGATTCAATCAAACCTACAGGTAATGATCACTTGAAAAAACTCGGTTTTTTCTTATTCGATCAAGTATTACATGTAGTTATGATTCTTGTCTCTTGTACTCTTTTCTTTCAGATGTCGGTAGCGGAGATGTTTGCTAGTTTACTAAATTTATTTGGGACAAGCAGTTTAAGTCCAATCAAAATGTTGTTATTTGTTGTTGTTATATTTATTTTAGCGACAAGTGTCAGCGGTCACATCGTAAAGTTTATCGTCGGATCATTGCCGTCCGAGCTTGCAAATTTTGAAGGCGAACTGACGTTAAGAAGTCAAATGATTGAAGCGAAAGAAAAAATTCAACCTAAAATAGAAAATAGCTTTACGGAAGAATATCATTATTTTACATACTCTACCCCGCTTCGCTCGCGTGGTAAGCTAATCGGTTACTTAGAAAGGTTGCTCATTATCGTGTTAACAGTAATTGGCGCATACCCATCTATCGCGTTCATTATCGCAGCCAAATCAATTGCACGATTTAAACAGCTGGATGACCGAAATTGGGCAGAATACTTTTTGTTAGGCACGTTATCTTCCATCTTTTTAGGGTTGGTACTTGGACTTTTAGTACAAGGAATTATTATGTAAGAAAGAGGACTCGTTGTAGGTAGTGAGTCCTTTTTCTCTTCATTGAATAACCCCTACTATTTCTGTGTGTACTATCAACGAATTGATCATTTAAATGAAAATAAAACCGTACGTGTTAAGCGGTAGATTTGTATGAAGATAGCTACTACAATTCCTCCGAGTATTAAACGATTGTGAAATGCCAAAGACATCCCGGTATGACTATCCAAATAAATCCACATTGCAAAGATAGTAAATAGTAGCAACAATAAATGGGAGCTACCTTGTGCGATTAATACTTTCTTATTTCGTGCTCTTCTTCCATCCATGTCATAATCTAATTGTGGCTTTGTTTCATCCTCTTCAAAAGATTTAGCCCATATCGCTGTTTTCAAAAATGATTGTGAAGAAGCATATAGCAACGACCATCCCACATTTTTATGAATTTCTATATAACTCGGTGAGGTTTTCCATTGAAAGTCAATCGAATAAGCAGTATGTTTAGGTGCCCCCTTTTCAAAAATAAACCGCACACCCTGTACCTTTACTAAATGTTGTCCTTTCAATGCCATTTCCTCTAACCATTGTTCGATTACATCAGGTTCAGCCGTCCAATTTGGTGACCATTTGCTAAATGTTTTCCCAATAGGTTCCTGGACGTCAAATTCAAGATCATAATGTTTACGTTCAAAAGTACGTAGTTTTCGTGTCATATGAATCGTTAAAATTATAACTCCAATCACTTGTAGAAAATAAAGGAATGTTAAAATCCAAAGCGGGCTAGATTCAATATTAATATTTGTATCTCCAGGAAATAGAATATGCAAGAGCATCATAATTGGCATTATAAATTGCAAACCATAGTAGATCGAAATCCAAGTGAGTATATTTGAGTGGAGCCGATTCCGCTTTACGAGTTCATCTCGTGTTGGATAAAGACTAATTTGTTTTTCTCCGTTTTCTAGAATACGCCAATTCCCATCTATCGCTGCTTGTGACCAACCTGCGTTTGTTAATGTCTCTGGTAGCTGATTTTTGTTTTTATTATATTCAATATGATATTTGATATTTTCATGCGCCCCATTTGTAAATGAAAACAACCGTGTCATTCTATTTATTTCAATTAATTTATTTCCCTTTGATGTCATTTCTGACAGCCATCGCTCCGTTTTCTCAATATCATAACTCCAAAATGGCCGCCATTTTCTTAAAATCATTGAAACTCCCCCTCATGTTTTAGAGCGTTTGCATACAATTCTTTTAACCTTGCAATTTCATGACGCATTAGCGCTTTTCCTACTTCCGTCACTTCATAAATTTTCTTGCGCTTTTCATCTGCATACACGGTAATGATGGCATCACGCTGCATTTTCGTTAAAGTACCATAAATCGTACCGGAACCGAGTACTAGTCGGCCATCTGTTATTTCTTCGACATTTTTTATAATACCATAACCATGCCTTGGAACTTTTAGTGATAATAAAATATAAAATGCTGTTTCCGTCATTGGAATGTACGTTTTAAGTACTTTTTCAATTGGCAAATATAATTTCACATCCATTCTATTATGTCACGTCGTGATATAGTGATTAAAGTATATCGCGACGTGACATAGCTAGTCAATATTTAATTTCATGAAAAGACATGCAATAGAAGCGGTGGACAATAAAAAAAGGTCGCCCGATGTTCGTGCATCGAGCGACCAAGCATATAAGTAGGTGCGCATAAGTTAATTATAGCGAATTACTTTTATCACAATGTATATTGTTCTCTACTTCAAAGTAAAGATGATAATGATAAGCGCATCTTTCATTGAAAGACGATTCACAGGTTAAACAATGATTTGTAGAAAGATATTCATTGATTGTATGTTCTTTTTTACATACACCGCACAGAATCGCCTTCTCATTAAATGCATCTTTTGGCCATACAACAATCGGATGGTCCTCAGATTCTTCATGACACTTGTAGCAAGGATAATATTTATCGCAACATTTAAACTTGATGGCGATAATGTCTTTTTCCGTATGATAATGTTTGCATCGCGTCTGATCGTCAACGAGCTGCCCAAATATCTCTACCATAGTATCCTAATCATTCCACTTGTGATAAAATCTTCAAATTCGCTAATTGTTCGACTGCTTTTTCTAATTCAGTCACTTCTTGAACGAGTGCAATGCGGACATAGCCCTCTCCTTCAGATCCGAATATGCTACCGGGAACCATCACGACACCAGTTTGTTCAATCGCTTCGAATACAAAATCGACATCATTCATGTCATATGGGTATTTTGCCCATACGAACATGCCCCCATCTGACGGTGTGACAGTCCAACCAATTTCTTTCAGTCCATCTGTTAATGTAAGATGGCGTTGTCTAAACGTTTGGCGTAAGTGTTCTGTTATTTCTTCGGCGTTATCCAAAGCCGTTGCGCCCGCTTCTTGAATTGGCTCAAATGTTCCGTAATCTAAATTAGATTTGAATTCTTTCATAATGCGAATGATTTCTGCATTCCCTACGATATAAGCGATTCGTGCTCCAGCTAAACTAAAGCTTTTTGACAGTGAATTAATTTCAATTCCTACGTCTTTAGCGCCGGGTATTGAAAGGAAGCTAAAAGGCCGATCTCCTTTGAAATAAAACTCAGAATAAGCCGCATCATGCAAAACGATAATATTATATTTCTTAGCAAAAGCAATTACCTTTTCAAAAAATGCTGTTGTTGGCATTGATGGGACCGGGTTCCCTGGTAAATTTAAAATAAGCATTTTCGCTTTTTTAGCGATGTCTTCAGGAATGGCTTCTAAATTAGGCAAAAAGTTGTTTTCTGCGCGTAGAGGCATTTCATAGGGAAGTGCTCCTGCTAATTTAATCCCCGCTTCGTAGGCAACATAAGCAGGATTGGTCGTTAAAACAATATCTCCATCATCACAAAAAGCAAATGGCAAATGGACAAGCCCTTCTTGTGATCCCATCGTTTTTAATATTTCAGTATCCGGATTCAATAATACGTTTGATCGTCTTTTATAATAATTAGCGACAGCATCATGAAAACGTTGTGTTCCACCAAGCGTATAACCGTATGAATTTTCCATGGCACTTTTATCTGAAAGCACTTGTCTAACTTTTTCAGCTGGTGGCAAATCGGGGCTACCTAAGCTTAAATTTATAATTTCAGTTCCCATTTCTTTTTTTAGTTCTGCCGCTGCTTTTAATTTTCCAAAAATAGCTGGTTTGAAGATTGACATTTTTTGTGAAGGTTCGATTCTCAATGTACTACTTCCCTTCTATGTATTTTAAAATTATTTTACCATAAATTGTGTAATGAATGTGGGATTGTTAAAAATTAGCAGCGATCATAATCCATCTATTTAAACCGTTTCGCAAATGAATTATTCCAAGATTCTGCTAAATCTTCTATGTTTAATAAACTTTTGAATTCCCTTCATTTCTATTATTATCAACAATCATTCACTTCAAAATTTAAGACTAAAAAGTCGTTCGATGTCTTTAGATCGAACGACTAATGATTGTAATTATATAATAAAGTATCGCATTAGTCCGTTTTATCGGCCAAATTATTCACTGCATGGGTCGGCATTTTGCTAATACGTAACTTATATATGCCAATCAATAGACAAAACCACACTGGAGTGAAAAATAATGCAATACGCGTATCTTCGGCAAGCCCAAGAACAACAGCAATGAATAATAGAAACGCTAGAATTAAGTAATTTGTAATTGGAAAAAGCGGTAATTTAAATTTGCTTTTCTTCGCTAATTCAGGTCTTGTATAACGATATTTCAAATGGCTTAGAACGATAATGCCCCAAATAAATAAGAAACATACGGTTGCAATACTTGTAATTAGCGTAAATACATTTTCCGGCATGACATAGTTCAGGACAACGGAAATAAAGATGACGGCGGTTGATGTTAACAAAGCATTTGCAGGCACTTTAGTCTTTGTGAGTTTTGTCATTGTGGCAGGTGCATTATTCGTTTTACCCAGTCCATACATCATACGGCTCGTACTAAATAACGCACTGTTTCCGGCAGAGGCTGCAGATGTCAAGACGACAAAGTTAACAACACCAGCTGCACCTAAAATTCCGACTGCCGCGAAAACTCTTACAAACGGACTTTCAGTTGGGCTTACTTCATACCATGGATAAATACTCATAATAACCGCAAGCGCCCCAATATAGAAGATAAGTATTCTTATTGGGATATTATTTATCGCCATCGGAATCACTTTCTCAGGATTTTTTGTCTCGCTAGCCGTCAACCCAACGAGTTCAATACCCGCAAAAGCGAATACAACCATTTGAAAGGATAGTATAAATCCAAAAGCTCCGTTCGGGAACATCCCACCATGTGACCATAAATTAGAAAAACTAGCTGTTCCAACGTTACTCGTAAAGCCGGTAAAAATCATAAACAGGCCTACAATAATCAACGCGAGAATGGCAATGACTTTAATTAAAGCAAACCAGAATTCCATTTCACCGAAAAGCTTTACAGTTGCTAAGTTCATTACTAACAAAACGACAAGTGCAATTAACGCCGGCATCCACTGCGGCACGGTTGGAAACCAATACTGAATGTAAATTCCGACTGCTGTTAAATCCGCCATCGCAATTGAAACCCAACAAAACCAATACGTCCATCCTGTAATAAAGGCGGCCATATTGCCAAAATAATCTTGTACAAAATCTACAAAAGAATTGTAGTTCAAATTGGATAATAACAACTCACCAAGTGCCCTCATAATAAGAAAACCAATAATCCCTGTAATAATATAGGCAAATAATATGGAAGGCCCGGTTAAATGTATGGATTTACCCGCCCCTAAAAACAACCCCGTCCCGATTGCCCCACCAATCGCGATAAGCTGCACATGCCTATTTTTCAACCCTCTGTCTAACGTTTGCTCTTGCATAAAAACTCCCCCACTTCGTTCTCTCTTTCCACAACAAGTTGAATTAAAAACAATCCCAAATTTTTCTAATAATTCCCTTAATAAGACAATATCATATAAAAGTATAAAAATCTCTCTCATTATTAATGAACTACTATTAAAATGATTTGGAATAGTCGATACTCATTGAAGGGACACTGTTTATGAATGAAATTATGCTCTTTTACAAAGTGCAATTGTAAATCGTCATGATCTGCATATTATGAAATTAAAATGATAGAATCAAACTAAAATTACCTAATCATGAGAGTCATTCATAATGAGGAAAGATGACACAAGCGTATTTTGCACTCTATGGGGGAAGATAAGGGGTAAGAGGTGATTTCCATAAGAAAGATCATACAAACTTTACTGGTCATTTTTTTAACTTTTTCTGCCAGTCTGCATTCAGAAGCAAAGCCGCATCTTGTAAAATTAGCATTTATTCGCGACGGCCACTTATGGATAAAAATGGACGACCATGAACAGAAAATTACAGATGAAAGCGCAACTTATAATTATCCGCCAAAATGGTCTTTTGATGGAAAAATGCTGTTGTATGAGAAAGAAGTCACACGTAAGAACAAGGATACACAAAATGAAATATGGGTATATGAACTTGAAACAGAAAAACACCGCAAGATTTTTTATAATGGGCAAAACCCGAAATGGTCTCCAATAGAGAATATTGTCTCCTTTAACGATGGTGGTGTATTAAACATCTCTGATTTCACAAGTTTCCCAAGCTTCTATAATATTGCTTTAGGCGTGGACGATTATGAATGGCATCCAGACGGTAAAGGTTTTATTGCGTCTTCAAGTGCCTCTCTTCGTCCGGATGGTTGGACCCACCCTGTGCTTTATACGATTTCGATTGAAGAAGGTTACCAACATATAACCGATTTAACGACAAATGTGAAGAAACTATTCGTCATTCCAAAAGAGGTGGGCATTAACAATACAACGATTATTTCAATTAGTGCACAACAGTTTGCGTATTCCCCAAATAAAGACTGGATTTCTTTCATTATTTCCCCAACTGCTTCATGGTCGATGGATAGCGATATGCTTGCAGTTATTTCTGCGGATGGCAAAGAATTCGAAGTAATTGACGAAGTCATCCTTGACTTTACACCGAAATGGGCATTTAACAAAAATTTACTTGGCTATATTGCCGGCGGCGGACGAATTGTATTTGGTTTTAAAAATAAGGATTTGAAAGTGACCGAACTCCCTACGAAGCAATCAGTAAAGTTAACCCCCAAAAATTATGCAGAAATGGGGTTTACCTGGGTCAATGATTCATCACTGATTGTTTCCAGAGTACCCGAAAGTGAATGGTCAAATTCATCAGAAAAACGACCAAAACCATCTTTATATTTCGTAACCCTAACCGGACGAGAACAAATCAAAATAACGACACCACCAAAGAATGAAGGCGATTATCTTCCTATATTTATACCAGCAATCAATAAAATTACTTGGTTAAGAAAAAATGACATCGCGAATGAAAAGGCCAATTTATTTATCGCTAATGCTGATGGCAGCAATGCAGTGATTTGGGTCCAAGATATTGAATTGTATAGTATTTATATTCCAAAATATTAATTGTACAAATAGCCCCCTTGATTCATCTACGGCCACTATAAAATTCTTGTAAATATCTTAATCGATACGCGTTCTTGGCAGTTTCCCCAAGTTGGTCAAGTAAATTATAGTTCGCAAAAGCGCCTACGATGGCACCAATTCCAGGGATTAACTGAAACATTTTTACCAAATCGATATGGTCGCGGTATTCTTGTTGAAAGTCTCTCCAGTCCATATCCGCAATTAAATGTTTTTGGCGATCCCAATTCTCAATAATGAAGAGTGTCTCATTCCGTATTTCATCGCTTGAAAAAGCGAGTTGAAATATGTGTAATAAGAAAAGACGCTCTTCATATTCATTCGTATCAAATCCATAAACAGCTGCTACTTCAAACAGAAATTTCATTTTGATGGATAATAATAATGGAAAGTCGGCAAGACCAAGCAAAATCCCCCCGGCTCCCGTACCAGCACCTTCAACGACAGCCGTCTTTCGAAAAGTAGCAAGTTTTTCCTCCATAAGCTCATCACGCTCATAAAGACTAAAACCAATTGCCTGCTGTTTTTTCGTTGTGAAGTTTGAACCGATTAGGGTTACTTTCACCATATGTTTCATGCTTTCCGAGATGACATGATGAACCTTTTCAGGAATGAATGTATTCACTTTCGTTTGAGTTTTCTTTGACAGTCGATTTATAAGACTAGAACGCCTTGTAATTTTATGTTTCCAAAATTGCAATTCTTGCTCGACTTGCTTTGTATAGTCAATCAACTCCCAAGCCTCCTTTGTAAAGCCGACGTATCGCATATAGTATATTCCATTGGTCGCAAGAAAAACCTACTAACGATAGTATCGAGGCATCATCTTACCTATTTCTCATTGAATTTAGAAAAATCGTCTTTACTCTTTTTCACAATACGATGTTTATAGCCTTGTCTTTTACTATTTTCGATATCAATAAACCGAACGCTATATTCAATAACATCATTTACATAAACATTGTTTTTCACAGCAAAAGTACGTATTTTTTCTAATAATTCCCGATCGTAAGTCGTTTTATATTGTACCCGATCTTTTGGCCTTTTCTTTTTATCTATCGTAATCGCACCAAGTGTCAGAGTCTCTGTTAATCCAGTTTCAAGTAAATAGTTTACATGTGTATTATTTTCTTTAGCAATCTCTCTTAACTTATTTAACATAGATTTACTAATATTTGTCCTAAATTTCACCCTAGATTCATCCGTTACATGAACAAGTTTTCCATTTATATTTTTCCACATATTGTTCGTCCCCTTATTATGGTTTATTTCCCCTTTCCTTGACAACTATAAACAGATTAATAGTGTTGGTTATAAAAATTGGAATGGAGGATTCTTATGAAATTTATTATAATACAGCGCCCCGAACGTAATAATATTATGTATGCATCATTTAAGAAGTAACTACTTGGATAGTAGTTACTTCTTAATATTACTTATTATACCACTTTTCTCGCTCTCTTTTGTCACGGGCATTCGGAGTCATCGGTTCTTTTTTAGGTGTCATATTGCCCATTTCCGCTAACTCCATAGAAATTTCCTCTTTCATATTCGGCGCTTTTTTAGTGATGGCCTTGTCTGACACCACTTGTTTGGGTAGCAGGTTATATTCTTCTTCTTTCATAAACTTCCCTCCCATAATAAAATTCCTTAAAAGCATTTCATACGAATAGGATAGAATTTTAATCCCTTGGCACAAATGTTTTACAATCCGTTTCTTCACTACTTTTTGCTCGTTTGCCTTTTTGGCTCACAACATAAATTGATTTTGCGCTACATTTATTCCCGTTACTCCAAAACTTACAATTATTAACTTCACATAAAATCTCTTGTGCCATTTCTTCCACCTCCTTACTTCTATTTTGACCTTGAAATGGACAAATGATACGTAATAATTTTCTTCATACTTTTAGAATTTGCACTCATAATATAAAAGAACACATCATATTTATAGACTTGAAATTGAAATTTAATCTTTCTTTTTAGATAAAACTGTATACGACCACGAATAAATAAAATCAACAGCAAACACGATTATCCATAGTACGCCAATATTATAAGCTGTTTCATTCACATAAGGGGATACTTCATACGTCTCTTCCGTAAACCACGACCAATCTTTCATATACGATAACATTTCACTCATACTATTCGTGCCATAACTCCATAATTTCCATTTACCTACAATAAAAATCACCGTATGAATTATTGAGGAAATACGATATTTCTTCGCTACGTGTTTCGGATTTTTTTGCCGTTTCAATATCATATAATCTTTTTCGGTTAAAAAAGATGTTCTTCTCCACTCACCAATTTTCTTTCTCATCCAGCAATCCAATCTTAGAAAGTCGTAAACACCAAATGTACAAGCGTACAGAATAAAAATGAGTACGCCAACTTGAAATGTCGAAATTTCTTTTGTTTCTGTATAAACTATGATTGCAAGCAGGCCTTCTAGCAGCAGTAAAGCGATAAATGAAATGATCATATTTGTACTTACGTGTTGCTTATTCAATAAATAACGAAAGAAACCAAATAATAAAAGTGAAACAATTGAAAAAATCTCAATTGCAATAAAAATACCCCATTGATAATTAACGGTCAACACACTCCACCTGAATGCAAGTCTTCGACTTTACGCTTTTCAGATGGAGCTTGTGTCGGCAATACTAGATTACCGCCCGTTAGCCCTCGCTAAACGGGTTTACACTTATATCTCTCCAGTAGTGCGAACGTACAAAGTACTCCTACCTTAAATTGAGGATATATCTGTATCTTATTTGATATAAGATACACAGGACGGT
The DNA here is from genome assembly GCF_001753205.1 of Sporosarcina ureilytica. Classification (GTDB taxonomy): domain Bacteria; phylum Bacillota; class Bacilli; order Bacillales_A; family Planococcaceae; genus Sporosarcina; species Sporosarcina ureilytica. The sequence goes on along the minus strand of NZ_CP017560.1, from coordinate 1,912,050 downwards.
TGACTTCGCCCTTACGATATTGGTCATGCCAAAATCGTACCGCCACGCAAAGTTTTAATTCCTTTATCGTGGAGATTCATTGCGCCAATACGGTCATCATTTGATGTGTATGTGCAGTTTTTACAACAAAAAGTATGCGTTCTCTTATTGCGATTTGCTTTCTCCCTGTGTCCGCATTTTGGACATGTTTGAGATGTATAAGCAGGGTTTACAACGATGACTAATCGTCCATTCATCGCTGCTTTGTATGTTAACATTTCGCGAAATTGATGGAATGCCCAGGACACGTTTACGTATCTATTTTTAACGCACACTTTTTCAGTCGCCTTACGTACACCTGTCAAATCTTCGAGCACAAAACAAGTCCCTCTTGGGTAGCGTTCAACGAGTGCCTTTGTGATTTGATGATTGACATCCGTCACATAACGGTTTTCTCTTGAACCAATTACTTTGATTCTCGAACGTGCTGAAGCGGTTTGTTTTTTGGCGAGTTGTTTGCGCAGTGCTTTATATTGTCCGCGCTTCTGTTTAATTTGTTTGCCGCTGAAAAAGGTTGTTTTACCGTGGCTATCGTAAGTGGTTGCGAGAAAGTTTACACCGAGATCAATGCCGACAACATGATTTACGTTTCGTTGGTCTAGTTTCGCAAATTTTTTAGTCATGGGGATGTGAAGAAACCATTTGTTAAATTGATGGACAAGTTTAGCTGTCCCAAATTTCCAAGTACCATTAAAATAACGTTTCATTGCTTTTTTCTCGAACTTGAGCTTTAAACGACCACTTAAAGTGTTGACTGAAAATACGTCTTGATTGAGCGAGTAATCACGATTCCAAACGAGATCATATTCGGGCAGCTGAAAATGAACTTGGGACCATTTATGACCGTTTGATTTGGCGGATTTATATCTAGCAACAACCGTTCTTATTGCCGATTGTGCCATTTGGCTTTTTAAGCCGAAGATTTCACGAAGGTTTTTATAGTACAGATTGTTTAAATTAACCAGATTCAGCACTTTCGTTTGAAAGATTTTTTCACTTAACCAATTACATGCCTGTCGGTAAGTATTTGTTGTTGATTTAAGGATTTCAACGTCATGGTCAGGCACGTAAATTTGAATTTTAGCCGTAATTGTCGTCATTGGTGTTCACCCCATTTCATTTGTTTAATTATATCATTGGCGGAGTATTGTGACAATAGAGAGGTGGGCAAGCTAGAAATCTTTCGCTTGTCAGCGACGACAATTCCTCCCCACCTGAATTGTTGGTGCTAAAGCACCGTAACACAAATCAGATGGCGTCTCCTTGTCGGAAGGGGATGAATTCCATAGCTAATCCCCCGTAAATTTCTTCTTTTATTATTATACGAATTGCTTTTACAAAGGATTCAAAAAATCCGTCTGACAAATCAATGTCAAGACGGATTTTCTTGCTGAGATGTATTACTTCTCCCTACAATTTTTACAAACATCAATCGTTCCATTTTCTGTATGGCGTGGATACAATAATTTAATCCGCTTTCGATAGCATGTTGGACAGTTGCCACGTCCGCGGGCAGGAAGTTTTTTTAATGATTTACCTCGATTTCTTTTCGCCACTTGAATCCTCTCCTTACTAGAAAAACGTTTCTATCTAGTAAATGACGAGGCAACGAAAAAATTGACGAAAAAGAAAAGTTTATTTTATTTTGAAATGGTCAAGCGGTCTGTATTTTTCAATGCTTCTAAGGATCCCGCACCAATGCCAAACATCGCAATTTTCAATTCTAATTCTCGTGCTTCCATCACTTTTAATACTTCTTCAGTTGAGGTAGTGGCTTCTTTTAAAATTGAACGACCGAATCCAACCATATCGGCACCCAACGCAATCGCTTTTGCCGCCTCTACACCGTTTTTTACGCCCCCACTCGCAATAAGCGGGACATGAGAAAGTGCACTTCTAACGGATTGGATACAATTTACAGTAGGAATCCCCCACTCTGTAAATGCTTCAGCTGCAATTCTTTTGAGGTCATCTGTTGTCCGATATTTCTCTACTTGACTCCACGAAGTGCCACCAGCACCCGCAACATCAATAAAAGAAATCCCTACTTCATTCAATTTCTTCGCGGTTTGACCGTCAATTCCCCAACCTACCTCTTTCACACCGACCGGAACAGATAAAGATGATGTCAGTTTTTCAATTTTGTTTAATAACCCTTTAAAATTTACATCTCCTTCAGGTTGAATCACTTCTTGGATGCTATTTAAATGCAAAACGAGTGCATTCGACTCTGTCCACTCTATTATTTTCTTGCATTCTTCTGCACCAAAACCGTAATTTAACTGTACTGCCCCTAGATTTGCAATAATTGGGATTGTCGGAGCAATTTTTCTTAATTGAAATGAAGAGCGATATGCTTCACTCTCGATCATTGCGCGCGTCGACCCTAATGCAAATGCCCATCCTTTTTCTTCAGCTGCCTCCGCCAAATGATGGTTAATCGTTCCTGCAAACTTTGCGCCGCCCGTCATTGAACTAATTAAAAAAGGAGTTTTACAGCTATTTTGTAAAAAATTCGTTTCAATTGTTATTTCGTTAAAATCGATTTCTGGTAAAGCATTATGTACGAACCCGACTTTTTCAAACCCAGTCGTAATTGCATTTCCCGTCACATGTTCTTCTAATGAAATTTGTATATGTTCTGTTTTTCGTTGATGTATGGAATGAGACATCTAACACGCCACCTTTTCTAAATCACTTTCATTACTATATTATAACCGATTCAACCAGTCATCATCATGAATATGATTTTTTCACTATACATAGTATACGTTAACGATAACAAGGATAGGAGGATTTTATGCATTACCTCTCTCGTTACGCACATAACTTTCCAAATCATCCTAGAAATAGCGACAATCATAAGCGAACGGCTTATCGCAATAATCCTTTACTGCAAATTGAACATCCAAATTCTGAACAACATTTATTCCCGCCTGTCAATACGAACCGATTGAATGCATCTGCAAAAGAATATGAGGTTTTATTAAAAGATGCTCAATTACTGATTGAAAAAATTCTGGAATCACCAGATTTTGCACATACACTCATGCATGAAGCGCAATTATCCAACCAGCAAAAAGTAGATGAATTGATTGCCTCTACTGGAATTAAGTTAAAAGTAAAGGCAACATATAGTCCTTCGGGTATTCACATCGAAATTTTCAGTAAAGAATACAAGAATGGATGTTGTTTATTGGAAATGAAATTATATTGGTGAGCCTATAACGTCTCAGATACACCCTTTCTTCTGAAAAGCAACCACATCAGAAGAAAAGTAATGAGGGCAATTCCTTCTAAAGATAGTAGATACCAAGGATAAGAGCCTAAATAGTCAAGTAAACTTCCATTTTTAGGCTTTATTTTTAAAAACATATAATTGCCATTGACGATTATATTAATGAGATAGACAAGGACTGCGATGGCGTTTATAGCTATAATCGTTTGAATAATGCCTTTTAACGTTGGTCGATGACCCTTTATCCATGTAAAAAAAAATGCTGTTAGAATAATTCCGCCATGTGTATAGAAAAAATGGAAAAATCTAAAATGTGGAAAACCAAGTTCTAAATCTGGTGTGACAATTGCCTGAAGTGCTCCTCCAACACCTGCAAAAAAGACAAAAGGATAAAGTTTTCGATGATTCGTCCATAATAAGACGATTGCCACGTATAGACTAATACTACATAATTCAAGCGGTAATGAATGGCTAACATTCCAGTTCGCCGTTATTGTCATCCATACATAATAAAGCCATTCCGTCGCTAACAGAGACAATGCAAAAATCCGTTGAAACCATTGCTCGTGTTGTCGGTTTATCGCCCCACGTTTGCTGAATAACAAAACGAGCAGAACAGAAAAAATAATCGTAATGATTGCAATAACATGAGAAGAAGAAAACATGATAAACGTCGATGCTGTTTTTCCAGCCATCCCTTTCCCTCATTCCTTTTCAAGTATTCTTTCAATATACTCGTTAATTTTTCTATTTTTGTATAGGTAATGATATCTTGACTTCCCTTAGAATAGCATAGTAGAGATGATGAATTAAGGAGAGAAGCAAATGGAAATCTACGTAACTCAAAGTGGAGATACATTGTCAAAAATTGCCCAACAATTTCAAGTGACAGTTGAACAAATTGAAAATGCCAATGAATTAGAAAATCCAGATGCATTGGTTGTTGGCATGGCCCTTGTGATACCAACCCCGGAACAGCAACATATCGTCCAACCCGGGGAAAGTTTATGGCAAATTGCCGCACGGTACAACGTGCCTTTACAATCGATTATTCAAGCAAACTTCATTCAGAATCCCAATATGATCTTACAACCAGGCACAAGATTAACCATTCCACCTCGTAAACCTGTCATAGATGTAAATGCATACACACTCAATCCCGGAGAAGTTGGCGCGAATGAAATTCATGAAGTTGGACCAGATCTTACGTATTGTATGCCATTTACGTACAGCTTTAATGAAGACGGGACTTTAAATGAAATGGACGACGCTGCGATTATTAGAGCAGCCTATGAAGAGAGAGTCGTTCCTGTTTTATGCCTAACAAACTTTAGTGCAACAGAAACCGGCACTCAACTCGCTCATGCACTTTTAGCAAATCCTACTACTCAAAATAAATTATTAACAAATCTTTTGGCTGTTATGAAAGAAAAAGGCTATGCCGGGATTAATATCGATTTTGAAAACGTGCAACCTTCTGATCGTGAAAACTACAATCAGTTTTTGCAAAGAACAGTAGACAGACTCCATCCTGAAGGATATTTTGTTTCCACTGCTGTTGCCCCGAAAACAAGCGCCGAACAGAAAGGTCTGTTATATGAAGCGCATGATTACGAAGCACACGGAAGAATTGTTGATTTCGTCATATTGATGACGTACGAATGGGGGTATCGATTTGGACCGCCACAAGCAATTTCACCAATCAATCAAATTAAAAGAGTCCTCGATTATGCGGTTACTGTCATTCCGAGAGACAAAATTTTTTTAGGTTTTCAAATTTATGCCCGCGATTGGCGCATCCCTCATGTTGAAGGCCAAGAAGCGGAAACGTTTAGTCAGCAAGAGGCTGTTCGCAGGGCTACTGAATTCGAAGCTGCTATTCAATATGATGAAGTAGCGCAAACTCCTTTTTTCCGGTATACCGATAACGAGGGACAACAACACGAAGTATGGTTTGAAGATGCTCGCAGTGCACAGGCGAAATTTGATTTAGTTAAAGCATATAATTTGCGTGGCATCAGCTACTGGGTACTCGGCTATCCATTCCCGCAAAATTGGTTGCTTCTGGAAGATAACTTTATAATTAGAAAAAGAATCTAACAACATGGACCTTCTCGAAAAGCTTATTTTCGGAAAGGTCCTTTTTACGTACATATGTTTTCGTTACTATCAATCTTTCTTAAAGTCGATTACAATAGGTCTAATGACTTTATTTGGTAGGTGGCATATTTGACAGCAATTAAACAAAATAGAACAATGGGGTTTTTCCTTGTCATTACAGGAGCAATTTTTTGGGGCGTAGGGGGTACCGTTGCGCAAAAGCTTTTTCAAGATTATTCTATCGAGGTGAACTGGCTCGTCTCCACTCGATTACTAATTGCAGGTTTTTTACTTTTATCAGTTCAATATTTTTGGAAGGACCGCAGGCAAATACTTGATATTTGGAAACATAAACGAACCGCTTTCCAGCTAACTACTTTTGGGTTACTTGGAATGCTCGCTGTTCAGTATACATATATGGCATCCATTCAACACGGGAATGCAGCCGTAGCAACCCTTTTACAATATTTAGCGCCCGCAATGATTATTATTTATTTAACAATTAGAAAACAAACAGTTCTGACTCCAAAAGATGTCGTTGCAATCACGCTTGCATTAATCGGGTGCTTTTTATTGTTAACGAACGGTTCAATTAGTCATTTATCTGTCCCGCTTCCAGCGATTGTTTGGGGCGTACTTTCCGCCGGTTCGTTAGCGTTTTATACGTTATACGCTGTTTCATTATTGAAATATTATGATTCACTTGTTGTTGTTGGTTGGGCGATGATGATCGGTGGTATTGTTTTGAGTTTTGTTCATCCTCCCTGGCAAATCAATTTAATAAGTTTACCTATGGAAGCTTATGTCTATTTAATTTTCGTTATTTTGTTTGGTACGATGATTGCCTTTTGGTTTTATATTGAAAGTTTACAAACTTTATTGCCAAAAGAAACGAGTCTTTTAGGCACTTTGGAACCTTTAGCTGCTGTACTAGCAACTGTATTTTGGTTACAGGAATCCTTCGGAATATATCAATGGATTGGTACTGCGTGTATTTTTGGTTTAATTCTAATCCTGGCTTTCAGTAAAAAAACATCTAAAGAAACCTCAAGCAAAACCAACTAGTAATGGAAATGACAGTTCAAGATGTTAACGAATAAAATGCCCTCGCATAAGAGGGTATTTTATATATAATTAGCAGTTCGTCTATTACGTTAAATTTCACGAACTATCTCTTCATTCTACAGTTTTATACACTTCACTGTAGTCATTATACGTATTCTCCCCCATACGATTATTCAGATCTCGACCTTCGAAATCTCTCCATGCATCTTCTGTATCTTTAAAAACTGATTTTGTTGGAGATTCATTTCTTTCTTGCATGTTCCCATTATTCGCACAGCCTACAAGTAATATGATTGATAATCCAGCGCTTGACATATATTTTCTCATGTATTTCCCTCCATTTCTATCGTTCCTGTAGGTTGAGACATTCAAGTGATCCTATACGTTTTTAAAATGATAAATAAAATAATGTACAAAAAAGCTAGTTCCCTAATGAATCGGAACTAGCTTTTTAATATATTTTTTATCCTTAAACAAACATACTTAAAATCAATACAAACGCCAGGCCGAATATTGAAATGAGCGTTTCAAGTACAGTCCAAGTCCCAAATGTTTCTTTCATTGTTAAACCGAAAGACTCTTTAACAATCCAGAAACCTGTATCGTTTACGTGGGAAGCGATGATACTACCAGCGCCTGTGGCTAACACCATAAGTTCTACGTTAACATCCGTGCCCGCCATCATTGGAATTACGAGGCCCGCTGTCGTTAGAGCAGCAACTGTTGCAGATCCTTGCGCGATTCTCATAAGCGCTGCGATAAGCCAAGCTAAAATTAACGGAGAGATCGTACTACCAGCAAATAAATCTGCAACCGTATCTCCAACGCCGCCGTCAATTAACACTTGTTTCAATGAACCACCAGCTCCAAGAATGAGTAACATCATTCCGATAGCTGCGATAGAACTTTCAGCGGATTTCATCAGTTGTTTCATTGGGATCTTTCTAGCTGTCCCCATTGTTACTAACGCTAGTAATACAGAAAGTAACATAACCGTCGTCGGTGCACCAATTAAAGCAACTAAGTCGAAGAACCAATTACCCGATAAGCCCATTGCATCTTCAAGCAATATCACAATTGTAGATAGAGCCATCAAAATAACAGGGAATAATGCTGTAAATGCACTAATTCCAAATCCAGGCGTATCTTCTAATTTAAACTGCTTCGCTTCACCGATGGATGCCAGACTGCCTTCTGGTTCTCTTTCAAAAGCAGATGGAACAAATTTTCTAGCAAAAACCGTAAATAATGGTCCCGCCAAAATAACAGTCGGGATTGCAATAATAAATCCATAAAGTAATACTAAGCCAATATTTGCACCATATTGTTGTGCGATCACTGTAGGACCTGGATGCGGTGGTAAAAACGCATGCGTTACAGATAATGCAGTTGTCATTGGCAGTCCTAACCATAAGAATGAAATCCTTAATTGTTTAGAAATTTGATACACAATCGGAATTAATAATACAAGACCTACTTCGAAAAACAGGGCAATCCCTAGAATAAATCCAGCAACAAGTACCGCCCACTGAATTCTTTTTTCACCAAACTTATCAATTAATGTGACTGCGATACGTTGAGCGCCACCCGCATCTGCTATTAATTTACCTAAGATGGCACCTAAACCAAAGACTAAGGCAATTCCGCCTAATGTATTCCCCATACCGGATTGAATCGTACTTACAATTTCATTAATCGGCATTCCTAAAGCAAATGCAATTAGAAACGAAACAACTACAAGTGAAATAAATGTATTTAAGTTAAACTTCATAATTAACACGAGCAAAACAATAATGCCCAAAGCAACTATTAATAGTGGCATTCCTTCTATCCCCTAACTTTTTCATAATAAACTGATTTGAATGTTGTAACAATACCCTTGGGCACTTGTACCTTTTTATTGCAAAAAATCTTCACATAGATAAATGGTATTAATTAAATTCAATCACTGCTTTTCTTACCAATTGAGGGTTCTTTTCTACGAATTCAAAAGCCTCTTTTATTTGACTTAATGGGAATTTATGTGTGATTAAACCATTATGTGTTAATTTTCCGTCATTGATGAGCGCTACCACTTTACCAAATTGATTTGTTTGAAGTCTCGAGCCTGTAATCGTTAACTCTTTCTTCGTAATAAGCATTTGAGCAATTGCGGATGGCGTCGCATTGAAGCCGAGTAATACGACATTCCCAGCGGCCGATGCTACACGAACGCTTAGTTCGAATGTTTGCGGTAAACCGACTGCATCAATGACAACATTCGCACCTTCGTCGTCTGTGATTTCGTTTATTTTATCCTCAACGTCAACTTCCGATGGATTAATCGTGTAGTCTGCTCCGTTCTCTTTCGCAAATGCTAATCTTTCATTTGTATAATCTGAAATAATGACGGTAGCACCACGCAGTTTAGCCATTTTTAATACTGTAATGCCAATGGGTCCAGCGCCTTGGATAAAGACTGTTTGGCCTTCCCCTACATTTCCTCTCCATGTAGCTTGTGCACCTATTGTATACGGCTCAGCCATTACTGCTTCATCCCAGTCGATATTGGCGTTAACTTTATGTACTTGTTTATCCGACAATATGACAAACTCTCTCATTCCACCATCTTCATGCACGCCGAAAACAGATACCTCTTTACAGACATTGGGTCTTCCATTTTTACATGCATAGCATGTTCCGCAATAACTGATGGGTTCAACAACAATATGGTCTCCAACTTCTACGTTCTTAACATTTGTACCGATTGCTACAATTTCCCCAGTGACTTCATGGCCAACAATTCTTGGATATGTCGCAAGCGGATTCGTACCGTGATAAATGTGCATATCTGATCCACAAATTCCGACTCTTTTAATTTTCACTTTCACTTCATTCGCTTGTTCAATTTCTGGCTCTGGAATATCTATAACTTCAATGATATTCGCTTCAGGAATTCTAACCGCTTTCATCTTTCCCACTCCTTAATGATTGATCATGCTGTTTTCATGAGTACTATGACATCGCTTTCAATTGATTTTTAATAAATCGTAAACGATTACACTGTACATAAGTCATTTTCATAATTAATTGATTTATGTTCGTAGTCCTTTCCGCTAAGGGCAAATGCTATCCAACACACCTCACAATATTACTGACACCCCTGAATTTTCAATTAACATTAAGGCGAGAAGGTCGTGTAAACCTTTTCAATAAAGTCTTCATTTGTGATATGTGAAATGTTACATGTCACACTTTACCTTCTTTTCTTTTGAAGGTCAATAGGATTTTCTTTTTTTATATTTTAAGAATCTTCAACACGGATAAACTTTCATTTTCTTTTTTGCAAATTCACTATATACTTAAATTGATTAATTATATAAAAAGTAAAAACTTAAGTCTTGATTAGCAACTATTATCTTAAGATAAGTAAAGGAAGAATAAAAATGTCCAGAATTGAAACATCACCTCTAACGAAACAAGTATATGAAATTATTCGTAAGAAAATTATTAGTCGTGAGTATGTAGCCGGCGATAAACTAGATATTCAAACGTTAGCAGATACATTTGGTGTCAGTCGTTCGCCAGTAAAAGATGCCATTAATCAACTCGTTCATGAAGGATTAATTGAGGTTATTCCACGAAAAGGCACATACGTGACCGAACTAAAGTTAACGGAGTTTCTAGAAGTGCTTGATGCAAGACTGATGATTGAAAAATGGGCTGCTGAAGAAATCATTGGTACGATTACCGAGGAACAAATTCAAATCTGGAGCGAGATTGTCAAGCAAATGGATGCTTTACTTGAAGTAAACCCCTTCCCTTTTGAGGAATATAGTAGCTTAGACATGAACTTTCATAAACTCCTTATTGGATGGGCAAAAAATACGCGAGTGAAGGAAATTTATTTTTCCTTAAATACACACGTTTCCTTATCCCGTGTTGTTTATTCAACCTCTTTAGAAAGTACAGTTATTAGGCATAAAGATCATTGGGATTTAGTTGAAGCGATGAAAAATCGTGATTTATCAACTTTTTCCGAAATTTTAACAAAACATATTAACAGTCTGAAAGCCGAAGCTGAATCACGTTGGGACGAAACAATCCATGCTTAAATAGAAGTGGGTAAAATGATACAATTCATAAGTCCAGCAGAAATTTAACCTATATGATTTATTATCGAATTGTTTGAATCAGAAAAAGGAAGTCCTATCTAGTAATTATAGATTGGACTCCCTTTTTCATGTTTTCAATTATTTTTCTGTAATAATTGATTGGCTACAAGCTTTACCGCGATAGCATCATCTAAATATCCAATCGGAAAAATATAATCTGGAATGACATCTACCGGCATAATAAAATAAATTAATGCACTTCCAATTAAAAGAAGTTTTGACGGCTGGACATTTTTCGTTACATATATATCATGAAGCTCCTTTAGTTGATTAATAAAAGGACCTATGCTGTCGAGATTTTGCAGTTTTTCATTAAATCTATTTAAAATAAGGTGCTTTCCTTCTTCTGTTTGTGAAAATTGTTCGTAGTTCTTTAATTCTTTTTCCACTCGATCGATTGAAAATCCATCTTCATATGTATTAGAAGTCATTAGACATGATTGTATTGTATCAATTAAATCATTTATGTTTTCATGCGTTGCTGTCTTTTCCTGCTCAATCGATTGACTGGAATCAGTTATTAATTCGGAAATTGGGACATCTAAACTGTCAGCAATTTTCTTTAAATGTTGAAGGTTTGCATTTCGTTTACCGTTTATAATTCGTGAAATTGTCGCTGTGTCAATTTCAGTTAGTTCGCTAAGTTTTCGCATGGACATTGAACGTTCTTCTAATAAATTTTTGAGCATGACACCAAAATTCTTTCTTTCTCCTTTACTAGACATAATCTCCCGTCCCTTCGATATTCGATGTATTCCCAGAACAGTAATAGATTGCTATTATAAGAAGTATAAGAATTAATTGTTAATTTGTCAATGTTTAGAATTTACAATTAACCACTGGTAGGAGTTTCTGATTTATATCGATGTTGACAACATGACAATGTGCAGCATTACTCAGGTTGTCACCTGTAACAACTTGCTTTACCAGCTACCTACTTCCCAAAAGAAAGATTGACAAGTTGTCAAGTTTCGGTTTTCACTCAATTAAGCGATTATTAAGTAGGTTTCTATACTAGGGTCTTCTTTTATCATAACTTAACATTAGCAATTCCAAAATACTTTTGATAATGAATATTGAGGTTTAGCTCTGTTGTACAGACCTGCGTTACGAAATATTTCTACTTTCTTAACAAAGAAGGAATTTATGGTCGCCATAAATTCCTTCTTTTAAATTTGCGTATATAAATTTGTTAGAAAGGGATTTCCTTAAAGTGATGTTAATACTTTTTCAAGTTGGTCTCCCATATTCCTCCAAGCAAATTTAGCACCATTGATTGCACCTTCCCTTGCTTTGGTTGCTTCACTAAATCCTGTTTGCTCTAAATTCAACAGGGTTGTGTCACTTGTATCTTTTTTCAAACTCCATGTAATAATTGTACTCTCCCCTGCACTCGCCCAGGTGTAAGATAATTTACGTGGTTTATCAACTACCAGTACTTCACAATCCACATTGCCATCCCATCATTCATTTGGCTCGGCACGGAATTGAAATTTATGTCCTTCAATTGGTTTAAAGTCATTATTCCATATCCACTTTTCTAACAATGCTGAACTTGTTAATGCGTTACACACTTCTTCAATATGATTTGGATATTGAAAATCTAATGATACATCCGGTTTCATTTTTAGTTCCTCCAATTTTCAACTACATTTTTCCGATTTTTCTATAAGCCATATGCGATACTTCATTTACACAATAAAATAAATCCAGTATCGAGTATGTCCTTATTCTAATATTTTCAGCCATAATTTAAGTTGAATATTTATTCCATACTGAACTATCCCATTTGGTAAAATTTCGTCGTTCACTTTAGCACATAATTCTTCGTTAAACGCTCCAATCAACGAATACGTTTTTCTGTTGAAGCGCCCATTTATGTTATAGGTCGCTTAATTAACACTTCGATTTCATCCTTATTCTCTAGTGCCAATTCCTCTAATATATGGTTAACCTCTTCATCGATTGCATCACTATTAAATTTTTCCCCTAATTCTTTTCAACATAAGTGGTGAGATAAACATTTTGTTCATTTATTCTCTTAGCATATTCCTTTTGGAATTCTTCCGGTGATATATTTAATTTTTTGGCTTGTGATTCGGCGTATTTACGAATTTGCTTTCCACCTTCATCTTTTGTATTTTTTGGAGGCAGTTCAGCAAACCAATCACCGTCTACCTCTTTTTCAGGAATATCGATTCCCATTTCTTTTACTACTAATTGAAGCGATATTAAATCGCAATTTACTCGCTATCGTTATTCTAATTTCCTGATTTAATAAGATATTGGTAAGCAACCGTCTAAGTTATAAGTCAATATGATTTAATTTCAAGCAACCAAATACGATAAATCGACATATTATATTTATTATCCCCTCGAATACGCGCTTTTTATCGAAAAAAATAGTTGCCCGGGAAATGGCCAATCATTTCCTAGTGGCTACGTTGATTTCCGGTGCCTATTTATTCGTAAAGTTAAATTGTCATAATTGTTTTTGCATAGATACCTGTCACCTTTTACTGATGATTCCCCTTCCACATTGACCGGGCGGACATGTCCACCCGCCAATTGTCAATCATCCCTACTCCCCCAAAGGTTTACAGCACCAAATCCAATACCGAACCTATCTTTTTATTAAACTAATATCTTTGTATTTATAATACGTATTCATCATCTAGCAGCTATTAAAAGTTTTTTAAATTAATTTTCAAAAAATGTATCCCTTTTCCAAATTCCAATCTATATAAAGAGTGACAGGAATCTAAAAGGGGCCGATCATCCATGAATTATTTAAGCAAATACCAATCATTCGCAAATAAATTTGAACTAAACGAGGCAATCGCTTCGCATTTAAATGATCACAGATATCAATTAAACGATACGGATCTAAACGTACTGACGATGTTAAGCCGATATGCAGTGAAATATCCCGGTGTTGCGCACTTAAAAGTAGGAACGATTGCAAAGGCTTTACAAAAATCAGACCGCACTGTTCGCCGCTCAGTCGAGAAATTGGAGCGATTACAAATACTTAAAAGACAAGTATTTTCACGGGAGAAAACAGGTGGACAAGGTGCCAATCTTTATATTTTTCTACCATATAAACAAATAAAACTTCCTGAACCGAAACATGAGCAAGTGACAAAAACAGAACCAAGTCATGATCCAAATCAACCAATTGTTGAAGAACCTATGATTCCAATCACACTTTACTCACGTATCAAAGATTTGGTTAAATCCTACACAGGAAATCATCATGAAGGTCTTGCCAGCAAACTTTACGGCATTTATCGTGTACACACCACGAAACTTATGAAATTCGAGATTCACGCGGATAAAGGGGAACTTTTAAAAACAATCGCAATACAAGCAGTTCGCGTCTTATTCCAAGCAACTAAAAGAAAAAACATCCATAACCTGATTGGCTATTACGACGGCATCTTCCGTGAATTAACCGACAAAGCTTTATTTGCGGATGCTTTTATGGCTTATGACGAACCGATGGAAGTGAAAATGCCGTAGATGATTCGCACCACAGTTATCTGAATAGTGTCTGAATTGAGTGAGTGACAGGCACCAGTCATATTTTATGTCGAAAAAAATAGTTGCCCGGGAAATCCTTTACGATTTCCCTTAGTGTAGTTGAAATGTTATGGAGAATAGTGAAGCTAATTCCATGAAAAGATCTGTTGCCAAGTGAGATGAATCATTATCCATAAGACTCATTTATTTTCTTTCACAAAAAAAGCCAGTTTCCATTACGCTTCGAAACTAGCTTGTGACAGACTTTTTTTACTACGTCTTCTTGACAAATTGTTGTATGAGATATTTGATGGGTACCATTTTAGCTTACTTTGCCCTTTACATCTCTATATCAATTAACGTGCCACGAGTATTAATGTCGTTGGACTAATTTCATGGGTTTCTGCATCTAAAATCTTTTCTAGGTTCATCGCTGTTTCTTGCAATTCTTTATTTTCATTGACAATGAAAACAGGTGCGCCTCCGCCTTGTAGCATCTCTTTTTTTGTTGTGACAATTGCTACGATTTCTGTCTCTGTACTCATCTAGTTCCACCTCTACTCATATAATCCCAACCTTCTAAACATCCCCTAGTACGAAGTTTCATGATTTACCTTTATCCGCCTTTCTTGGCATCCGCAGAGCACTATCTAGCACTGGAACTTGTTCAATGACTGTTTTAATTTGATGAAATTCTTTTTCTCTTGGCATAATAAATAAAGCAATTCTACCATCTTCTAGATCCCGTTTTGCAAGCGGTATGAGCCCTGGTTCGCCCGAATCTATAAATGCACCTAGTACAGTTGCAACCTGGTGTAAAATTGCTTGACGCTGTCCAAGGTGAGATAACGTAACAATACTATTTTGATTGTTCGGCGTCAGAATGGCACCAACTGCTCGTTCTTGAATCATTTTTCTTGTCTGTTCTAAACCGACATTTTTAATGATAATATTGTCTACATATAAGGTTGGACCTTCAAAACGAATCTCCCCTTCTGAGACGTCCGCAATACTTGAGATTACGTTACCGGACATTCTGCCTTTCGAAACGAAAAGCATCACAATTCCGCTGATAATTCCAAACCAAATTGAATATACAGTAAATAGTGAAGTCACAAGCCCCGTAAACATGACTAAGTAATTTCTACTTTCAAAAGCTTGTGCCATCCCTTCAATAAACGGAGTACCTCGTTTCACAAGTTCACTTTCATCAATTTTCTCTAATGTTTCCCTTTCCATTTTTCGAACTTCCCGAAATTGCGTTGCCGCAAGTCCAAAGAAGGTCACGGCTGTCCAATCTGATTCAAGTACAGCAGGAATTACGACGGCACCGATAAAAGCTGCAATGAATCCAAAGGATAAGTGAATTAGCCGGCCTTGCGGATATGTTGGATATTGCCTAAAATCCGTGCGAAGTAACATAAGGCGCGACATGAATCCAAAGAAGATTCCTAGTACAACTGGAAGTAAGTATTGGACCATCCTATAATCTCCTTTCAGTACATCTAGGTTAACCAAATAAATAAAAGATTATAATACGGAGTGCAATGTGCGCATAGAAAAGTTAAACATTGGCAAGTATGAACACGGAAAGGAAGGTTATTCATGGTGAAAATTGAAAATCTTATCAGCAAAATCATCACAACACAAAAGGCGATGGTATTGGCAGTGATTGTCGATGGAGAAGGTTCTGCGTATCAAGAAGGAGCTTGGATGTTGTTTATCGAAGGTGATAGGCCAATCGGTATTTTAAATCAGGGTTCTTTTGAAAATGATTTACATAACAGGTCAGGAAGATTATTCCGCACTGGCCAAACAGAAGTTATTTCTTATGATTTGAGTAAGGAAGATGAGGCAGATTGTGGACGCGGCGCGGGATGTCACGGCATTGTGCATATTCTATTACGTGACATAGACGAAAACTTTCAAAAGATACTTACCTCGATGAATGAAACATTACGTAAAATGACACCCATTTTATATATCCAGTCAATAAATGATCTTTCACAGTATATATTTTCGCATCAAGATGAAGATACTTTTGGTTTTTGGGATAGTGATGCCGATTGGGAATGGATTCATGCAAAACCATCACAAAAGATTGTTGGACAAAAAAATTTTGGGACTCAAACATATTTTATACAATTGATTTGGCCATAACTGAAGATAAATACCGTATTTTTGAAGTTAATTAAGAAAACAGTAAAACTCCCATTTAAATGAATAAATGGGAGTTTTTGTTAGTAACTAATCCGTGCCTTCCTATTTCGGAAATCCATTTCATGGTAGTAAGCATCTTTTACTAATAAATTAGGCCCTAAGCAACGAACTGCCGGACAATGACATGAGACCGTTTGTGCAAGCGGTCTCTCTAGCCACCGTTCTAGCATGATAGGCAATGAATCTGTTTGAATATTCCCCATCGGAGGCGTATCGCCAAAGTCAGTCACAATCACATCTCCTGTGAAAATATTAACGTTTAATCGTGAACGTCCATCTGGATCATTTCGTACTGACACATTTTTGCTAGAGTAAATCCGTTCTAATAGTGCTAAGTCTTCTTGATTGTCACTACACGGATAAAATGGTAATGTGCCAAATAACATCCATACGTCTTCATCTCGAATATCAAGTAACTGGTGTATCGCTTCTCTTGTTTGATCTAATGATAAAACTTCTAAGTTCGCAGCACTTGAAACTGGATACATTGGGTGAATCTCATGTCGTGCACATTTCATTTCTTCAATAACTTGTTTATGGATGTGAGCTAAATGAGGGTATGTCCGTTTATTTAACATCGTTTCGGCGGAAACCATGACCCCCGCCTCTGCCAACGCACGGCTATTTTCAATCATTCTTTCAAACTGTGCCGCTCGTCGTTCACTAGAAGGTTTTCGTTGCATATTCGCAAATCCGCCCTCTACAAAATCATCAATTGTTCCCCAGTTATGAGAAATATGTAGTACATCTAAATAAGGTGCAATTTCCATATACCGATCTAGCGGCATCGTCAGATTTGAATTTAACTGAGAACGAATGCCTCGTCTATGTGTATATTGCAACAGTGGCAACACATATTCTTCAATCGACTTTTTTGAGAACATCGGCTCTCCGCCGGTAATACTAAATGTGCGCAAATTTGGAATCTCATCCAAACGCTTAATAAGTAACTCAAGCGGCAATCCCTCTGGATCCTTCATTTGCAACATATCTCCAACCGCGCAATGTTCACAGCGCATATTACATAAATACGTTGTCGTAAATTCAATACTCGACAATGTAAATTTACCATGCTGTTCAATATCCAAATAAGCTTCCCACGGATCATTTGTAGGCGTCATCGTCAGAATCTTCATTTCTTTACTCATCATATGTTCACAAGCTCCTTGATTATAAAACTACTGTTGGCATTGCAACATATTTAAGTATGCACCTCGAATTAAAGTTAAGCAAGGCGTGTTAGTAAAAAATTGGGAATTTGATAACTTTTTCCTGTCTATCGCTCCACGTCTTTATATTGATAGCGACTATCTGTAGCGTATCGATTATAGCGAAGTTTATACAACCTAAAAAAATGTTGGACAAATACTTTGAGGACTGCAAATCCTGGAATCCCAAGAATAACCCCCGCCACACCAAACAATGAGCCAGCCGTTAACAACACGAAAATAATTGTAATCGGATGAATTTGTAATGACTTCCCCATAATTTGCGGTGAAATAAATTTCCCATCAATTAATTGAACAATTGTCCAGACAATCGCAAGCTTTACGATCATAAATGGAGAAGTGACAACTGCAATTATAACTGCAGGGGTAATCGCAATTAATGGGCCTAAGTACGGAACAACACTTGTAAACATAGCCAACACACCTAATAGAAGTGCGTAATCCATACCGATAATGAAAAATCCAATCGATACCATGACACCGATACAAATCGCTACAAGTATTTGACCTTGGATGTATGAACTAATTTGATGGTCTGTTTGTTTCACAATATCCCGTGCATCATCTCTCATTCGAGGCGGTAACATATTGATAAATACTTTCGGTAATTTTTCGCCATCTTTTAATAAATAAAACAAGATAAACGGGACCGTGACTATTGCCAAAACAAATCCAGTTAATGCGCTAACAAATGAAGTGACCCCGACCGCAATGCCGCCAACTGCATCCGTTATTGTTTTTCCGATGTTACTTGGCGCAGTATCGACTAAAGATGCGAGATTAATATCTAAACTCTCGTAAAATGAGGAAAAAATAGACGTTCTTAAAAAATGATCAATCGTCAATGTCAACTTTTTAAAATATGTTGGGAAATCATCTACAAGATTATGAAATTGAATTTTTAAAAACGGGACGACTAGGAATATTAGTAATGTAATTAGCCCTCCGGTTGCAAGAAATAAAATGAGAATTCCCCACATTCTCGGTATTTTTGCTTTCTCTAATAAACGTAATACGGGCCTTAGTAAATAATAACCGATCATCGCAAGGATAACTGGCAAAACAACTGTTGAAAACAAGACAGAAAGTGGATAAAACACAAAAGGGATTTGTTTAAAAACAAATATAATTAACCCGACAAGTAAAATAGAAACGAGTACAAAAAGTGTACTTTTCCCTCCTAAAAAGGAAATAATATTCCCCTTTTTTTCATTTATTTGATGACGGTTCTCTCGTCCATTACTCTCCATAAGTATCCCTCCCTCTTTCCAAACGAACATTTAGTTTAATGGCATGTTTAAAAATGTAGCAATAGCTTCTTTATTTTTTTCAAGATTAATTTCAATCACAGAACCCGCATGGCGATAAGAATTGAATGAATAGCTACCTTCAACTGGAACTGTCATCGTTTCAACATCGATGCCTTTGCTAAATAAAATTGGCAGTACACGTGCAATTTCATCTTTTGCTGTTAAATCTGTTTCGATAAATCCTGAAAGTGCTCCTACAAGTTTAGGCGCGCGCAAGATCATCGTCGGGTTCATCGCTTCTTTTTTTATTGCAGTAATCACTTCCTGTTGTCGGGCAACGCGGCCAAAATCACCTTCTGCATCCGCCCTAAATCTGGCATAGCCAAGTAACTCTTGTCCATTTAATTTTTTCAAGCCAGGCGTTAAGGTAACACCAATTTGTTCGGACATCTCTTTTTGCACATTGATTTCTACACCTTGAGGAAAAGCGATATCGACAATCGACTCGAAATTGTCAAAGTCTACAATCGCATAGTGATGAATGGGCAAACCAAACATCCCGGTAATGGTATCTTTCGTCGTTTGAACGCCACCTAAATAATAAGCAGTATTTAATTTATAAGACTTATAGCCAGGAATTTCTGCGTATATGTCACGCATAAATGAAATCACACGCATAGTCCCTTCTTTTTTATCCCAAGATAAAACCATCATAGTATCAGTTCTTGATTTTCCACTCCCATCATCGTCAATGCCTAAGAGCAAATAATTTTCAATAGATGGAAAGTTTGGATTCAGACTATCAGCTTCAAAAGTTCCAGGCTTAATCTCATTTCCTTCAGCAATAGATTTTCCAAAATTAAATTGTACGAGCGAATAAATCCCCGCCGCGATACAGAAAAGAAAAATGAGTGTGAAAATGACTCGACCAATGCGCAGTTTTTTCTTTCTCCTTCTTCTTAATATAGGCTCGTCATGATGCTCTTCCATTGTAATTCCTCCATAAATTAATCTCTTACCATAGAACGTTCTGTACCTTTGAATGGTTTCATTATTCCCTTTTATCATATCATGAGATAATCATTCCTATTGGTCAATTTGCTTCAGGAAAAAGATAAAAAGAATGATTGATTGAAATCGATTGTTTAATCAATGCAATAAATATGAATAAAATAACTTGTATCTTAGACTTGACCATGACATTCCCCCATTTTTCATTACTCACACTGCATATGCTACGAATAGGTTAACGAAAGGTGGTGGCCTTAATGGGCAATGAATACAGAGGTGGAGTTGGGTCCTCATTTGCTCTACTTGTCGTGCTTTTCATTTTATTAATCATCATTGGAGCTAGCTATATTTACTAATGGAAAACTTATTACACAAATGAACCGCTCATAGGCACTCCAAATGATTAGGGCGCTTTTTCAAGCGCTCTTTTTTTATTATAGTAAGTCTGAACGACTATCCACTCGTTTAGTCAGCCAAATTTTGATTAAATGACGCCCGAAAAGTCAAACGAATATTTACATGATTCCAATTATGCTATACTGATAACTAGAGATAAAATAGTTGAAAGGCGTTGTTTAAATTGACAAATCAGTTAGTTTCAAAAGCGGCATTTGCCGGAGGTTGCTTTTGGTGTATGGTGAAGCCATTTAAAGAGTGGGATGGCATAATTGATGTAGTATCGGGCTATATGGGTGGCCATGTAGAAAACCCTACCTATGAAGATGTGAAAAAAGGCGATTCTGGCCATTTAGAAGTTGTTGAAATTACGTTTGATCCTGCAGTTTTTACATATGAAAAGTTACTTGATATATTTTGGCAACAAATAGATCCAACTGATGCAGACGGACAATTTCAGGACCGGGGACACTCCTATTCCACTGCTATCTTTTATTATTCTGATGAACATCGTAAAGTAGCAGAGCAGTCCAAAGAAAATCTCGCTGCAAGTGGTAAATTCGACAAGCCAATCGTCACCCCGATTCGACCGGCGGAAACATTTTACCGGGCAGAAGAATACCACCAGGATTATTACATAAAAGAAAAAGAACATTATGCCGAGGACCGAGCACGTTCAGGTCGAGATGAGTTTATTCAGCAATATTGGTCTTAAAAGAGTAGACATATTATTTTTCTTCCTGTTCTAGATGAAGTTCTAGAAACTTGGAAAGATTTGAAACGGTTGATTGAATGATTTACATGAAAAAGAACAGAGCTGTCGCAGAATTCTGTACAGCTCTTTTTGTATACGTATTGTTTTTAAAGAATGATCTGTAGAAAGCATGCCCAAATATTAAGTAGCCACTTCCTGCTTTTTATTCTCAATCAGAAACGATAGGATGAGCATCATCACATAAAGCGACATCATAATGATAAACGTTAAGTGATGATCCGCTGTATAATCATACACGAGCGCAATAACGAGTGGCAATAAGCCCCCCATCACAAATCCCCCTGTCTGCATCATCGCTGTCCACGCGTTGGCATCCTGTGCGTTTTCCGTTTCATCCAGCGGTAAAAGTAACGCAACCGGGAACAAACCGCCTAACGGAATACCCATAATAAAGGCCCCTACCCACATAAGTGGATAGATACCCGTCCAGAAACAGACAATCGAAATCATTCCAGAAATGACCATCAATAATAACCAAAAGCGTCTAGAACCAAAACGTTCCATTGCCAGTGGTATTAATATATTCAAAAAGATTTGAACGGTTGTCATCACACTTAATAAAGTCCCTGCCTGCAATAAACTCATTCCGGAAGCAATGGCTATCGGTGCTAGCCAAGTAATGATTGAAAAGAATGCGGAAGATTGTAATCCGAAAAACAATAAAAATAGCCAGGCTTTTTTAGAGTTCCAAGGTGAAACGCTTTTTTTTGAGCTGCCTATTTTATCATTTGCATTTTTAAGCCTAACCTCTGCATAGCCTCTCATCGTCAAAAACCAACAAAGAAGGCCTATAATCGCGAGGACAGACCAAATGCTTAATGCAAACTGATAAGACTTTGTTGATTCATAGAATACTGCTGTTAGCCCTGCACTTGCCGCAGATCCAACTCCCATGCCAAATGAATAAACACCAATTACAGACGCCGCACGATCAGGGAAATTTTGTTTTATCATTGCAGATAATAAAGGTCCAACAATTGCAATTGCGATTCCAACGATGAGTGCGGTACTTAACAAAATAAAATATCCCGATATAAACCCACGTAATGCAGTCATTAACCCAATTAATAGAAGCATCACGTACATCGTCTGTTTGAGTCCGAACAATCGGTTAAGAATAGGAGATAACATTGCAAATATACCCATACCAATGACCGGAACAGCGGTAAGCAGACTAACTTGAGCATTTGATAGCGATAGTTGATCACGAATGGTTTCTAACATAGGTCCAATCGACGTAATCGCGGGACGTAAATTAATTGAAATCGCAAAAATCGTTATTAATAGAAGAATTATATTTGTTTTTTTATTTGTATCAGACAATAAGAATAGTCCTTTCTAGATGGAGTTTTTATTTCATCATAAATTGTCATTACAACTTACTACTTCAGTTTACCCTAGCTTACTTGCTCAAGCTACTTATCCATTTACATTTTAAGATTTACGATTATGTGTTAAACTATTAACTTTAGACGTTCCATTCTACTTGTAAATCATGTTATAATTATTGCATTGTGAATTTAGGAGGAGTCAAATGATTGCAGTTAATAATGTTAGTCTTCAATTTGCGGATCGCAAACTTTTTGAAGATGTTAATATACAATTCAATCCTGGCCACTGTTACGGCTTAATCGGAGCGAACGGTGCAGGAAAATCAACGTTTTTGAAAGTATTATCAGGTGAAATTGAACCACAAACAGGAAATGTAAGTATGAACCCAGATGAGCGGATGGCCGTTCTTAAACAAAACCATTTCGAATATGAAGAAAACGAAGTACTTGAAACAGTTATTATGGGACATAAAAAACTTTATGACATTATGAATGAAAAAAATGCGATTTATATGAAAGAAGATTTTTCTGACGAAGATGGTATGCGTGCAGCTGAGCTTGAGGGTGAATTTGCTGATTTAAATGGATGGGAAGCTGAATCCGAAGCAGCGATTTTACTTCAAGGTTTAGGGATTCCTGAATCAATGCACCACCTAAAAATGTCCGAACTAAAAGGTGCCGACAAAGTTAAAGT
This sequence comes from Sporosarcina ureilytica, assembly GCF_001753205.1. Lineage (GTDB taxonomy): Bacteria > Bacillota > Bacilli > Bacillales_A > Planococcaceae > Sporosarcina > Sporosarcina ureilytica. The sequence continues at coordinate 1,889,026 of NZ_CP017560.1, read as the reverse complement.
GCTTCTTGCTCAAGCTTTATTCGGTAAGCCAGATGTATTACTGCTAGATGAGCCGACCAACCACCTTGACATACAAGCGATTCGTTGGTTAGAAGATTTCTTAATTGATTTCGACAACACGGTTATCGTTGTTTCTCACGATAGACATTTCCTAAACAATGTTTGTACTCAAATTGCAGACCTTGATTTCGGTAAGATTCAAATTTACCCAGGAAACTATGATTTCTGGTACGAATCAAGTCAACTTGCGCTTAAAATGGCACAAGACCAAAACAAGAAAAAAGAAGAGAAGATTAAAGAGCTTGAGGCCTTTATTGCCCGATTTAGTGCGAACGCTTCTAAATCTCGACAAGCGACTTCACGTAAAAAGACGCTCGATAAAATTGAGCTAGATGACATTAAACCTTCATCAAGACGTTATCCATATGTTAACTTCCAAATTGGACGTGAAATTGGAAATGACGTTGTTACAGTCAAAGACGTTTCGAAGACAATCGATGGCGTAAAATTACTTGATAACGTGAACTTTTCAATGGGACGAGAGGATAAAATCATCCTCCTCGGTAACCCACTTGCAAAGTCTGCTTTACTTGATGTTCTAGCGGAAGTAACAGAGCCAGATACGGGTTCAATAAAATGGGGCGTTACAACAACACATGCGTACTTCCCTATTGATAACTCAGAGTTTTTCCAAGGGTCCGAGAGTACGTTAGTCGAATGGCTACGTCAATATTCTCCTGAAGATGAAACTGAAACATTCCTTAGAGGTTTCTTAGGCCGTATGCTCTTCTCTGGAGAAGAAGTAAAGAAAAAGCCTTCCGTTCTTTCTGGAGGCGAAAAAGTACGCTGCATGCTATCTAAAATGATGCTCACAAATGCGAACGTCCTTTTACTGGATGAACCTACAAACCACTTGGATTTAGAATCCATTCAATCGCTAAACAATGGGTTGACTGCATTTAAAGGTGCAATGGTATTTACATCTCATGACCATCAGTTTATTCAAACAATCGCCAATCGGATTATTGAAATCCGCGAAGATGGAACCATTATCGATAGATTAATGACTTATGAAGAATACCTTGAATGGTCAGCAAAGCAAACAGAAAAGAACTAAACATGATCGCCTTCCTTTTTATATGGAAGGCGTTTTTTGTAAATTAAATTTAGCGTATTCACTTCTAAGTACACTTCAAATTTCTTTCCACGTACCTTTATTCTTTAGGTTTATTTTATTATCATAAAGGTAATTAATTGAATAAAGGAAGTGATCTTGGATGAAAAGAACAACGAAAACTTTATTTATTTCATTCCTTGTCTGTATACTCGTCGCTTGCTCAGCAAAAGAAGCGCCGAAAGATAATGGTGAAGTTGATAAAAAAACATCATCTAATCAACAAATAAATAAAGAAAAAGAGGTGGATGTAAACAAAGAAGACAAAACAGACAAACCTAATCAAAACAAAGATGATGAAGTCCAGCTAATCAATTATTTCTTACCAAATGGTTCCAAGGCCCATTATAAAGGTGAAGGAAATGAATTTGCCGAATTTACTATTGAAGTTCATACAATCGGTAATAACTATATTATCGTTGATGAGAACAATGGTGGCGTGGAATTACGAAAAGTATATCGGATTGAAGAAAACAAAATTGTCTTGTTAGCCGAAGATCCAATCGATGTCGATAAATCTTTACCTGATGAAGAGACGTTAAATCAATTAAAAGTCAAAGAAATTTATTTGCAAAAACCATTAGTTATTGGAACTCAGTTTGATGGTTGGTCAATTATCGAAACAGACGCTACTGTTGAAACACCTTTGCAAACTTTCGACAATGCACTTGTATTAGAAATGGCGGGCAGTGGATTTACAAACTTTAAATACTTAGTCCCTGGATACGGAGAAGTATTAAGAAAATCGATTATGGAAAGCGATGAGGCAGAAGATTTTATCGTCACCTCAGCACTTGAATCAATTGAATAAAATCTGTAATAATCCGTTACCTCCTTATTGGGCTAACGGATTTTTTCATGTTAATAAATCTGTATGAATTCATAGTTTTGGGGGATAACGTAATAAAAGGAGGATTCAAAATTGAAAAAAGCCAACTATTTAATCATTGTACTCACCTTGGCTTTATTGGTAACTGGCTGTGCTGATAAAGCCGTGAAAGATAAAGATGTTTCGATAAAAGATGGGACGAATATCACTTCTAAAGAAACAGCGCAGAAAAACCAAGGTGGTGAGCAAGGTACAAACGAAGGCCTTCCCCATCAAAATGACGAAACAACCGTACCCCTTCGTGATTTTTTTCTAAAAGATGGAACAAAAGCCCACTATAAAGGTGAAGGAAATGAATTTGCCGGTTTTACAATCGAAGTTGCACAACCATACGAAAATTATTTCATCATTTATGAGGATAATGGTGGCGTATTTTTGAGAAAGATATTTAAAGTAACAGATAATCAAATCTACACGTTAGAAGAATCCACTGTTAATTATAAAGATGAATTCCCTTCTATTGAAGAATTAGACGCGCTGACACCTGTAGGGATTTATTTACAAAAGCCATTCGAAAAAGGAGCTACATTCGACCTTTGGACAATTATCAAAACTGATGAAACCGTTGAGACCCCTTTTCGAACTTTTGAAAATGCGATTGTCATTGAAAAGAAAGATAAAAACTCCATTAATCGAAAATATTTTGTCCAAGGTTTTGGTGAAGTGAAACGTGAAGCGATTCAAACCTCTGAAGGTAATTCTTTTACCGTCACTTCCGAGTTAGAATCCGTTGATGGGCATTAACGGCAAAAAGAGGCAATCCGAGAAGGACGCCTCTTTCATTTTTGGTTTTAGTTAGATTAGACTAGTTTTACAACGTTTGCAGCTTGTGGGCCGCGGTCGCCTTCAACAACTTCGAATTCAACTTGTTGACCTTCGTCAAGTGACTTGAATCCTTCTCCTTCGATAGCTGAGAAGTGTACGAACACGTCGTCTTCGTTTTCAACTTCGATGAAGCCAAAACCTTTTTCTGCGTTAAACCATTTTACTGTACCTTGTTTCATGTTGAAACCCTCCAAATAATAAATACTATAATATGAGAAAGTTCTTGAAAGAAAAATTCACATATTACAAAAAGTATCGTAAACGCCGATCACTTTTTGTAATATGTGAATACGTTACTTCGATAACTGTCTCTTTTAATTGTTGACTTAAGTATATCATTAATAAAACATTTGTCAATTCAAAATAACAAATTATTCAATTTATTATTTAAAATTCAATGATATCTGCTGTAAAAGTCCCTCCAGCATTCTTTGAATGTTTAATTAACCATCATGTAGATATAACCTTGTATATCGTGGCTTCATACTTTCATCATATACAAGGCTTTCCATCCTGAAGCAAAAATATACCATGGAAAATTTGTAAATCATCGTCGCAGCCTTCGCAAAATTGTTTTTCATCTTCAGACCAAAATGCGTAAAAACATTGTTTTTGCATACGCTCATGTTGGTACCGCTTTCTAAATCTCATGATTAGTTCATTTAAACAGCTTTCTGCACCGCTCAAATCATGAAATGATTGGCGAGACAAAACGTTTTCTTCCCAGCCATCAAACAACCACCACGGTTCAAAATCCGCTTTCATATAGATTACTTCATACAAACTGAATCTACTCCTTTTTTCATGAGAAAAATCTCTAACCTATGCTAATAATTATTCGAGAATATTGTATAATTTTAACAAAGTCCTGTATGAAGTCCACTAAAATGCACTTTGCAAAACAAAAGGAATGTTTGTAGACAGGTTTTCGGGTATAATTAAAGAGGAATATGAAACCTAATCGACTTTAATACGTATTACAGTTATATGATAAAAGGAGGCCTGAACATGACAGAAATTAAGCATTTTTTTATGAGACATTTCATAGCAGTCCCCATTAGTTTCGGCTCATGGATCTATTTACTATTTGGCACTAGTTTAAATTTTTTTGCAGCTACAGGCCTACTCATCGTCATTTATTTCGCTAGTTCATTTACAATAAAGCAGATTCAAATTCAGTCAACGACAAAAAAACTAGGTATGAAGCGTTCTGAGTATAATTATATTAAAGGACAACTTCATGAGGCTAGACGAAAATTAAAACGCTTAAATAGTTATTATGGGAAAGTTAGATCTGTGCAAGCCTTTAGGCAATTACATGAAATGAACCTTCTTTCCAGGAAAATTATTAATATCGTTAAAACAAATCCACAAAAATTTTATCAAGTAGAGAACTTCTTCTACGCACATTTAGATTCGGCGGTTGAATTAACATCCAAATATGCAATTCTTGTCAACCAACCGCTTAAAGATAAAGATATTCAAGTGGCTTTGCAAGATACGAGAGAAACTTTAAATGACGTTAGTGAGCAATTAGAGCGAGATTTACGAAATGCGATTTCATCAGATATAGAAACATTAAAAATGGAAATCGATTTTGTAGATGTGACGATGAATAAGAATAAACCTCTTTTAGAAATGAAGGGAGAAACAGAACATGACAGAAAGTAAGAATACTGTAAGTGAAATTAAAACATTTGATGATTTACTCGATAATCCTTTCGATATGAATGAACCGCTGTTACCTAAAGAAATGCAAACTAAAAATGAACAACCGGACACATCCCTCAAACTAATCGATCGTTTATCGGACGAAGAGCGTCAAAAGGCGGTTCAATTAGCGGACCAAATTCCTGTTGGTAATTATGAAGCAATTATCTCATATGGTGCAAACGCACAAGGGGAACTTTCACGCTTTTCTCATAAAATGCTCGACCATGTCCAAAACCAGGATGTAGGGCCTGTTGGTGACATACTTAAAGACTTAATGAGTAAACTTGGAGAAATTAATCCAGATGATTTAGGTGAAAAGAAACAATCTGCCCTTAGCCGCTTATTCGGCCGAGTTTCTAAATCAATTCAAGAAATGATGACAAAATATCAAAAGTTAAGCACACAAATCGATCGAATCGGTGTTCAACTAGAGCATTCAAAAATGGGATTAATGGAAGACGTAAAAATGCTCGATCAATTATACGAGCAAAACAAAACATATTTTCAAGCATTAAATGTTTACATCGCTGCTGGAGAATTAAAACGTGATGAACTTGCGAATGAAATTATTCCAAAAATGCGAAGAGAAGCCGAATTATCGAATGATCAAATGGCTTATCAAGAAGTTAATGATATGGTACAATTTTTGGATCGACTTGAAAAACGTCTGTATGATCTACAGCTGTCACGCCAAATCACCATACAAAGTGCGCCGCAAATTCGTATGATTCAACAGACGAACCAAACGCTTGCAGAGAAAATTCAATCATCCATAATGACTTCTATTCCATTATGGAAAAACCAAATTGCGATTGCATTAACGTTAAATCGACAGAAAAAAGCAGTTGAATCTCAAAAAATGGTAACAAAAACAACTAATGATTTACTCCTTAAAAACTCAGAAATGTTGAAAGTGAATTCCATTGAAACCGCCAAGGAGAACGAGCGTGGAATCATTGAAATCGATACGTTGAAAAAGACGCAAGAAAACCTTATTCAGACGATTGAAGAAACACTCCTTATCCAAGCAGATGGCCGTGAAAAACGAAAAGCTGCTGAAATTGAAATTGGGCGTATGGAAGAAGAACTTAAACAAAGATTACTGGCAGTTCATGAAAAAACTGAAAATCGATCTTCATAAAAACTTAAACTTTCCATTGACTATTTCGATTTCGTAGGCAAAGGATTATTCCCCCTTATGATTTGTTCCAATTAAATAAGTTTATAAACTGTAAACACGGATTTTCCTGTTTACAGTTTTTTATTTGTAACGAAAGCAACGTTAAATAAGCTTAACAACTTAAAACGAGTGTTGTTGCTACGAATAAATCGTTACAACAACACTCGTTTTACTATTGCAAATACCCACTTTAGTTTGTTCGAATCACAATCGCGAGTAGTTTCCTCAAAATTCTTAACGTTTGGTCTGAAAATCCTTCTACTGTATGTGAGGATGCTGTTTTATTGCCATATATCATTGAAAAAATGGCTCTTTGATCTTCTGTGGGTTCTTCTTTAGCTAAAAATAAATGAATAACTGAGATGCCTCTTTTTTCTGATTCCATAACGGCTTCCGCTGTATCTACAATACCATTCCGATCATACCCAAATGCAGAGGGTTCTCCATCAGAGAAAACAAGTAAAAATTTATGTTTTTCTGGTCTTCGTGCAAGACGATCAGCCATCCAACGTATCGCAAAACCGTCTCGATTATCTTCACCCGCATCAAACGATAAAATTGGCAGCCCACTATCCGAATTTCGATCTTGAAAAGTATGCATCAAGCCAAAAATATTCGGTTGAACTTCTGCCGAAGCTTTGAAAGCATCTTCCGCATATGAAGAGATTTCATGGCTCACTTGTAGTTCTCGTAACACATCATGAAATAACAACACGGCTTTTTTTGTTTCATCCAATTTATCAATCATGGATGCTGAACCATCAACGAGTAAACCGAACACTGCATCTAATTGAGTAGATGGTGCGTTTTTTCGATAAAATGGTTTCGGGCGCTCATCAATTAATAAAGTCGTTAATTTTGTTGATAGTCGACCGTGCATGAGCCGTTCCCTTTTAGTTTCTTGTTTTAAGTCTATTCTTTTTCTCATTTCTTCTACAAACGAACGAACGTATGGCTTTTGTGATTCACGCCATAGTTGCAGTTTTCGACGATTTTCAATTTCATTTTGGATTTCGACTATCTGTTCTTCATAGACAACATTGAGATGTTCTTTCCCGAACTGATGGCCTGCTTGTTTTTTGGGGTTGTCGCGCCCACCTGTTTGTTCTCGTTCATCTTCGGCTTCTTGTTCGCTTTTATCGCCAACGGATTGACCATACCCAGTTTCTTCAATTTCCGCTTCATTGCTTCCCTCAGTGGCATCCTCGCCTATTGCCTTGCTTGAACGGCCGTGTTCCAATTCAAATTGTAAGTGCACGCCCTGTTCTTCTTCATTTTCCTCATGCCATGTTCTAAAGACTTCCTCGATTGTATCTTTTGAATCTTCCTCTCCACTTTCCGCGTCTTGCATTCCTTCATGGTATTCAAACGGCGCGATTTCTTTTCCTGTGAAAGCATCACCGATTGAATAATATTGATGGAGTAAGTCGGCTTGAATCGAATCTTCAATGACTGTCATGATTCGATTCACTACATATACATTTTCCTCGGTACTTTTCGTATCATATGCATTTTCTAAAATTGATTTTACTAAATCAAATTGAATCGGTCCCCATTCAATTGATGATCCAGCAAAAGTTCCTTCGTATAGAACGATGTATAATTCATTTAATAATGCATCAGCAAGATGTCCCATTCGCATGTTTGTTTGAACACCAGTTCTATGAAAAGCCACATATGCCTCTTTTCGAACTGTGAATGCGTCGACTGTTCCGGGTCTTTCATTCATAATTTTATCTGATAACCGAAATTCCTCGAGCATTAATAATAGTTCGAATGCCAATTGTTTGAGTGTATGATGTTCATAGTTTAGCGTGAAATTTCTCCATGTTTGGATGTTAAAATGCTTCCAAAATCCAGCAGATAATAAATAAATATCTGAGAGGCGACCAGCATGCATGATTTCTTCAGCTCGATGACGCCAAAACACTGTCATCGACAATACACCTTCCTCAGGACGAAATTCTAATAACTTCCGTTCGGTTAATTCTAAATAATTTGCATCAGCTAAAGCCCTTGCTAACCGCTCGTATAATATTAATGTTTTTGTATCAACCGTTTCATCATTAAACTGGATAAATCGGTTCATTTTAACCATGAATATCGCCTCATTTCACCCATGTATCGACAAGTTCCATTATTAAATTACGCTCGATTTGGTCTTCCAACTTTTCAGCAATCGCATAACGTATCGCACGTTTAACGGAAATGTGCTCCGCAAGACTGATTGCATCAAGTAAACTACGAATTGAAGCTGCCTCATCAGACAATAGCCCATTCATCACTTGTTTCTTTAATTCATTACCGATATTCATCATTGTATCAATCAGTTGCTTAGATGCATCTGGAAAATCAGATTCCATTACTTTTCTTAGTTCTTCACCTGATAGATATGGTATAGAAAATGAGATAAATCGGTTTTTAAGTGCTTCATTCATTGGTGATGTGCCCACATACCCTTCGTTAATTGCAGAAATTACGGTGAAATCTTCGTGTGCATAAATCACTTCACCAGTAAAAGGATTTGTTAACATCCGACGATGGTCTAGTACACTATGTAAAATCGGCAATGTTTCGGGCTTTGCCATGTTAATTTCATCAATATATAAAATATGCCCTTCCTTCATCGCTTTGACGACAGGACCTTCAACAAATTCTATCATGGTTTCTCCATCTTTTTGAACAATTGTTTTAAATCCAAGTAGAGATTCGGCATCTAAATCTACCGAACAGTTAACACTGTGCATCGGTTGATTGAAAAAGTGTGAAATTGATTGGGCTAACTTTGTTTTTCCTGCACCGGATGGTCCTTTTAATAAAATCGGTTTCTTTAAGGCAACACCGACCAAGATGTCTTCCCATAAATATTCATCAGGTGAAATATAGCCCCCTTCTTGGATCAATCGTTGCATATGTATGGTATGTTCTTTTTGCTGTCTTTTCTGTTGTTCTTTCTCTATAATTGACCGCATTCTTAACGCCGCCTCCTATTATAAAAAGCCCGATTATCGCAATATTGCAGATATCAGGCTGATTAATGTTATAAAAATAATGAGTATATGAATAACCGAAATGGAGGACGCCCTAAGCTCAGCATTAGATAGTCCAAGCAGGTGAAAAACGCCTCTTGTTCGCTTTTTATATAGCTAACTACAGGTGCCCTCCACTTTTAATCGTCATTCAAAATAAGTTTTATAATAACCGCCGACTTTTCCACTATTATCGATAACGAATATGAATTCTTCCGTTTCATTTTTCACTTCATAATCTTTTCCGACAGTAAGTGCGTTGTTTACAACGTATTTTTCCGCGTCAGTATGTTTACATACTACTGTTTTAAGTGCGGGTACTTCTGGCCATTTTTTGAAATTCATGATATCACCTCTAATTTAAGAATACAAAATCGGCCCGCATAATGCAACGGGCCGATGTTTAATTATGAGCCAAGTAGTAGGTCTTCTGGATTTTCGATAAGATCTTTTACCATTTTTAAGAACCCTACTGAATCTTTACCGTCGATAACGCGGTGGTCATAAGAGAGTGCCACGTACATCATCGGACGAATTTCAATATTATCGCCCACAGCAACTGGACGTCTTTGAATTGTGTGCATACCAAGAATACCAACTTGCGTACCATTTAGGATTGGTGTTGACATTAGAGAACCGAATACGCCGCCGTTTGTAATCGTAAATGAACCGCCTGTCATATCAGCAATTGTTAATTTATTGTCACGTGCTTTAATTGCGAGTTCACGAATTGAACCTTCAATCTCTGCAAAGTTTTTACGGTCTGCATCGACAACGTTCGGTACAACGAGCCCACCTTCTGTAGATACAGCGATTCCGATATCGTAGTAGTTTTTAAGTACGATTTCATCGCCATCGATTTCAGCGTTAACGTATGGAAACTTTTTCAGTGCTGCAACAACAGCTTTCGTAAAGAATGACATGAATCCTAGACGCACATCATTTTTCTCAAAAAACTCATCTTTTTTACGTGAACGAAGCGCCATGACATTTGTCATATCAATCTCGTTAAACGTTGTTAGCATTGCAGTAGACTGCTTTACTTCTAGTAAACGTTTTGCAATTGTTTGACGACGGCGTGTCATTTTTTCACGTGTCACGCGACCATCATCCACTTGTGGTGCTGGAGCCGCTGGAGTTGCTGGCGCTTTCGGAGCAGTAGCATGTGCTTCAACATCTTGTACTTTCACGCGTCCCATTGGATCTACTGGATTAATAGCCGCTAAGTCAATCCCTTTTTCGCGTGCTAGTTTACGAGCCGCTGGACTTGCAAGTGTACGTTCGTCAGCTGTCGCAGTTGCTTCTGCTGGAGCCGGTGCATCCTCCTTTGTAGGTTGTGCTTCCGCTTTAGGTGCGGACGCTGCTGGTGCACCTGAACCTTCACCAACAATAGCAATAACTTGTCCAACCTCTACTGTGTCGCCTTCTTCTGCTAATAGTTCTTGAACTGTTCCAGCTTCTTCCGAAATAATTTCAACGTTAACTTTATCCGTTTCGAGTTCAACGATAAACTCTCCACGTTCAACAGCTTCACCTGGTTGTTTTAACCAGCGTGAAACTGTTCCTTCTGTAATCGATTCTGCAAGTTCTGGTACGATAATCTCTGCCACAATAATTTCCTCCTTTGAATATACCGTGTTAACGGTTTAAAGCCTCATTGATAATACGCTTTTGTTCAATTGAATGAGATGCACCGTCTCCTTCTGATGGACTAGAACGATCAGGACGTCCAACATAAGAAACTTTTTTATTACCTGCTATCTCTTGAATATACGGATATGCAAATGACCATGAACCCATATTTTTCGGTTCTTCTTGCACCCAAACAAGTTCTTTTACTTTTGAATAGCGCGAAACGATTTCTTGAATCTTTTCGGATGGGAAAGGATAGAGTTGCTCAACACGAACGATGTGAATATCATCGAATCCTTCGCCATCTTTTACTTGTTCAGCTAAATCGATAGCCATTTTACCGCTTGCGAATAAAATCCGTTCAACTTTAGTTTTCTTTGTCCCTGTTCCAGGTTGCTCTAGAACAGTTTGGAAACTACCTTCTGTTAAATCTTCAACGTCAGCACCAACCAATGGGTGACGTAACAGTGATTTTGGCGATACGATTACGAGCGGACGCATTGACGGCTCCCCTAACATTTTCGCTTGACGGCGTAAAATGTGGAAATAGTTTGCCGCGCTAGATAGATTCGCAACTGTCCAGTTATTTTCTGCTGACATTTGTAAAAATCTTTCTAGTCTTGCACTCGTATGTTCTGGACCTTGTCCTTCATGTGCGTGTGGCAATAACATGACGAGTCCTGATTGTTGACCCCATTTCGATCGGCTGGCAGAAATAAACTGATCGAACATCACTTGGGCCATATTGGCGAAGTCTCCATACTGCGCTTCCCAAATCGATAATGCTTTTTGATTTTCAAGGTTATAGCCATACTCATAACCAACAATTGCTGATTCTGTAAGCGGGCTGTTAAAAGCATCAAATGAAGCATTTGCACCACTAATATGGTGAAGCGGTAAGTATTCTTCTCCTGTTTTTTCATCATGTAAAACGAGATGACGGTGTGCAAATGTTCCACGTTGAACGTCTTGACCTGTCAAACGGATTGGATTTCCGTCTTGCAAAATGGAACCAAATGCAAGCGTTTCAGCATGTGCCCAATCGATTTTCCCATTTCCTTTGAACGGTTCTTCTCTTCTTTTTAAAATACGAACGAGACGTCCAAAAACATTAAACTCTTCTGGGAAATTGAGTAGTTCTTCGTTCATTGTACGCAATTTATCTTCTGCAACACCCGTTTCAAGTTCAGCAGGATATCCAGCTAGCACTTCATCCGGAATAACTATTTCTTTATCTTCTTTCTCTTTCGCGCTTGGATGTTCTCTTACTACGTCATGTGCTTGCTGCATAAGCTTAAATGTATCTTCATCAAGCTTTTCTACTTCTTCAGCAGTTACAACATTTTCGGTAGTTAGTACATTTCCATACATCTCACGCACTGTTGGGTGTTGATGTACTTTATGATACATCGTTGGATTTGTAACGAGTGGCTCATCCATTTCGTTATGACCGTAACGACGGTATCCAAGTAAATCTATTACAATATCTTTACCAAACTTTTGACGATATTCAAATGCAAATGACGCTACCGCAATGACTGATTCTGGGCAGTCGGCATTCACATGTATAATCGGTACTTCGAAACCTTTTGCCGGGTCAGAAGAGTAATGTGTCGACCTAGAATCATAGTGTTCCGTCGTAAAACCAATCATATTGTTGGCAATAACATGGATGGAACCACCTGTTTTGAAACCACGGACACGGCTATAGTTAAATGTCTCAGGTACTACGCCTTGGCCAGGAAAAGCTGCATCCCCATGTACAAGAATCGCATACGCGGAGTTTGTATCTTGAACGGCGTTTCCAGCCTTACTTTCTGCTTCCTGTGCGGCACGTGTTTGACCTGTTACAACTGCATTCACTACTTCTAAGTGGGATGGATTGTAAGCTAGGAAACGTTGCATACCTGACGGACTATTATATAGTGAGCCATAATGATAGACTACGTCACCAAACCAACCGCGTGTTGTTTCCAAGGAACCGTCCGTTGGCAAAAATGGTTGATCGGAAACCCCAGCAAAATGTGCAAAGAACATTTCGTAAGGATTTTTTAAAATATGTGCAAGCACGTTCAAACGTCCACGGTGTGCCATACCAATTAACATTTTCTTTACTTTATCCTCTTCAGAACGACGGACAAGCTCATCTAATAAGACAACAAGCGTATCAAGTCCTTCGATAGAAAATCGCTTTGCACCGACAAATGTACGGTGTATGTACTTTTCAAAACCTTCAATTTTAGTTAATTTCTCTAAAAGCGCTTTCTTATCATCAGCCGATAATTGAGTGGATACTTCTCCGTTTTCAATTTTAGATTGAATCCACTGTCGCTCTTCTTCATCAATTACATGCGCAAATTCATAGGATATTTTTCCAGTATAAAGCGATTTCATATAATTGATAGCTTCAAGACCATTTTCAATATGTGCAGGTACATGCGTTAAGAATAAACTTGCTGGCATATCTTCCAAATCTTTTTCGGATAAACCATAGTAAGATAATTCAATACGCGTTAAATCTTTTGGACGATCGCCGAGCGGATAAACGTCAGCCGCAAGATGTCCGTATGTACGGATTGCCTCTTGTAACTTAAAAGCAGCAATCACTTTACCAATATTCGTTGATTGGACTGAACCTTCGATTGTTACTTGTTCACCGCTATCTTCAATAGGAGCACCAAATCGGTTGAACATTTCTGCGAGTTCATCATCAACTAACTCAGGGGAAGACTTAAATAATTCATACATTTCCATTACGTACCCAAGGTTTGGCCCTGTAAAAGCATCATAAGGCGATTGAGTACCTAAATTTTTTGACATGTACAATGACCTCCACATTTGCCAAAAGGCATTTTGTGTTTATATTTTTTATTCCTAGTTAATTTTACCATGCAAAGACTAGAACTTAAAGGGTTTAGCACGAACTATTAGAATTTTATACGAAAAAAGGTAATTTTCCGCTATTTTACAAGTATTTTGACGCCTTCACATAGAATTCTAACTTAACTTATTAAAGTTCATAATTAGTTCAACCATTTCCTCTGGCGTTTTTGGACCTTCACTATTCTTCATACGGGTCTTTAATTGCTGTTCATCTTTCTTCAATTTTAGCAATTCCGTCGAAAAAGGTCGAACAGCGATTTCCTCTTCTTCAAGAACATGTGCCAATCCTAGTGATTTAAAGTAATTGGCATTTAAAATTTGGTCTCCTCTACTTTGTGCTGCGGAAAGAGGGACAAGTAACATCGGCTTTTTTAGCGCAAGTAATTCGAAGATTGCATTCGAACCAGCTCGTGAAATTGCAAAATCGGAGGCAGCTAATAAATGCGGCAACTCTGTTGTGACATATTCAAACTGCTTGTAATGTCTGTGTGCATTTAATGAAGGATCTAAATGACCATTCCCACATAAATGGATGACATCAAAAGTTTCCGTGATCACTTCTAATTCGTTTCTTATCGCATCATTTAATAATCTTGAACCTTGACTACCTCCCATGACGATAAGAACTGACTTGTTCCCACTAAATCCGACTTGTTTTAAGCCTTGTTCTTTTATGCCGGTAAACAATTCAGGTCGAATGACTGCTCCTGAACAAGTGGATTTACTTTCAGGCACATACGCTAACGTTTGTTCAAACACTGTAAATACATGCGTTGCAAAAGGAACTGCTAATTTATTCGCAAGACCTGGTGTGACGTCAGATTCGTGAATAATAACAGGAATTTTAGCCAATTGACCTGCCAATGCGACAGGAACTGACACGAATCCACCTTTCGAAAAGATGAGTTCAGGTTTTAATTTACGGATAACAGCCAGTGCCTGCAATAAGCCAACGCCTACTCGAAATGGGTCTGTGAAATTCTTCACGGAGAAATATCGTCGTAATTTTCCACTTTGTATCGCGTGGTATGTGACGTCAGGAAAACGTTTCCCTATCAATTCTTTTTCTATTCCATCATGAGAACCTATATAATGGACTTCATAACCACGTTCTTGAAACACTGGGATAAGTGCTTCGTTGACCGACACATGTCCTGCCGTTCCACCACCGGTTAATAAAATAATCGGTCTTTTCATGGTTGTT